>DAIMIK010000023.1:0-11843 GCA_036722795.1 Acidimicrobiales bacterium | reverse complement strand
GGCGCCGACGGGTGCATCGTGTCGCCTGCCGACGCCGGCCGAGCCGGAGGCGACCGTCTGGAAGCCATCGCCCGGCTCGGCTCCGTCCTCAGGGGCGCAGTGGACTCGGTGCCGGCCAGGGCGGGTACCCGGCGCTCCTAGGCATCGTCGTTCGACTGCATCACCACACTGTCGGCGAGCACCCGGTACTTGACCCGCACCTCTCCGGCGTGAGCATGGGGTAGGTGTCCCCACCGAGGTACTTCTTGGCCAGGGAGTCGATGTGGGCGCCCGCACCCTCTTCCGTCGGTTCGACGGTGCCCCGCACCACGACCACGTTGTAGGGGTCGTCCGGATCGACCACGGACACCGCCACGTAGGGGCTCTTGCCCAGAATGGCGCACTTGGCCCGGCCCTTCGCCGTGCTGAACACCAGGTCGTTGCCCTCCAGGTCGATCCACACCGGTATCAGCTGCGGGCGACCTGGAGGCCGCACGCGCCTGGCCCACCGGGCGGGACGACTCCACCGGCCGGATCGGCGTCATCGGGTTCTGCAAGGGCGGGGGGTTCGCGCTCCTCCGGGCGCCCGGCCACTCGTTCCTCGACGATCACGACCCGACGGGGTGCCCGAGGGCTCCCCGGAACCCCGCTGCTACGGTGCCCGCATGCTGATCGGTGCCCACGTCAGAGCGGGAAAGGGACTGGTGCCCGCCCTCGAGCACGGGGCGGAGATCGGAGCGGAGGTCGTCCAGATCTTCACCCAGAGCCCCCGCATGTGGAAGCCCTCGCAGTACGGCCCCGAGGTCCTGGCCGGCTACCGGGCAGCCCAGGCGGAGCACCCGACGGTCACCTCCACGTTCTGTCATGCGACCTATCTGATCAACCTGGCCTCCCCCGACCCCGTCCTGGCCGACAAGTCGAGGGCGTGCCTGATCGCCAATCTGGCCACCGCCGAGGGCATGGGCGCGGACGGTCTGGTCCTGCACATCGGGAGCCATCGCGGCAGTGGTTTCGACACGGCGCTGCCCGGGGTGGTCGATGCGTTGAGCGAGGCCCTCGCTGCAGTGGACGCCTCCGAGGATCCGTGCCCGATCCTGTTGGAGAACGCCGCCGGGGCCGGGGACACGGTGGGCCGGTCGTTCGACGAGCTGGCCCGGGTGGTCGAGGCGGCCGGTGGTGACGGGCGGCTCGGGGTGTGCCTCGACACCCAGCACCTGTGGGCCTCGGGCATCCCCTTCGCCACGACCGGGGAGTCCGACGACCTGATCGACCTGATCGACGGCACCGTCGGGCTCGACCGCCTCCGCTGCCTGCACCTGAACGACTCCAAGGTCGCCTTCGGCGCCAACAGGGACCGCCACGAGAACATCGGGGAGGGAACGATCGGCTCCGAGGGACTGTCCGCGCTCCTCGGCCACCCCGCGCTGCAGGGCCTGCCCGCCATCCTCGAGGTCCCCGGCGTCGGCGACGGCCCGCGGGCCGAGGACGTGGCACGGGCCCGCGAGGTCTGGCTGGCAGGCGTCGCACTCCGCACCTGAACAGCAGGTGCCCGCGGGTGTGTTCTTGCAATGAGAATCATTCCCATATAGAGTGTGGACTGTCCCACGAGGAGAGGAATCCGCACCGTGCCCTACGTGCGCCGGGCATCACTGCGGCGGCTGCGCCGGCGAAGAAGGGGCCGGACGGCAGGCGTGGTCCTGACGGGCACCGTCGTGCTGGGCTCGTTGGGCTTGACCGCCTGTGGAACGAGTGCGACCCCCTCGGGGGGGCCGACCACCGGCGCCACATCCGGGCGGGTGATCGACGTGGTGGCGGCAGAGGACTTCTGGGGCAGCATCGCTGCCCAGCTCGGCGGTGACCACGTCCAGGTTGTGAGTATCATTACCAACCCGAATACGGATCCGCACGCCTACGAGCCGACTGCGGCCGACGCCCGGACCCTGGCCGGGGCCCAGCTGGTGATCGAGAACGGCATCGGCTACGACCCGTGGGTCCCCAGGCTGCTGGCCGCGGACGGGGGGAACCGGACGACACTCGACGTGGGCACCCTGCTCGGGGTGCCGGTCGGCGGCAACCCCCACCGGTGGTACGACCCGGCCGACGTGCAGGCGGTCGTCCACGCCCTGGCAGGCGACTTCGCATCCCTCGACCCGACCGACCGCTCGTACTTCGACCAGCAGGAGGTGCGGTTCACCACAGTGGACCTGCAGCCCTACGACGCCACCATCTCCGCCATCAAGGCTCGCTACTCGGGTACCCCGATCGGTGCGTCGGAGTCCGTCGTGGCGATGGTGGCCCCCGCCCTGGGCCTCGATCTGGTCACCCCGCCCACGTTCCTCAAGGCGGTCAGCGAGGGCATCGACGTCTCGGCCGCCGACAAGCAGGCCATCGACAGCCAGATCCGGACCCGTCAGATCAGGATCTACGTCTACAACAGCCAGAACGTCACCCCGGACATCCAGGTTCAGCTCAACGAGGTGCGGGCCGCCCACATCCCGGTGGCCACCATCACCGAGACCCTCCAGCCCGTCGGCGCGACCTTCCAGGCATGGCAGACGAGGCAACTCCTGGGCATCCAGGCAGCTCTGGCCAGAGCCGATGGCTGAGCAGGTGTCGGCCGATGTCACCGGGGACGGGCCGGCGGTGCTGTTCGAGAACGCGGCCGTCCGGCTCGGCGGCCGGACCATCTGGTCGCACGTGGACCTCGAGGTCGGCCAGGGGCGGTTCGTAGCCGTCCTCGGGCCCAACGGGTCGGGGAAGTCGACCCTGGTCAAGGCAATCCTCGGGACGGTGCCCCTGACCGAAGGCACGGCGACCGTCCTCGGCGGGCCTCCCGGCAGCACCGGCCGGGATATCGGGTACCTCCCCCAGAGGAGGAACTTCGACCCGAGCCTCCGGATCCGAGGCATCGACGTGGTGCGGTTGGGCAGCGACGGCGACCGCTGGGGCCTGCCGATCCCAGGCGGTGCCTGGCTCTTCGCCGATCGCCGGGCCCAGCGCCGGCGGGTGGACGAGGTGATCGAGCTGGTCGGTGCCGGCTCGTACGCACACCGCCCGATCGGCGAGGTGTCCGGAGGCGAGCAGCAGCGACTGCTGATCGCGCAGGCGCTGGTCCGCCGCCCCCGGCTGCTTCTGCTCGACGAACCCCTGGACAGCCTGGATCTTCCCAATCAGGCGTCGGTGGCCGGCCTCATCTCCGACATCAGCAAGGAGTACGGGATCACGGTGCTCATCGTCGCCCACGACGTCAACCCGATCGTGTCGTCCCTCGACGGCGTGGTCTACGTGGCCCAGGGCCGTGCGGTCAGCGGGGCGCCCGAGGACGTCATCAACTCGGCGACCCTCAGCGCCCTGTACGGGACGACCATCGAGGTGCTGCGGTCCTCCGGGGGGCGCCTGGTGGTCGTCGGCCATCCCGAAGCTCCGGCCCACCACGCCGACCGGCACTCCGGACGTCCCCGGTGACGACACCGCAGCCGACCCCACCGGCGCCGACCCCACCGGAGCCGACCCCACCGGAGCCGTCATGACCCCGGCCGCCGGTGGGCTGGCGTTGAACCCGGTGGACGACGTGCATCAGATCTTCGCCCTGCACTTCATGGTGAACGCCTACCGGGCCGGGACCATCGTGGCCGTCATCGCCGGCGCCGTCGGTTGGTTCATGGTGCTGCGACGGCAGAGCTTCGCCGGCCACACCCTGGCCGTGGTGTCGTTCCCGGGTGCCGCCTGCGCAATCTGGCTGGGCCTCAGTGCGACGATCGGCTACTTCGCCGCCAGCATCGTGGCCGCCCTCGTCATCGCCGTCGTGCCGCGGTCGTCCTCGGGGCGGGCGAGAAGCGAGGAGTCGGCGGTGATCGGTACCGTCCAGGCCTTTGCCCTGGCCAGCGGGGCATTGTTCGTCAGCCTCTACGGCGGCTTCCTCGACAGCCTGACCGGACTGCTGTTCGGAACGTTCCTCGGCATCTCGGACGGGCAGGTGGTGGCCCTCGGGGCGGTGGCGGTGGCCGCCCTGGCCGTCCTGGCCGTCCTGGCCCGACCGCTCTTCTTCGCCACGGTCGACACCGACGTGGCCGCGGCCCGACGGGTTCCGGTCCGGGCGCTCTCGATCACCTTCCTGGTGCTCCTCGGCTGCACCGCGGCAGAGGTGAGCCAGATCACCGGGGCACTGTTGGTCTTCGCCCTGCTGGTGATGCCGGCCGCCGCCGCCCAGCAGATCACCGCCCGGCCGGCGGCGAGCTTCGTGGTCACGATCGTGGTGGCCGTGGCCATCACCTGGCTCTCCCTCGGTGTGGCCTTCTTCTCGGTCTACCCGGTCGGCTTCTACGTCTCGACCTTCGGCTTTGCCGTCTACGTGACGGCCGCGGCCGGCCGGGCATCGGCCAACCGGCTACGGGGCCGGTCCGCGTCGGGGGCCCACCCCGGGCAGCCGACGGTGGTGGGCGCATGACGACCGTCGACCCGCTGGTGGGGATCGCCCACATGCTTGCCCACCCCTTCCTGCGTTCTGCATTCGGGGCCGGCACCTGCATCGCCCTGGCGGCCGGTCTGGTCGGTTACGTGGTGGTGTTGCGGGGCCAGGTGTTCTCCGGTGATGCCTTGTCGCACGTGGCCTTCACGGGCGCGCTGGCGGCGCTCGCCTTCGGAATCGATCTGCGGGTCGGCCTCTACGGTGGGTGCATCGCGGTGGCCGTCGTGATGGCGGCCCTGGGTCGGAGGGCCACCGCCGACGACACGGTGATCGGATCGGTGTTCGCCTGGGTGCTGGGCCTCGGCGCCCTCTTCCTGACCATCTTCACCACGTCCCGGAGCGGCACCGGGGGGGTGGGTGCCAATGCCGGGGTCAACGTCCTCTTCGGCTCCATCTTCGGGCTGTCGTCGTCGCAGGCGTTCACCGACGCCGTCGTGGCCCTGGCCATCGTCGTCGTCTTCGTCGCCATCGGGCGGCCGCTGCTGTTCGCCAGCCTCGACGAGGCGGTGGCCTCGGCCCGGGGCGTGCCGGTGCGGTCCCTCGGCTACGCCTTCTTCATCCTGCTGGGCATCACCGCCGGCGTGGCCACCCAGGCGGTCGGCGCACTGTTGCTGCTCGGGCTGCTGGCGGCTCCTGCGGGGGCCAGTCAGCGGCTCACCTCGCGGCCGTTCGTCGCCCTATGGCTCTCGGCCGGCATCGCCGTCGTCTCGATGTGGTCGGGGCTGACGTTGGCCTACCTGTTCCCGAGGATGCCTCCCAGTTTCGGGATCCTCGGCGTGGCCACCGGCGCGTACCTCGCGGCCTTCGCCGTCACCTCGGCCCGGAGGCGGTGGGGATCCCGCACCCCTGCCCGGCGGGCCCCGGCCGGCGAGCTCTCCATCCGGCACCCTCGCCACGGGGACCTCGGTGCCTCCTGAGCACGGGGCGGCCCCCCGCACAGACCGGGATGCCGGACGCCGTAGTGTTTCCGGTGTGAGCGCAGCACCTTCCGTCCACGAGCAGGTCGCACTGCGCCTGGCCGGCCTCGAGCAGCGGTACACCCCGATGCGCCAGGCCCTGGTGGCCACCCTGGCCGGTGCGGGCCGGCCGCTCTCCATCCCCGAGATCCTGGCCTCGACCATCGAGCTCCCCCAGAGCAGCGCCTATCGCAACGTCACCGCGCTGATCGACGCCGGGGTGGTCCGGCGGGTCTCGGGCGTCGACGATCACGGTCGGTACGAGCTGGCCGAGGAGCTGGCCGGGCACCACCACCACCTGGCCTGCGGGCGGTGCGGGAAGGTCGAGGACGTGGTGCCTTCCCCCCGCCTCGAGCGGGCGATGGCCGAAGCCGCCCGCGCCGTCGCCGAAGAGCAGGGCTATCAGGTCACCGGACATCAGTTCGACCTGGTGGGATTCTGCCCGGACTGCCGCCATGCGACCGACTGACCCGGGACCGGCAGACCCCACCCGCACCGTGGTGGGCCCACACGAAAGGAACCGAGCATGACCAAGGACGTTCGCACCGAGACCGACTCCATGGGGGCCATCGAGGTGCCGGCGGACCGGTACTGGGGCGCCCAGACGGCTCGCTCCCTGCACCACTTCCCGATCGGTGACGACCGGATGCCCGAACCGCTCGTCCGGGCCATCGGCGTGCTCAAGGAGGCCTCGGCCCAGGTCAACGCCGACCTGGGCAAGCTGTCGCCCGAGACCTCCTCGCTGATCATCGCCGCGGCGCGGGAAGTGTCCGAGGGGAAGCTGGACGACCACTTCCCCCTGAGCGTCTGGCAGACGGGCAGCGGCACCCAGAGCAACATGAACGCCAACGAGGTGATCGCCAACCGCGCCATCGAGATGGCCGGTGGCGAGATGGGGTCCAAGGTGCCGGTGCACCCCAACGACGACGTCAACATGTCGCAGTCCTCCAACGACACCTTCCCGACCGCCATGCACATCGCCGCCGTCGAGGAGATCACCCATCGGCTGCTGCCGACCGTCAAACATCTCCGGAACGCCCTGCAGGGCAAGGCGGAGGCGTTCGCCGGCATCACCAAGATCGGCCGCACCCACCTGATGGACGCGGTGCCGCTGACGCTCGGTCAGGAGTTCTCGGGGTACGTCGCCCAGCTCGACGCCGATCTCCATCGGATCGAGTTCACCCTCGACGACCTCTACGAGCTGGCGGCCGGCGGCACCGCGGTGGGAACCGGACTCAACACCCATCCCGAGTTCGGGACCAGGGTGGCCTCGGCCATCGCCGAGCTCACCGGGCTGCCGTTCGTCTCCGCACCCAACAAGTTCGCCGCCTTGGCGGCCCATGACGCGTTGGTGATGGCCAGCGGGGCCCTGCGCACACTGGCCGGCTCCCTGATCAAGATCGCCGACGATCTCCGGTGGCTGGGGTCCGGCCCCCGCAGCGGGCTCGGGGAGCTCTCGCTGCCCGAGAACGAGCCGGGCTCGTCGATCATGCCGGGCAAGGTCAACCCCACCCAGTGCGAGGCCATGATCATGGTGTGCATCCAGGTCTACGGGAACGACGCCGCGGTGGCCATGGCCGGGGCCCGGGGCAATCTCGAGTTGAACGTGTGCAAGCCGGTCATCATCCACAATGTCCTGCACTCGGTGCGCCTGTTGACCGAGGCGTCGGCCGCGTTCTCCCGGTTCTGCGTCGAGGGGCTGGAGCCCAACGAGGCCCGCATCCGCCAGCACCTCGAGAACTCGCTCATGCTGGTGACCGCGCTCAACCCGCTGATCGGATACGACAAGGCGGCCGAGGTGGCCAAGAAGGCCCACAAGGAGGGGAGCACCCTCCGCGAGTCGGCCGTGGCGCTCGGCTACCTGACCGGCGAGCAGTTCGACCAGGCGGTCCGGCCCGAGTCGATGACCCACCCATGACCACGCCGCCCGCTGACCTGACCATCGGCCTGACCGACGGGACCTTTTACGGCGGCGACCCATTTCCCGCCTTCGCCTGGATGCGCGAGCATGCGCCCGCCTACTTCGACGAGGCCGCGGGCGTGTGGGGCATCACCCGCTACGCCGACGTCAAGGAGATCTCCAAGGACCCCGAGACCTTCTCCAACGCCGGCGGCATCCGACCCGACAGTGAGGCGCTGCCGATGATGATCGACACCGACGCCCCCGAGCACGTGCGCCGCCGGCGCCTGGTCAACGAAGGGTTCACCCCGCGGCGCATCCGGGAGAGCGAGGACGGCATCCGCGCCATCTGCGACGCGATCATCGACCGGGTGTGCGAGGCCGGTTCGGCCGACTTCGTGCGGGACATCGCCGCCCCCCTGCCCATGATCGTTATCGGCGACATGCTGGGGGTGGCCCCCGAGGACCGCGACGACCTGCTGCGGTGGTCCGACGACATGGTCAAGGCGCTGGGCTCGCCCGATCCCGGAGCCATGGACCAGGCGGCCCTGGCCGCCATCGAGTACGCCGGGTACATCACCGCGGTGGCCGATCAGCGGCGCCGGGACGGGCAGTCCGACGACCTCATCGGGACCCTGGTCCACGCCGAGATCGAGGGGGACCGGTTGGACGAGGCGTCGTTGATCTACGAGTCGCTGCTGATCCTGGTCGGCGGCGACGAGACGACCCGCCACGTGCTCAGCGGCGGCATGTACGAGTTGCTCCGCCGTCCGGACCAGTTCCGAGACCTGTCCGAGGACCGCAGCCTGATGCCGGCGGCCGTCGAGGAGATGCTGCGGTGGGTGTCACCGATCAAGAACATGGCGCGGCGGATGACCAGGGACGTGGAGCTCCACGGGGAGACCCTGCGGCAAGGGCAGAAGCTGCTGCTGCTCTACCCCTCCGCCAATCGTGATGAACGGGTGTTCGACCAGCCCGAGCGTTTCGACATCCGGCGGAGCCCCAACGACCACGTGGCGTTCGGATTCGGTGCCCATTTCTGCATGGGCAATCGTCTGGCCCGCATGGAGTTGAGTGTCATGCTCGACCGGCTGCTCGACCGGCTGCCGGACCTGGCCCTGGTGGACGAGGGTGAGCCGCCCAAGCGGGAGGCCAATTTCGTGTCCGGCTACGAATCCATGCCCGTCGCATTCACCCCCACCGCGCCGGTGGGGGCCACCGCCTGACCGACGCGATGACCGAGGAGGAACCCGCGATGCGCCATCCCACCCTGAGCGAGTCGGAGGTGCTCGACGCGCTGTCCACCGAGGGTGCCGGGCACTGGCGTCTGCTGGGAGGGAAGCTCATCAAGTCGGTCACCCTCCCGAGCTTCGCCGACGCCCTGTCCTACGTGGGCGAGGTGGGCCGCCTGGCCGAGGCGGCGGACCACCACCCTGACATCGACATCCGCTACGACACGGTGACCCTGGCCCTGGTGACCCACGACTCGGACGGCATCACACGGCTCGACCTCGACCTGGCCCGGGCCATCGACGGGATCGACGCCGCACGTGGTTGACCTGCCCGGGACGTGGCATGCAACCGGCGGGGACAGGTGCCCATCGCCCCGGTCGCCGTCCGGCTACCAGTAGGAGTCGGACGGGCGCAGAACCCGGAAGGGCTGTTCACCTGGAATACCCGCTGCTCCTGCATCGAGTCGAGGACGCCCTGCCCGAGCCCGGCGCCGAGGTGTCCGATGAGCTGTTGCGGGCCTGTGGGCACGCGATCCGGGCCATGGTCGAAGCGGGCGTGCTGGCCGACTGCGCCCCGGGCGCCGGGGACCGCACGGCGTTTGCTCCTACTGCACCGTGTGGCCGGCGGACCGGAGGGCCTCCACCGCCCGGTCCACGTCCCCGGTGCGGACCAGCAGGTGGTCGGTGTCGAAGGTGGAGAGGACGAAGACGGTGACGTCCATCTCGGCCAGGGCGGCGGTCAGCTCGGCCACTACCCCGACCAGGGCAAGATCGAGGGCCCCGGCCACGCTCAGAGCCCGCCACCCGGCCTCGACCCGCGATCCGGCGGGGGCCGAGGCCGGCTCGCAGACCACGGAGAGCTCGGCACCGATGCGAGTGGCCGAAAAGAGGGAAGTGCCGGCGGGGGCCGACGGCCACGGGGCGTCGCCGGGCAGCCGGCTGACGGCCAGGGGCTCCGGCCGGAGAGTCAGGTCCACGGTTGGGGGGCGATCAACCGACGGGGAGGTCCCACAGGGGGAACCACCGATCGAGGTCGGCCTCCACGACCAGATCGTCGGCCACCAGGCTCTTCAGCTTCAATTCCTCTTCGATGTCCCGCTTCTCGGTGCCGGTGGGCACGAAGGGGTAGAACGTGCCCCGTTTGAACAGGTAGACCAGGAAGGCGGTGGACGGCACCACGTGGCCGGGCCCGACGGTGATGGACGGCACCGGACCCGCGTCGGCTTCCGACGGTGGATCGGTGGTGGGCAGGGTGGCGAGGCCGAAGACCGAGCAGAGCAGCTGGGGGCCCCAGCCGGCATCGGACAGGGACGAGTTCACCAGGTGGATCCGTGTGACCAGTGCCTCGATGTCCGGGTCCTCGACCACCAGCCAGTGATAGCCGTAGGCATCCTCTGCCTTGCGCAGCCCGCCGGTGCCGTCCATGGACAGGAGTTTGACCACTTCGGCCTGCATCTCTTCGAACCCCTGCCCGGAAGGCGGCTTGAAGCACACCCCGGCATTCCCCGAGCACGACATCCCTGCCGCGCTCTGGAGGGTGACGGAGGCCGACGGCAGGGCGAACAGGGCGTCCAGGTTGGACTGGACCGGCTTGGTCCGCCCGAGCAGCGTGTCGAGCAGGCCCATCAGGCAGTCCCCATCAGGCAGTCTCCATCAGGCAGTGCCCATCAGCGGCACCCGATCACCGGCCGGCCTCCCCGGTCATGAAGGTCGGCCCAGTTCGGCCTCGATGGCGGCGAGCTGGGCGAGCCGCTTGTCGAGCGACGGATGGGTGGAGAAGATCGTGGACAGGCTGACCCCGTTCTTGGCGATGGCCGGGGTGAAGTAGAAGGCGTTGAAGCTCTCGGAGGCCCGGAGGTCGCGTGTCGGGATGCGCGACATCTCCCCGGTCACCTTGACCAGCGCCGAGGCCAGCGCCGACGGCCGCCCGGTGAGGAGGGCCCCGGCCCGGTCGGCGGCCAGTTCGCGATAGCGCGACAGCGCCATGGTCAGCAGGAAGCTGATGGCGTAGACGACCACCGATACGACCAGCACGCCCAACTCGACGAGGGCGGCATTGTCGTTGCCTCCGTTGCCGTTGCCGCCCCGGTTGCCGCCGAATCCCCCGATCAGTCCGGTCCACAGCATCATGCGGGTGACCAGGCCGGCCATCATCCCGAGGAAGCTGGCGATGGTCATGACGGCAACATCGCGATGGGCCACGTGGGAGAGCTCGTGGGAGAGCACCGCTTCGAGCTCGGACTCGTCCAGGCGGCGCATCAGGCCGGTGGTGGCGCAGACCACCGCGCTGTTCGGGCTCCGTCCGGTGGCAAAGGCGTTCGGGACATCGGTGTCGGCGATGGCCACCCGGGGCTTCTTCATGTCCGCCATGGCGCACAGCCGGTCGATGACCCCGTGGAGCTGGGGCGCCTGCTCCGGGGTGACCAACCGTCCGCCCATCCCGAACAGGGCGATCTTGTCGGAGAACCAGTACTGCACGAAGAGGATGGCCCCGGCGAGGATGAGGACGAGGGACCACGACAGACCGAAGGCGATCAGCAGCCCGATGACGACCGCGTAGAGGATCACGATCATCAGCCCGGTGGCGAACATCCGGATGTTGAGGCCCCGGTCCGGGGGAATGTTGCGTGCGGTGCTCATGGCGTAGCCATCAGCGGTCGTCCTGCCCGGCTGCGTCACCGGAGTCGGCGAGCAGGGACTTGGTCTCTGCGAGGGTGGCGTCGGCAAAGGGCACGACCAGGTCGGACGGGGCGAAGGCGTCGTCGGCCAGCGCCTGCCCGGCCCGTCGCACCTCGTCGGTGATGGCCCTCAGCGCGGCTGTGAAGGCGGCCTCCTCGCCGACGTCGACGGCGTTCACCAGTGCGGCATCCAGCCCTTCCAGCGTGCCCCGTTCCGCGTCGGGGACCTCGTACTGGCCCTCGCCCAGGATGCGGATGATCATGACGGGGACTCCTCGTGGCCGACCGGCCCGAGCTCCGCCGGAGCGCTCCCGGCACCGACCTCTGCCTTGAGGGCGGCCAGTTGGGTGTCGACGGCCGAAGTGGTCGAGGCCTTGTCCAGCTGGGTCTGGATGTCGTCGACCGGATTGGTGAGGTCGGTGAGGGCCCCCGAGGCCAGCAGCTCGTCCATGGCGCCGGCCCTGGCCTGCATGCCGGCGATCTTGTCCTGCGCCCGCTGCATCGACAGGCCGGCGTCGCTCATCGACTCGGAGATGCCCGAGACCGCCTCACCGATCTTCGTCTGCGCCTCGGCTGCCGTGTAGGTGGCCTTCATGGTCTCCTTCTTGGTGCGGAAGGCGTCGACCTGGG
>DAIMIK010000022.1:0-28778 GCA_036722795.1 Acidimicrobiales bacterium | reverse complement strand
ATCGACCACTACATGGGGAAGGAGACGGTCCAGAACGTCCTGGCCCTCCGCTTCGCCAACGCCATCTTCGAGCCGATCTGGAACCGCCGCTACATCGAGCAGGTCCAGGTGACCGTGGCCGAGAGCCTGGGCGTCGAGCACCGGGGCGGTTTCTACGAGACGGCCGGCGCCCTCCGTGACATCGTCCAGAACCACGTGATGCAGGTCCTGGCCCTCACCCTAATGGAGTCCCCGACCAGCACCGACGCCGACCGGATCCGCGACGAGAAGGTGAAGCTGTTGCAGGCCATCGACATCCCCACTCCGGACGAGGCGGTGGACAAGTCGGTGCGCGGGCAGTACACGGCCGGGACGATCGACGGCCGGCCGGTGGTCGGCTACCGCCAGGAGGACGCCGTCGCCCCCGACAGCCAGACCGAGACGTATCTGGCCCTCCGCCTCCGAGTCGAGAACTGGCGGTGGGCAGGGGTTCCAATCTACGTCCGGACCGGCAAGCGCCTGCCGGCGCGGGTCACCGAGGTCGCCCTCACCTTCCGGCAGGTGCCGTTCCTGCTCTTCGACCACCGCTCCAGTCGCGACCTGCGGCCCAACACCCTGATCCTCCGGATCCAACCCGACGAGGGGATCAGCCTCGAGTTCGGGGCCAAGGTGCCCGGGGAGAGGTTCCACATCCGGTCGGTGGCCATGGACTTCTCCTATGCCGAGGCGTTCGCGGGCACCGAGGCCGCTGACGGTTACGAGCGCCTGATCCACGACGCCATGGTCGGGGATGCCACGCTGTTCATCCGGTCCGACGAGGTCGAGCAGGCATGGAGGATCGTCGATCCCTACCTCGAGGCATGGTCCGAGCCGGGTGGAGGCCTGCATCCCTATGCGGCGGGAACCTGGGGACCGCACATGGCCGATCTGCTGGCGGAGCGGTCGGGGGACGAGTGGCGCAACCCGGTGATCGACCTCGAGATGAGCGGCGGTCGGCTGACTGAACTCCCCCAATGAGGTCACCGGGCCGATGAACGGCGCGGTGGAGTTGGTGGCGTCGGTCCCCGACGCCTTTGCCGACCTGGTCTCCGCAACGATCGCCGAGCGCCGGGGTGGCCCGTTCTCGCTCTTCCTCTCGGGCGGGGCCACCGCCGAGGAGTGCTACCGCCGCCTGGCCGAGCTCACGAGGACGGGGCAGGCCGGAGAGCCCGGGGCCGGGGTCGACTGGACGACCGTCGACCTGTATGTGGGTGACGAGCGGGGCGTTCCCCCCGACCACCCTGACTCCAACCATCGGATGATCACCGAGGCCCTGGTGGACGTGGTGGGACCCGTGCACGGCGATCATCCGATGTACCGGTCCGGTTCTCCCGACGAGGCCGCGGCCGCGTACCAGGCCCTGGTCGAACCGTTGGTCCGTCTGGACCTGGTCCACCTTGGGCTCGGGCCCGACGGCCACTGCGCCTCGCTCTTCCCCGGCTCCGCGGCGTTGGAGCTCGCCGATCCCGACGTACTGGTGGTGGCCAACCGCGACCCGAACGCCGGCAATCCCCATCGCCGGATCCCCCTCCCCCTCGCCGGCATCGCCCGGGCGCGCCTGGTCGTCTTCACCGTCTCGGGTGCGTCCAAGCACGAGGCGTTCGCTCGCATCATGGCCGGCGAGAGCCTCCCGGCGGCGCTCGTTGTCGCCGACCGCGTGCTCTGGCTGGTCGACACTGCGGCCGCCGGCGACATCGATCTGCCTCAACCCCGATCAGCGGCGCGGCCGGTCCGCGGATGACCACGTTGCCGCGCCGTGCCCATGTTGCCGTGCCCTGCCCGGGTCGCTCCGCCGGCCTGCCCCGGTAAGGTGTCGCCGATGCCCGCCGACCCCGGCTCCCCTGCTGTGCACGCCGCCGCCGGGCCCGGCCCGGAGAACGACGCCGATGCTCTGATCGGTGCCCCGCTGCCCGCCATCCAGGAGCGGGCCCGCCACGTGCGCGACTCGCACCACGGCAACCGCATCACCTTCTCGCCCAAGGTGTTCATCCCACTGACCATGCTGTGCCGCGATCGCTGCGGCTACTGCACCTTCGCCAAGGCCCCGGCCCGGGCCGACACGCCCTACCTGACCGTAGAGCAGGTGCTCGACATCGCACGGGCCGGCCGGGCCGCTGGGTGCCACGAGGCACTGTTCACCCTGGGAGAGGGCCCCGAGGAGCGCTACCCCGAAGCCCGTCGGTGGCTCGACGACCACGGGTACTCCTCGACGGTCGACTACCTGGTAGCCGCCTGCCGGGCGGTCCTCGAGGAGACCGGGCTGTTGCCCCACGCCAACGCCGGGGCCCTCGACTACGAGGATCTGGTCCGCCTCCGGGAGGTCACGGCCAGCCAGGGGATGATGATCGAGTCGGTCAATCCCGACCTGGCCGCCCACCGCTCGGCCCCCGACAAGGACCCTGCCCGGCGCCTTGCCACCCTGGAGGCCGCAGGCCGTGCCCGGGTCCCCTTCACCACCGGCCTCCTGGTCGGCATCGGAGAGTCCCGCGCCGATCGCCTGGCCACCCTGGAGGCCATCGCGGCCAGCCATCGGCGCCACGCCCACGTGCAGGAGGTGATCGTCCAGAACTTCCTGCCCAAGCCGGGCACCTCGATGCACCGGTCCCCGCCCTGCTCGACCGACGAGCTCCTGTGGACGATCGCTGCGGCCCGGCTGGTGCTCCCCCCCGACGTCCACCTGCAGGCACCCCCCAACCTCTCGGACCACCTCGCTCCCCTGGTCGAGGCCGGCATCGACGACTGGGGCGGCGTCTCGCCGGTCACCGCCGACCACGTCAACCCCGAGCGGGCCTGGCCGGCCCTCGGGATCCTGCGGTCGGCCACCGAGGCAGCGGGCCACACCCTCGCCCCCCGGCTGACGCTATACCCCGAGTTCGCCCTCGACCCCGACCGATGGCTCCACGACGCCATGCGCTTCCCGGTGCTCGACGCCTCGGACGCGGAAGGGCTCGGCCGCGACCACCCCTGGTGCTCGGGCGCCGGGTTCCCCCCACCGGAACTCCTCGGACCGGTGGCCGTCGACCGGGGAGCGGTCGGCGCCCCCCCGGTGGCCACCGTGGCCACCGCACGCGGTGCGGTGGAGGACGTGCTGGCCGGCGTCCTCGACGGCAACGCGGTGGGAGAGGACGAGATCGTCACCCTGTTCGGCGCCCGCGGACCCGAGGTGCGGGCCGTGGCCGCGGTGGCCGACAGGCTCCGCCACGCGGCCGTCGGCGACGAGGTCACCTACGTGGCCAACCGCAACATCAACTACACCAACGTGTGCACTTTCAAATGCAAGTTCTGTGCCTTCTCCAAGGGGCCGTTGTCGCTCAATCTGCGTGGCAGCCCGTACCTGCTCGAACTGACCGAGATCTCCGACCGGGTGAGGGAGGCCGAGGAGCACGGGGCCACCGAGGTGTGCCTCCAGGGCGGGATCCACCCCAAGTTCGACGGCGGCTACTACCTCGAGGTGATCAAGGCCGTACGCCAGGCGTCGGACACCATCCACATCCACGGGTTCACCGCGTTGGAGGTCACCGAGGGTGCCCGGCGGTCGGGCGTGCCGCTGGCCGACTACCTGGTCCTCCTGCGAGACGCCGGGCTCCGGACGCTTCCCGGCACGGCGGCGGAGATCCTCGACGACCCGGTGCGGGCCGTGCTGTGCCCCGACAAGATCTCCACCGACGAGTGGCTCTTCGCCCATCGGACCGCCCATGAGGTGGGACTGCGCTCCAATGTCACCATCATGTTCGGGGCCGTCGAGCAGCCTCGTTCGTGGGCCCGCCATCTGATCCGGACCCGCGACCTCCAGCGCGAGACCGGGGGGTTCACCGAGTTCGTCCCCCTCCCCTTCGTGCACATGGCCACGCCCATCTACCTGCAGCGCCGGTCCCGGCGAGGACCCACCTTCCGCGAGACCCTCCTCATGCATGCCGTCGGCCGCATCGCCTATCGGGGTGCCATCGACAACATCCAGGTCAGCTGGGTCAAGATGGGTGCCGAGGGAGTCCGCCAGATCCTCCGGGCCGGCGTCAACGACCTCGGTGGCACGCTGATCGACGAGAACATCTCGAGGGCGGCGGGGGCCGGCCACGGCCAGATGATGGACGCAGTCGGCTTCCGGTCCATCGTCACCCCACTCGGGCGGACGCTGGCCCAACGGACCACGCTGTACGGTCGGGTCGCCGGACCGAGTGGCCAGGCCGAAGCACTCGCCGCCGCCCACTGAGATGGTCAGGGGAGCCGACGGTCCGCGTCCCGGGCACGCCGGGCCCGCTCGCCGGCAACCCTTCGAGGGACAGGACGCCGATCGGGGTGCCCTCGAGGCCATCGCCTCCCGACTGGTCGACGAGCTGCAGTCCGGCACCGCCTCGTCCCTCCAGCAACGCCTCTACCGGTCCATGCTCGGCACCGTGGGGGGCATGGCTGCGGAGGGGACCGACGTGATCGACCTCAAGCTGGCCGACTCGGCACTGGCCGAGATGGCCGCCGCCTTCCGGATCTTCCGGCCGTACCGGCGGGCCAGGAAGGTGACCATTTTCGGATCGGCCCGCACCGAACCGGACCATCCCGCCTACTTTCAGGCCCGCGACCTGGCCACGTCGATGGCCGCCGCCGGTTGGATGGTGGTCACCGGAGCCGGGCCGGGCATCATGGCCGCCGGCATGGAGGGAGCGGGCCGCGACCTCTCGATCGGGGTGAACATCCGGTTGCCGCTCGAGCAGGAGCCGAACCAGTTCATCGCCCAGGATCCCAAGCTCGTCGAGATGCGGTACTTCTTCACCCGCAAGCTCATGCTGATCAAGGAGTCCGACGGCTACGTCGTCCTGCCCGGCGGATTCGGCACCCTCGACGAGAGTTTCGAGTTGCTGACCCTGCTCCAGACGGGCCGGGCCGAGCCCGCCCCGGTGGTCATGCTCGATGTCCCGGGCGGTGGCTACTGGGAGGGCTGGAGCCGCTTCCTCACCGAGGAGGTGGAGCCCCGCCACCTGGTCTCCGCCGACGACCGCTCCCTCTTCACCATCACCGACGACGTCGACGAGGCCACCAAGGAGCTGATGGGCTTCTACCGCAACTACCGGTCGTGCCGTTGGGTGGGAGACCTCCTGGTGCTCCGGATGGCCGTGGCCCCCGACAAAGACCAGTTGGCCGACCTCAACCGTCGATTCGGCGACATCGTGGCCTCCGGGGTCATCCGCCAGGCCAAGCCGTTCCCGCCCGAGCGGACCGACCACGACCACCTGGATCTGGCCCGCCTGGCCTTCCGCTTCGACAAGGTCCACTACGCCCGCCTGCGGCAGTTGATCGACGTCCTCAACGAGTGCGGTTGACGCTGGCCGGGGCCGTCCCGGTGGGGCCACCTGCTCAGGGTCCGCCGCCCGTCTGCCGATACAGGAGAGATGACGGCCTCGACCGGCACCGACAGGGAGCGACGCGTCCGCTGGATGGCGGTCGGCACGATCGCCGCGGTCGCCGCCTTCCTCCTGCTCGTCACCGTGCAGCCGGAGGGCCACCTCGCCGCGCGCAATCTCGACGATCTGGCCCAGGCGGCATCGCCCCTCCTGGTCGCACTGCCGGTGTGCTGGTGGGCGGCGGCCAGGGCGACCGGCCGACTGCGGCGGGCATGGGTGTTCTTCGCACTCTTCGCCGCATCGTGGGGAATCGGCCAGGTCGCGTGGTGCTACCTGGAGATCGTGCGTCACCATCCCGAAACGGGAGGCTCCTGGGCGAGCATCGGGTACCTGCTCGCCCTCCCGTTCGCAGCAGCCGCGATCGTCAGCTATCCGGGGCCCCGCCTGCACTGGGCGGGCCGGTTCCGGGCGTTGGTCGACGGTCTCCTCGTCGTGACCACGCTGCTCTTCGTCAGCTGGACCATCGCCGTGGATGCCGGCGGGCTCAAGCACTCGGGGGCGACGGTCCTCCAGCAGGTCACCCTGCTCACCTTCCCCAGCACCGACATCGTCCTGCTGGCGATGCTCCTCGCCGTCATCGTCCGGGGCACGCGCACGTGGAGGGACCCCCTCCTGGTGATCATCGTCTCCGTCTTCCTCCTCTTCCTCGGCGATTCGGCCAGCATCTACGTCGGCCTGTCCAGCGGCTACCAGACGGGCGACGTCGTCGACGTCTTCTGGTTCGCCGCCTTCCTCCTCCTCGCCGTGGCTGCCGTCATGCCCGTTCCGGCGCTCCCCGACATGGTGCGAAGCGAAGACCAGGAGCCACGGTGGATCGAATTCATCCCCTACGTCCCCCTCGCACTCGCTTTCCTCATGGGCGTGGTCCAGCTCTTGCGGGGGGACGGGTTCGGAGCCGGAGAGGAATGGCTCGTTCTCGCCACCGGCGTGCTCCTGGTCGTGCGCCAGTACCTGTTCGTGGCGGAGAACCGAGCGCTAACGTCCCGCCTGCAGGAAATGGTGGGTGACCTCGAGTGGCTCGCGCTCCACGACCCGTTGACCGGGTTGGCGAACCGGACGCTGTTCAACGATCGACTCAGCCAGTCCCTCGCCGAACAACGCCGTGACCACCGCAACATCTCCGTCGTCTACCTCGACCTCGACGAGTTCAAGGCGGTCAACGACCGGTTCGGCCACGACACCGGCGACGAGCTCCTCCGCGCCGTGGCGCGTCGCCTGTCGGGCGCCGTGCGGGACGGGGACACCCTGGCCCGGCTCGGTGGCGACGAGTTCGCCATTTTGATGCCCAGCTCCGGCGGACCGGCAACCACCGAGGCGATCCTCGAGCGGCTTCTGACCGAGCTGGACGAGCCGTTCCGGGTCCACGAATACCGGCTCGCCATGAGGGCAAGCGTCGGTTTCGCCTCGTCGGAGGGCGGGACGAGCGCCGAGGTCCTGATCCAGAATGCCGACGACGCCATGTACACGGCCAAGGCCGAGGGCAAGCATCGGGTGTGTGCCTACGACCGGGCCATGCACCGGACGCGCGCCCACGGCCCACCGGCGTCGCGGAAGGTCCCCGAGCGCCTGGGCTGACCGTTGGGTCACTGCGGTCGGCGGCGGTACCGTGGCGTGCCCTGTTCGACCGTGGCCGTGCCGAGACCAGCCTTGGTCGGGCGTTCGACATGACCGAGCCTCACTACACGGGTGCTGCCTCGGGCACTCCGATGGTTGGCGGCGACCAGATCCCCGCGGAAGGACTACTCCGCGTCCTCGCACCAGATGATTCGCTCAGGCCAGGGACTCGGGCTTCCCCAGCAGGAAGCCCTGGCCGAGGTGGACGCCCAGCCGGCGAACCGTGCCCAGTTCGGCCTCCGAGGCACACGGGTCCGCTGCACACGGGTCGATCCGGGCAGCACGGGATGGAGCATCCCCCCCCCTGGAGTTGCGGACAGGTGACGAGGGAAGTGGGGCGAGCTCGGCGACGGACGGCCTAGAGACCTTCGTCTGCCCCCACACCAGCAGCCGACGGACCGGCCAGCAGCAGCACAGCCTTGTCCACGGCACGTCGGGCCCGGGTGATCCGCTTCTCCTCGGCCACCACCTGCGGATCGGGCTCCCCCCCGCTCCGTACCGCTTCGGCCGTCTTGCGCAGTCGGTCGAGGGCCAGGTCGGCCAGCTCCTCGCTGATGCCCGAGAGGCGCTCGGCGATGTCGGCCGGATCGGCGACCACCCGGTCAGCGCCCCGTCGAGATCTCGATCTCGAGCACCTCGAGGGAGCCTTCGGCGTAGCGGGACCGGAGGACCTTCTTGTCGAACTTGCCCACACTGGTCTTCGGCACCTCGTCGACGATCGTCCACCGTTCCGGCAGCCACCACCGGCTCACCCGTTCGGTCAGGAAGACCAGGAGCTCGTCGGGGGTGGTGGACGAGCCCTCCTCGAGGACCACCGCCACCATCGGGCGCTCGCTCCACCGCTCGTCGGGCACGGCGATGACTGCGGCCTCGACCACCTCGGGATGGGCCATCACCTCGTTCTCCAGCTCCACCGAGGAGATCCACTCCCCGCCGGACTTGATGACGTCCTTGGTCCGGTCGCTGATCTGCATGAACCCCTTGCCGTCGAGTGATCCGATGTCCCCGGTGCGCAGCCAGCCGTCGTGGAAGCGCTCCGGTGCGGGTTCGCCGTAGTAGGAGCCGGTGATCCAAGGGCCCCGCACCTCGAACTCACCGACGGTGACACCGTCGGTCGGCAGGATCGAGCCGTCCTCGCCGGCGATCCGCACCTCGACCCCCGGTACGACGCGCCCGGTCTTGGCCCGCCAGTCCATCTCCTCCTCCGGCGGGGTGCCGCGCGGGGGCAGCGCCAGTGAGCACAGGGGACTGGTCTCGGTCATTCCCCATCCCTGGACCATCTCGATCCCCAGCTCGGCTTCGAACCGCTCCATCAGCTGGCGGGGGACGGCGGCACCGCCGGCGGTGATCATGCGCAGGGAGGAGAGGTCGACCTCGTGGGACTGTGTGTACCGGAGCAGGTCGCTCCAGATGGTGGGCACCCCGGCCGAGACGGTCGGCCGGTGGAGGGCGATGATGTTCGACAGCGGCTCGGCCTGCAAGAACTGCTGGGGCATGATCATGTCGGCCCCGGTCAGAAAGCAGCCGTACGGGGTGCCCCACGCGTTGGCGTGGAACATGGGCACGATCGAGAGCACCGAGTCCCGCTCGTTGATGCCGAGCGACGACCCCGAGGTGATGGCGAACGTGTGCAGGTAGGTTGACCGGTGGCTGTAGACCACGCCTTTCGGGTTGCCGGTCGTCCCGGACGTGTAACACATGGCGGCTGCCTGCCGCTCGTCGAAGGTGGGCCAATCGTACCCCGGCTCCTCGGCTGCCAGCAGCTCCTCGTAGGAGAGGGTGTCCCCCAACGCACCGGCATCCCCGGCACCCGCCACGATGATGTGCTTGACGGTGGTCAGCTGGTCGCGGACCCGGGCCAGCAGCGGGGCGATCGAAGCGTCCACGATGATGACCTGGTCCTCGGCGTGGTTGATCACGTAGGCCAGCTGCTCGGGGAACAGGCGGAGGTTGAGGGTGTGGAGCACCGCCCCCATGGCCGGGATGCCCAGATATGCCTCGAGATGGGTCTGGTTGTTCCACAGGAAGGTACCCACCCGGTCACTGTCGCCCACCCCCAGGCGGCCGAGCGCCTTGGCCAGTCGCTCCGATCGTTCCGCCACCTCGGTGAACGTCGCCTCGGCGTACTCGCCGGCGGGCCCGGTGATGGTGATCACCCGGCTGTCGCCGTAGACGTTCCGTCCGTGGCGCAGAATGCCGCTCACCAACAATGGTGCGTCCTGCATGGTGCTGAGCACTTTCGGTCCTCCCCTGTCCCCGTCCGGAAACCCGGATGAACGAGCATACCGATCCCGGCCCGGTCGGGGGTTGCCCCCGGGCCGGACGAGTGGTGGACTACAGGGAAGTGCGGTGCCCGGCGCCGCCCCGCCCCTCTCGAGGGGAGGGGCGGCCGGACCGGCCCGACCTCCTCTGAGCGCACGGCTCACGCTGTCCCCCTCCCCAGAGCGGAGGTGCGGTCCATGGGGAAGCTGCTCGGAATCGTGGTGCTCGGAATCGTGACCCTCGTCACCTGCCTTGTCCTGGTGGCGGCCGTCCTGGGGACGGGCTCCGCCGGTTCGGTCTCCCCCGCCGCTACCGCACCCGCCGGTGGCGGCGCGCCCGGATCCGGCGGCAGCCAACCCCGCGCCGCCATCCCCTCTGCGTGGGTGACCCTCTACCAGGAGGCGGCAACCACCTGTCCGGGCCTGTCGTGGGCGGTCCTCGGCGCCGTCGGGACCGTCGAGTCGGACAGCGGCCAGTCCACGGCACCCGGCGTGTGGTCCGGAGCGAACAGTGCGGGCGCCGAGGGGCCCTTGCAGTTCGAGCCGGCCACCTTCGCCGCCTATGCCACGGTGGGGCCCGGTGGCGTCCGCCCCCCCTCGCCCTACGACCCGATCGACGCCGTCTTCTCCGCGTCCCGGCTGCTGTGCGCCGACGGCGCCGGCGTCCCCACCTCCCTCCATGGCGCCGTCGCCGCGTACAACCACTCCGAGGTCTACGTGAACACGGTGCTCACCCTGGCGATCGCACTGGGAGAGGACCCGGGCCTCTCTGGCTCCGCCGCGGCCGCACTCTCCTTCGCCGCCGCTCAACTAGGCACGCCCTACCTCTGGGGTGGCACCGGCAGTGGGGGGTTCGACTGCTCGGGGCTGGCCCAGGCGGCCTACCGGCAGGCCGGGATCGTGCTGCCCCGGGTGGCCCAGGACCAGTTCGACGCCGGACCCGTCCTGGCCGGCGGAACGACAGTGGAGCCGGGCGACCTGATCTTCTTCGGTGCAGGACCCTCCGCTGTGGACCACGTCGGCCTCTACGTGGGGGCTGGTGAGATGATCGACGCGCCCCACAGCGGCGCCCTCGTCCGCTACGACCACGCAGACTGGTCGGGCCTGGCTGGGGCAACCCGACCCGGGTAGCCCCGTCGCGGCGGTGGCCTCGGCCCCCATCCGGCCCGCATCCTGCCCCGACCGAGGTCGCATTCGGTGCCGACTGCATGAAGGAGCGCCGCCGTGAGGGCCGGGTCCGGTCCCTCGAGGTGCCCGCACGTGACGGCAGGGTGATCACCCTCCCCCTGCGGTCCAGGGCGGCCCGGCCTACTGCAGGGCGAGCTGGCCCGGCACGATCGGTGCCGGCAGGGCTGTCTCGCCCATCAGGTACCGGTCCACCGCTGAGGCAGCAGAACGGCCCTCGGCGATGGCCCACACGATCAGGCTCTGGCCGCGGGTCATGTCACCGCAGACGAAGACGCCCTCCACATTGGTCGACCACGTGGGGTCGGCGGCCACGCATCCCCGTGCGTCGAGCCGGAGGTCCAGCTCGGCGACAACGCCGGTGCGCTCGGCACCGAGGAACCCCATCGCCAACAGGACCAGCTCACAGGGCAGCTCGAACTCGGAGCCCTCCACGGCACGGAACTGCGGCCTGCCGTCGTCGCCGCATGCCAGCTCCACCTGCCGACCCCTCAGGGCCCGGACACGGCCGGAACCGTCATCGAGGAACTCTGCGGTGGTCACCGAGAAGAGGCGCTCGCCCCCCTCCTCGAGCGCCGGGGAGGTCCGGAGGATCAGCGGCCAGGTCGGCCAGGGATTGTCGCCCGTGCGCTCGAGCGGGGGCTCCGGCATGATCTCGAGCTGGTGGACGCTGAGCGCCCCCTGGCGGTGCACGGTGCCCAGGCAGTCGGCCCCGGTGTCGCCACCGCCGATGATCACCACGTGCTTCCCAAGGGCGGAGATCGGCGAGGTGGTGAGCGCTCCCTCCTGGACCATGTTGGACGGCTTCAGGTAGTCCATGGCGCGGTGGATGCCCGCCAGGTCGCGACCCGGCACCTCCAGGTCTCGCGGCAGTGTCGCACCCCCGGCCAACACCACGGCGTCGAACTCCTCGACCAGCGAGCGTGCGCCGACCACCGTGGCGTCGGCGGCGACGGCACGGCTCACCTCGGGAGCGCTCTCCCCCACCGAGACCCCGCACCGGAACCCGACCCCCTCGGCCTCCAGCTGGGCGAGGCGCCGGTCGAGGACGGCCTTTTCCATCTTGAACTCGGGGATCCCGTAGCGGAGGAGCCCGCCCGGCTGCTCGGCCCGCTCGAAGACGACCACGGCGTGGCCGGCCCGGGCCAGCTGCTGGGCCGCGGCCAGCCCTGACGGGCCCGAGCCGACGACGGCGACCCGCTTGCCGCTTGGCGTTCTCGCCAAGACCGGTCGGACCCAACCCTCGGACCATGCCCGCTCGACGATCTCGTACTCGATCCGCTCGATGGTCACCGGATCGTCGTTGATGCCCAGCACGCAGGCTCCCTCACACGGGGCCGGGCAGAGGCGGCCGGTGAACTCGGGGAAGTTGTTGGTGGCGTGCAGCCGTTCGGCGGCCTCCGACCAGTCGTCCCCGAACACCAGGTCGTTCCACTCGGGGATCAGGTTGCCCAGCGGGCAGCCCTCGTGGCAGAAGGGGATCCCGCAGTCCATGCACCGTGCGCCCTGCTGTCGGGCCGCCTCGGCCGGGAACGGCTCGTAGACCTCCTTCCAGTCGAGCAGCCTTACCGGAACGGGTCGGCGGTGCGGCAGGTGGCGCGGGAACCTCAAGAACCCGGAGCTGTCACCCATGCGAGGCCTCCATGACCGCCTCGTCCACCGAGCGGCCCTCGGCAACCGCACGCTCGGTGGCCTCGAGCACACGGCGGTAGTCCCGCGGCATTACCGTGACGAACTGTTCGGAGGCGCCCTTCCAGTCGGCCAGGATCTTTCCGGCCACGGCCGAGCCGGTCTCCTCGTGGTGGAGGGCGACCCGATCCTTCAGCCAGGCCCCGTCGGCCGGCGACAGGGGCTCGAGGTCGACCATCTCACCGTTGTGCATTCCGGCGAGGCTCCCGTCGGGGTCGTAAACGTAGGCCACGCCACCCGACATCCCGGCGCCGAAGTTGCGGCCGGTCGGACCGAGGACCACCACCCGGCCCCCGGTCATGTACTCACAGGCGTGGTCCCCGACACCCTCGACCACCGCTATGGCCCCCGAGTTCCGCACGCAGAACCGCTCGCCGACCTGGCCGCGCAGGAAGACCTCGCCGGCGGTGGCGCCGTAGAGGATCACGTTGCCGGCCACGATGTTCTCCTCGGCGGCGAAGGGGGACTCCTCCGGCGGCCGCACGATGATCCGTCCACCGGACAGGCCCTTGCCCAGGTAGTCGTTGGTGTCCCCGAGCAGACGCATCGTCACGCCCCTGGGCACGAAGGCGCCGAAGCTCTGCCCCGCCGAACCCCGGAAGGTCAGGTCGATGGTGCCCTCGGGCAGGCCCGCACCCCCGTGGCGGCGGGTGATCTCGTGCCCGAGCAGGGTGCCCACGGTCCGGTCGACGTTGGTCACCTCCACCTCGGCCCTGACCGGGGTGCCGTTCTCGATGGCCGGTCGGCAGGCCTCGAGGAAGGCGTGGTCGAGGGCCCGATCGAGGCCGTGGTCCTGCTGGTTGACACAGTGCCGCACCGCCCCCTCGGGGAGCTCTGGCTGCATCAGGATCGGGGTGAGGTCGAGCCCGGAGGCCTTCCAGTGGGTGACTGCCCCGTCGGCGTCGATGAGGTCGACCCTGCCGACGGCCTCCTCCAGTGAGCGCAGCCCCAGGGCGGCGAGGTACTCCCGGACCTCTTCGGCGATGTACTCGAAGAAGGTCTCCACGAACTCCGGTGTGCCGCTGTAGCGGGCCCGGAGGGTGGGGTTCTGGGTGGCGATGCCGACCGGGCAGGTGTCGAGGTGGCAGACCCGCATCATGATGCAGCCCGACACCACCAGGGGCGCGGTGGCGAAGCCGTACTCCTCGGCACCGAGGAGGGCCCCGATCACCACGTCCCGACCGGTCTTCATCTGCCCGTCCACCTGGACGACGATGCGGTCCCGCAGATCGTTGGCCATCAGGGTCTGCTGGGTCTCGGCCAGGCCGAGCTCCCAGGGGATTCCTGCGTGCTTCTGGGAGGTCAACGGAGTCGCACCCGTCCCGCCGTCGTGCCCCGAGATGAGCACCACGTCCGAATGGGCCTTGGCCACCCCGGCGGCCACCGTGCCCACACCGACCTCGGCCACCAGCTTCACGTGCACCCGGGCCACAGGGTTGGCCGACTTGAGGTCGTGGATGAGCTGGGCGATGTCCTCGATGGAGTAGATGTCGTGGTGCGGGGGCGGTGAGATCAGGCCGACGCCGGGGGTCGAGAACCTCGTCTTTGCGATCCACGGGTAGACCTTGTGCCCCGGGAGCTGGCCCCCTTCGCCCGGCTTGGCCCCCTGGGCGATCTTGATCTGGATGTCGTCGGCATTCACCAGGTACTCGGAGGTCACCCCGAAGCGACCGGAGGCCACCTGCTTGATGGCGCTCCGGCGGAGGTCGCCGTTGGCGTCCGGCGTGAACCGCTCCGGGTCCTCCCCGCCCTCACCGGTGTTGGACCGCCCCCCCAGGCGGTTCATGGCGATGGCCAGCGTCTCGTGGGCCTCGGCCGAGATCGAACCGTAGGACATGGCGCCGGTCGAGAAGCGGGCCAGGATGGCCGATGCCGGCTCCACCTCCTCGATGGGAACCGGTGGGAGCTCGCCCACCTTGAGGCGCATCAGGCCGCGTAGCGTGGCCAGGTGCGCCGACTGGTCGTCGACGGCCTTGGTGTACTCCTTGAACACGTCATAGCGCTTGGACCGAGCGGCGTGCTGCAGCTTGAACACCGTCCGGGGGTTGAAGAGGTGGTACTCCCCCTCGCGGCGCCACTGGTACTCCCCCCCCACCTCGCGCTCGCGGTGGGCCAGCTCGGTCGGGCGTTCGAGGTGGGCGGTCCGGTGTCGCTGGGCCACCTCCGAGGCCAGCACGTCGAGGCCCACGCCCCCGATGCGGGACACCGTCCCGGTGAAGTACTCGTCGATCACCTCGGGGGCGATCCCCACCGCCTCGAACACCTGGGCGCCCGTGTAGGAGGCCACCGTGGAGATGCCCATCTTGGACATCACCTTGACGATGCCCTTGGACGCCGCCTTGATGTAGTTCTTCTGGGCCTGACGCGGGGACACGTCGGTCAGGAGGCCCGACGCGACCATGTCGTCGATGCTCTCGAAGGCCAGGTAGGGATTGATGGCGGCGGCACCGAATCCCTTGAGGAGGGCCATGTGGTGCACCTCTCGGGCGTCACCGGTCTCCACGACCAGGCCCACCTGGGTCCGGGACTTCTCCCGCACCAGATGGTGGTGGACGGCGGACACCAGCAGCAGCGAGGGGATCGGCGCCCACTCCGCCGTCGAGTTGCGGTCCGACAGCACGATGACGTCGGCCCCCTCCTCGATGGCCGCGCTCACCCGGCTCCGCACGTCCTCGATGGCCGATGCCAGCGCCTCGCCGCCGCCGGCCACCTCGAAGAGCCCGTCGATGGCGAAGGCGCGGAACCCGGGGGTGGAACCGTCCTCGTTGATGTAGAGCAGCTTGGCCAGGTCGTCGTTGTCGATGACCGGCATGGGCAGCACGATCTGGCGGCACGACTCCGCGGTCGGCTCGAGGAGGTTGGCCTCGGGGCCCACGGTGGACAGCAGAGAGGTCACCAGCTCCTCGCGGATGGCGTCCAGGGGCGGGTTGGTCACCTGGGCGAAGAGCTGGGTGAAGTAGTCGTACAGCAGACGGGGCCGGTCGGACAGCGCGGCGATGGCGGTGTCGCTGCCCATCGAGCCGATCGGCTCGGCCCCGGCCTTGGCCATGGGCTGGAGGATCAGACGCAGCTCCTCGTTGGTGTAGCCGAAGAGACGCTGGCGGCCGACGACCGAGGCGTGCTGGGGAGTGAGCATGGTGCGCGGGGGCAGGTCGTCGAGCTGGATCTGCCCGGCCTCGAGCCATTCGGCGTAGGGATGCTCGGCAGCCAGGACGTCCTTGATCTCGTCGTCGTCGACGATCCGACCTGCCGCCGTGTCGACCAGGAACATCCGTCCCGGTTGCAGTCGGCCCTTGCGCACCACCTTCTCCGGCGGGACCTCAAGCACGCCCACCTCGCTGGCCAGGACCACCAGGCCCTCGTCGGTCACCCAGTAGCGGGCCGGGCGCAGCCCGTTCCGGTCGAGGACGGCGCCGATCACCGTGCCGTCGGTGAAGGCCACCGCGGCCGGGCCGTCCCATGGCTCCATGAGTGACGAGTGGTAGCTGTAGAAGGCCCGCCGGGCCGGGTCCATGGTCCGGTGGTTCTCCCACGCCTCGGGGATCATCATCAAGACGGCGTGGTGAAGGGGCCGTCCTCCCAGGTGGAGGAGCTCGAGCACCTCGTCGAACGAGGCCGAGTCGCTGGCCCCCGGGGTCACGACGGGGAATGCCCGCTCGAGCCCGGGGATGAGGTCCGAGCCGCAGAGAGACTCGCGAGCCCGCATCCAATTGCGATTGCCGGCCAGGGTGTTGATCTCACCGTTGTGCGCTATGTACCGATAGGGATGAGCCAGCGGCCACGAGGGAAAGGTGTTGGTGGAGAACCGCGAGTGCACCAGCGCCAACCCGCTGGTCACCCGCTGATCGGACAGGTCGGGGAAGAACTCCGCGAGCTGATGGGAGGTGAGCATGCCCTTGTAGGTGATGGTGCGAGCGGACAAGGAGGCGAAGTAGCAGCTGCCGATCTGGTGCTCGGCCCTCTTCCGCAGCACGAACGCCAGGCGGTCGACGGCCAGGGCCGGATCCCCGGGACTGAGCACGGTACCCGCGGACGGGGCCACGAAGAGCTGGTGCATCGAGGGCCGGGCGGCGTCGGAGATCGACCCCAGCGTGCCGTCGTCGATGGGGACGTCGCGCCAGCCGATGACATCGAGTCCCTCGTCCCGTGCCAGCTTCCCAATGGCGAGGCGGGCCGCTGCGGCCTCGGCGCCGTCCCGGGAGAGGAAGGCGATCCCGGTGGCATAGCGACCCGGGGCCGGCAGTTCGAAGTCGACCTCCTCTGCATAGAAGCCGTGCGGGACCTGGATCAGGATGCCCGCCCCGTCCCCACTGTCCTCCTCGCTGCCGGTCGCCCCCCGATGGGCGAGGTGCTCGAGTGCGGAGACGGCCTGGCGGACCAGGCCGTGGGAGCGGCAGCCACGGAGGTCGGCCACCAGGGCCACCCCGCAGGCATCGTGCTCGAACCTCGGGTCATAGAGCCCACGACGCGGGGCGTGGTTCACGGCGGCACCGGCAACCGCGAGCGGCCCGCGCTGGTCCACGGGGGTGGAAGTGCGGGCGCCGTCGTCCATGCCTTGGAATGTCGTCATCGGGTCGCTCCAACGAGGGAAGTGGATCTACCTGCCCGGGACGACGCTGGCCCATGCGCGGTCAGAAGATAGTACACGTCGCCGGGCCCGTTTCCTCCCACGACGGGCCCCCGACACCGGCCCCGGGCGCCTCAGGCGGCCGTAGCATGTGTCGATGGCCACCGACCCGCCCGGCGATGCGGTTCCGGCGGGGGCCGGCAGCAGCCGGCTCGGATTCTGCAGTGCACACGACGCCGCCCTGATCGGATGGTGAGCGGCGCCGGCAATCCCCCGGTAGCTCTGACCATCGCCGGATCGGACTCGGGCGCCGGAGCAGGCATCCAGGCCGACCTCAAGACGATGAGCGCTCTCCGCGTCTTCGCCACCACGGCCATCACCGCGGTCACCGCCCAGAACACCGCCGACGTGGTCCTCGTGCACCACGTTCCCGCGGCGGTGGTCGAGGCCCAGATCACCGCGGTGCTCTCCGATCTCCCGGTGGCTGCGGTCAAGACCGGGATGCTCGGGACCCCGGAGTTGGTCGGGTCCGTGGCCCGACGCGCCGCCGCCGGCCACCTGCCCCTGCTCGTGGTGGACCCGGTGATGGTGGCCTCGGACGGCCGTGCCATCCTGTCGGAGGAGGCCGTCGAGGCCTACCGGGCCGAACTCCTGCCCCATGCCCTGATCACCACACCCAATCTGTGGGAGGCCGCGCTGCTGGCCGGGGTCGACCCCTCCTCCGTCGGCGACGTCGACGCCATGGCCGACGCGGCCCGGCGCATCCACCGGCTGGGACCGGCCTGGGTGCTGGTCAAAGGCGGCCATCTGCCCGGCGTCGAGTCCCCCGTCGGAGCAGGGACCCCGGAGCTGGTCCCCGACGTCCTCTTCGACGGCGAACTCCTCACGGTACTGGAGGGCGGACGCATCGACACCCCCAACACCCACGGGACCGGCTGTTCGCTGTCCGCGGCCATCGCCGCCCTCTTGGCCTCCGGTTCAGAGGTGCCCGAGGCCGTGACCGCCGCCAAGGAGTTCGTGCGCACAGCGCTCGCCGGCGGCAGCGGGTGGCAATTGGGCCGCGGCCATGGACCGCTCGATCACTTCGGATGGTCGGCGCGGCCCCGAACCGGCGGCACCGGGCACCCCGGTGCCGGCACATGACAGTGGCCGGGTCCTGAGGACCCGGCCACTCCCCTCCGTCTCCACAGGATCCTGCCGCCGGTTCGGATCGGTGCCCCTCCTCATGACAGGCCTCGGGGGCCTGTCGATGCTGCACGTATTGTGAGGGATCGGTTCCCAATTGTAAACATCTGGTTAATCACTTTCACTTTGGGTGACGTATCCGACTCCCAGCGTGGCATTGGCGCTCTGATCTGCCCCGGTGCCCCGGTGCCCCGGCTCACCGCAGGACCGGAGGACCGCAGGACCCAGGGGGCCGGACGGGTCCTACAGGGGCATGGCGGGGTGCCGGGCGAGCCGTAGCGACCGCTGCCCCGCCGTCGGCCCTAGGTTGGGTGCATGGATCCCGGTCGGTCACGCGCACTCGCTCTGCTGGTCGCCTGGGGTCGCGTGGGCATCGGCGTCACCGCCCTGGCCGCCCCGACCCTGATGACCCGACCGTGGGTCGGCGATGCCGCCGAGGACCCGTCTGTGCGGTTGCTCGCCCGCACCATGGGCGGGCGGGACCTCGCCCTGGGGGCCGGCGCCCTGCGGGCACTGTCGGGCGCCGGGCCGGAGGCCCGTCCCTGGGTGGCGCTCGGTGGCGTGGCCGATGCGGTGGATGCCGTCGTGACCCTCATGGCCTTCCGTAGCCTCCCCCGCCTCAGCCGCTGGGGCATCCTTGCCTCGACAGTGGGCGCCGCCGCCGTCTCGCTCGGCGTGGCGGCCTCGGTCGATCCCCTGCCGACCGGCCGGTGAGCCGGGCCGCTCCGCCGTGATCGGCGGCGTCGGTGGGACCCGTTCAGTGGCCTGCGATCACCGCCGAGGCCGGTGGAATGGCTCCCGCTCCGGCGACCAGGCAGGATGCGTGCACCGCCGGATCGGCGGCGACGTGCAGCACGGGGGGCCGGAGGAAGGCCGGTGGCCGGCTGAAGTCGACCATGTCCAAGAGGTCGTTGGCCGCGGCGTCCCTCCTGGTCAGCGCGGGCAGGTTCCACTTGGTCTCGACCAGGCGGAGGACCGACGTGTGGTCGTACACGGTGTGGGAGACATGACCCTTGCGGGCGTAGGGGCTGACCACCCCGGCCGGCACCCGGAACCCGAGGCGGTCGAAGGCTCCGGGGACATCGGTCGGTTCCAGCATCGGGGGGACGTCGTCGGGGGTCACCGCCGCAGGGGGACGCACATGGTCGTAGTACCCGCCGTGCTCGTCGTAGGTCCAGACAAGGAGCGTCCTGGCCCACTTGGGCCCGGACAGCACCGCGTTGACCACCTGGGCCAGAAAGGCATCTCCGTACTGGATGTCCTGGGGGTCCTCCTCCGACTGCTTGCCGAAATCGGGGTCGACGAGGGAGAAGCCCGGCAGGTCGCCCGAGGCGCAGTCGGCGTAGAACTCGGCGATTGGGACCAGCCCCGAGGAGATCGACGGCTGAGAGAGTGAGGAGATGAACACCCCGGCGGTCGGCAGGGTGGAGTAGTAGTTCTTCCACGAGATCCCGTGCCGGTTCAGCAGGTCGAAGACCGTCCCGTTGGGTGGAAGGGCGGTCGGGAAGGTGTCTTTGACCAAGCCGAGCGACGTGGCGGCCAACAGGTAGCGGCGATTGGGGTAGGTCTGGGCCAGCACCGACGAGAAGTACCGGTCGGCGAGGGGGAACGTCGCAGCCAGCGAGTTGGTGAACGGCAGGTCGGCGGGCGTCCAGTACCCCATGGCGACCGGGCCCGAGTCGCTGATCACGAACCCCTGGTTGGTGCCGCCCGCGAACTGGATGTGCGAGGCGTTCCAGCTCTGGGACGGTTTGCCGTCGAGCTGGCACGGGGTGGGCATGCGGAACGTCCGGATCCGGTTGCCCCGGCCATCCGGGTTGGTCATCTCGGGCAGTCCGTCGGGGCCCCTGGTCAGCCCGTCACCCCGGCCCAGGGCGCCCAGGAGGTTGTCGAAGGAGTGGTTCTCCATCATCACCACCACGATGTGGTCGACGTCGGGGAGCTGGTCGCTCCCGACTGGCGCCGTCGGATCGGGGGGCACCGCCACCCGACGGGCAGACCGCGCCGGCCCCGCGGCGATCGTCGATGACGGAGCGGACGACGGGCCCCCGCCGCAGGCCGCCAGTGCGGCCCCGGCAACGCCCAGCGCGGCAGTGCTGAGCAGGGCCCTGCGGCTCACGACCGGGCCAACGACTACTGGCGACACCGACCAAGGATCCGGATCATGCAGTACCACCGGTGCACTCCCTCCGTCCGGACCCGTCTCCCCGGGCAGGTCCTCCGGAGTGTAGCCACAGTCACCCGAACGAAGGCGGCCGTGCTCCGGCCGGTAGGATGCAGGGGCCATGGTCAGCACCACCCCGGACGTATCGTCCCCGCTGCCTCCCCGAGTGGACACGGTCGACCCGACCCATCGCACCTACCAGCAGGCGTCGCTGCGGGGCCCGGCGCTGCTCGTGCTGGGCATCGCCGTCCTCATCGTCGTCGTCGGCGTCGTGGGCTCGGCGCTCGCCTCCGGGAACACGCCGGCCCTGTCCGTTCGGCGGATCACCATCCCCGACGGCACCGTCGTCCGGCTGACCCCGGCCACCTCTGCACTGCACTCGATTGTCGGCGCCGGCGATCCCCCCTCCGACATCCTGGGCAATCTCGCGGTTCCCGCCGGAAGCCGGATCACGGGCACGGTCAACTCCGACCAGGGCGCGGCCCAGTTCGACCGGACGGTCACCTTGACCGTCGGCCTGTCTACCGATCAAGTGGTGGCCCTCTACCGGAAGCTGCTCCCGCGCCTCGGTTGGCAGGTCGTCTACTTCGGCACCGGAGCCCAGCGGGGTGGGCAGGGGACCGAGGTGCTGGCCAAGCATGGGAGTGGCGACGGGTTCTACTGGGAGGTGGGTGCGGTCGTGTCGCCGACCACGTCGACCGGCACCACGCCTTTCTCCCTCGAGCTGTTCCAACTTCCCGACGGCAACTGATCGGCCCCGGGGCCGGCCACCTCGGTCCGTGCCTCCCCGCCGGTGGGCGATGGGCCACCGTGCTCGTCCGCCGGGTCATCGGCCTGCCTCAGCATCCAGGCCCACAGGAACAGGTTGATCGGGTACAGCAGATAGCCCACCCGGGTAGCGGGGGCCACCAGGATGGCGACCAGCATGACCCACCCGGTCAGGGCGGCGACCCCGGCGGCATCCCGCGGCGGCCTCCTCAACAGATGCCGGATCAGGACGGCGACCCCGACCACCACGACCACCACCACGTAGGGGCGGTGGATCCCGGGGAAGGCGGAGACCAGGATGTGGCCGGGCAGCGCACTGCCGGCCGGGGAGGACACGCCGGCCAGGCCCAAGGGGAAGCGGATCACGTTGTCGACGAACGCCGAAGGGTTCCGCAGGGCCACCGGGACGACCACCGGCACCACGACGGCGACAACGCCCACCACGTACCGGCCGATGGCCCGGTGCCTCCGTTGGTCGTAGGCGGCCCACGCGGCCAGGACGACCAGGGGCCACGCCGTGAACTTGAGCGACGACGCCGCCCCCAGCACCAGTCCGGCCAGGAGCGGTCTTCGGCGCTGGAGCGCCACCAGGCCGAGCAGCATCAGGGCAACCACCGGCATGTCGTCGCCCCCGGTGGACAGAGGGAGTGCTGCAGTGGGCAGGACGGTGAGGGCCTGGAGGGCGCGGTACCGGGCGTCCGTCGCCGGCCGGATCCGGCTGAGGGCGAGGAGCGTGATGACCAGGGTGAACACGAGGAACTGGATGCGGGCGTCGGTGAGCCGCGCCTCGACCCTGCTCCCGCTGGAGAAGCCGAAGATGACCATCCCGGGGAGATACGGGTAGTACAGCTCGTAGACCGGCTCCTTGCTCTGGTGGATGAGGATATGGCCGTTGCGGTCGATCACCTGGTAGGGATCCTTGCCCTGGGCGGCCCGCACGCCCGCCCGCTCGACGACCAGGACCTCGGGCTGGACGTGCAGCGCGGCATTCCCCTCGGAGCGCCAGATCACCTCCATGGTCAGCGGCACGACGGTGGCACCGAACAGGACGACGAGAAAGGCGACCACGCGGGCGGCCTTCCGCCATCGCACGCCCGTCGGGGACGGCTCTGCGCCCTCGGAGACCCCAGCGCCATCGGGCGGACCGGTCTCCGGTGTCCGCCGCCCGGCGACGGTGCAACGCCACCCGGCCAGCGCCGTCACTCCCGCCGCCACCAGATAGGGGGCCACGGCCATCTGGCCCCACTGCCGGTAGAGCGGGATGCCGACCGCCAGCGCGGTAACACCGGCGAACAGTGCCGAGCAGGCGTAGGCCACGGTGTCCCGCCACTCGGGCGAGAGGCGCCGGAGGCCCGACAGCGCCCGGCGCATCGGAACCGGGTAGGCCGCCCATCGCTCCTTGCCGGCACTCGACAAAGCACTCCGGTGCGTCCACGGGCCATCGCTCGGCACGGTCGAGGGTATCACCGGGCCCACCGCCGGACGGGGTGGTCACCCACCGGTTGCCGGGGCATCGACTCCCTCCTCGGTGCGGAAGAGTGAGCGATAGAAGGACAGCTCCGCCTCCAGGCACACCTCGATGGTTGCCGCCCGGCGGAACCCGTGCGACTCGCCCTCGAAGACGATCAGCCGGCAGGGGACCCCGCGGGCCGCCAGCTCCTCGGCGAAACGCTCGGACTGGGCCGCCGGCACCACCGGGTCGTCGGCCCCCTGGAGGAGCAGCACCTCGCCCGACACCAGATCCGCATGGTGGATCGGTGAACGGGAGCGGTACCGCTCCGACGCCTCGGGCCACGGCCCGACCAACGAGTCGACATAGCGGGACTCGAAGTCGTGGGTGTCGGCCGCCAGGGCCTCGAGATCGGTCACCCCGTACCAGGCCGCCGCCCCCGCGAACCGCCGCGAGCGGATCAACGCCCCCAGGGCGGTGAGCCCACCGGCGCTCCCGCCCCGTATGACCATGCGGCTCCCGTCGACCCACCCCTCCCGGGCCAACGCCGCCGCATAGCCGGCGCAGTCGTCGATGTCGGCGGCACCCCACTCGCCGTCGAGGCGCTTCCGGTAGGAGCGACCGTACCCGCTGCTGCCGCGGTAGTCGACCGACGCCACCGCCAGGCCCCGGCTGGTGAAGAACTGCACCACCGGGTCGAACCCGCACTCGGCCGCACCGGTCGGCCCGCCATGGCAGAACACGACCAGGGGCGGGCGGGCGCCGGGCGGGCCTTCCGCCGTGGCGCTCGCAGGGGCGAAGAAGAGGCCCGGCACCGGGCCGTGGTCGGTGTCCGCCCGGAACGGCTGCGCCACGGAGACGTCCGCCCGGGCCACCGCAACGCCGGGCGGTTCCGACAGCTGCCGGGCTGGGAACCGGCCCTCCGCCGAGATCTCGAACACGCTCTGCGCCTCGGTCTGGGTCGACCCGAGGACACAGACCCGTTGGCGGCCCGTTTCGGCTGCGGCCGGGGATGCGGCCACCCCCGAGATCGTCACGCACGGCTGGTCGATCTCGGTCATCAGCCAGCCGGGTGCCTGGGGGCCCTCCGGCCCCTGCTGCAGGTGGACCAGTCGATCGCGGCCGTCCCTGCGCATCCGGCAGACGATCGAACCGTCCGACAGTTCGGCCATGGTTGCCTGGCCCAGCACCCAGTCCGGAGCGTGGAACTCGGCCTCGACGTCGACCAGCGGTCCGGTGGACTCGGCGCCGAGGTGCTCCCCGTGTCCGGGCGCCAGCCGGTGGGGCAGCCACCATCCGCTGCGGTCATCGACGAACAACAGGCTCCCGTCGCGGCACCACTGCGGTTGCCCGACCGCCACCCCGTCGCCGCCTGCCACCCGCACCGGCCTGCCGATCGCGAGGGTCCCGTCCGCCTCGTGGAGGCGGGCGACCCGCACCTCCGAGCTGTCCCAGGACATGGACGGGTGATCCCAGGTCACCCAGGCCAACCACCGCCCATCAGGGGAGAGACGGGGGGAGCTCACGAAGTCCCCGTCGCCCACCAGGGGCACGACCCGTTGGGAACCGTCGACGGCCACGGCAACCAGGCGGTGCTGGGCTCCTCCGTCGCAGAGTCGCTCCTCCACCGACACCAGCCACGTTCCCGAACGGGTGACCCGACCGTCGGCGTAGCGGAGGGTCGGTCCCCCGTGCGCCTGTTCGGGGGTGAGCGGGAAGGCGTCGGCACCTTTGCCGACCGTGGTCCGGTACCAGCGCTGATCGCCCTGGTCGACGAAGTACAGCCGACCGCCCACCACCGTTGCGGCCGCCCCGCCGTACTCGTGCACCCGGCTGCGGACGCTCACCCCGGCCGGGGAGACATCAGCCACCGGCGCCCCCGGCACCGAGCGGACAACCACCTGGCGGCCTCCCTCTCCCGGGCGGCTCTCCGACCAGTAGACCGAGTCCCCGTCGGCCTGCAACCCACCACGGGACACCTTGCCGGCGGCCACATCCGACGCCGACCATGGCGACGGCCACCAGCCGAATGCCAACTCCAATGGGGGCGCGGACGCTCTCGATGGGCCCGTCGCTTCCTCGTCGCTCATGGACTCAGTACGGTACCCGGTGTGACCTCCTCCCCACCGGTCGGCGCCGGACCGACTGCGGCCGACGTGGGCCAGGTCCCCGCCGCCTACTCGGCCTTCGTGGTGACCCGCAACGGGGATGCCGTCGATTCCGGAGTCATGATCCGGGCGTTCGACGAACTGCCCGGGGGCGACGTCGTCATCCGTGTCGACTGGTCGTCCGTCAACTACAAGGACGGCATGGTCCTCCGGCCCGGCAACCGCGTGGCAAGGGCCTCGCCACTCGTACCCGGCGTCGACCTGACCGGCACGGTCCTCTCCTCGCAGGATCCCTCGGTCGAGACCGGCATGCAGGTGCTCGTCCACGGCTATGACCTCGGCGTGGCCCACGACGGCGGCTTCGCAGGACTGGCACGGGTCCCCTCGGGATGGGTCGTCCCGCTGCCGGCCGGCCTCAGCACCCGCCACGCGGCCATCATCGGGACCGCCGGGTTCACCGCGGCGCTCTCCCTCCACCGGCTCGAGCAGAACGGGCTCGCACCCGGGGACGGGCCGGTGGTGGTGACCGGCGCCTCGGGAGGGGTGGGCAGCATGGCGGTCCTCCTCTTCGCCGCCCGCGGATACGAGGTGGTGGCCAGCACCGGCAAGACGGCGGAGCGCGACTACCTGGTCGGTCTGGGCGCCTCGGAGGTGGTCGGCCGCGAGGCACTGGTGGCCGCGCCCGGACGGACGTTGGCCCCCGAGCGGTGGGCCGGGGCCGTGGACTGCGTTGGCGGCCCCGCCCTCACCGCCGTGCTGCGGTCACTGCGCTACGGAGCCGCCGTGGCCGCCAGCGGCCTGACCGGGGGCAACACCTTCGAGTCGTCCGTCTTCCCCTTCATCGTGCGCAACGCCTCCCTCATCGGCGTCGATACCGTGCGCACGCCGATCGCCCAGCGGCGCCGGGTGTGGGCGGAGATCGCCACCCGATTCCCGATGCCGGCCCTCGAGGCCATCGTCGACTCCGAAGTGGGCCTCGAGGGAGTGGCACCGGCCCTGGACGCCATCCAGGCCGGTACGGTGCGGGGCAGGATCCTGGTTGCGCCGAACGGATGACCGGCCGGAGCCCGGGTGGGTCCGGGCCGGTCGGGCGGGATCAGGCGCCGGGTGCCGTCGACTGGCTGTTCGATCCCGTGGCCAGGAACACCGCGGACACCACCAGGGTCCCACCACCGCACGGCGACAGCGCGGCGGTTACGACCAGATGGTCGGTCGCGTTGGGTGGCGTGACCTCGAGGGAGGCAGAGGTCGGGCACGATGTCTCGTTGCCCACCGGCACGTCGGAGTACCCGATGTTGAAGTAGGCCGACTGACCGCCGGCGAGTGTCACCGTGGTCGGAGCCATCGAAGTGAAGCTGTAGTTCCCCTTGCGGACCACGTTGGTCGGCAGTGCGGCCCCTCCCGGCCCGAGCATCTGGAGGCCCGGGTAGCCACCGAGGATGCAGGGTGTCGCGGCTGTGCTCCGCAGGCCCACGGTGGTCTCGATGGTCCCGGCCGCCCCGCTGCTTCCGACGATCGATCCGGCAAGGTCGGCCGTCGCGCATCGCTTCGGGCCCGTCGAGGTGGTCGACGGAGCCGACGTCGAGGCGGTGGACGGAGCCGACGTCGAGGCGGTGGACGATGTCGACGGGATCCCGCTGGTCGACGATGACGACGACCCCGAAGAGCACGCCCCGAGTACCGCGCCCCCGATGGCCAGCGCGGCCACCAGTCCGACGCCGCGTACTCCCCTCGCTAACCTCGTCACCCTGCTGGCTCCCTCATCTTCGGCAATCGTCGAGCGCGTTCACGGGGAGAAGTCCTCCGGTCGGATGGTATCGAGGAAGCTCCGGAATTCGCCGACCAACTCGTCGGGGTTGGCATTCTCGTCCTCTGCGTCGGACTCCTCTTCCTCCTCGTCCACGGCGAGCATGATGCCCTCGGCGTCCATGAGGTCGTCGGCCACGAAGAGCGGGGTCCCGGTGCGGACCGCCACCGCCACCGCGTCCGAGGGGCGGGACGACACCGGGATCTCGCGATCCCCGTGCCGGAGCACGATCTCGGCGTAGTACGTGGCTGTCCGCAACTCGGTGACCACGATCCGGATGACCTCGGCGCCCAGGGCGTCCAGCAGGTCCCGGATGAGATCGTGGGTCATCGGTCGGGGCGTGTCCATGCCCTGGAGGGCAAAGGCAATGGCCGTGGCCTCGGGTGCGCCGATGAAGATCGGCAGCGTCCTCCCCAGCCCGTCGGACTCCTGGAGGAGGAGCACGGGCGTGTTCGACTGGAGGTCCACACGCACCGCACGAAGCCGCACTTCGACCATGGACCAAACCTACTCGCCACCGCGGTCCCTCGCGTCGGAATTCGACCGGTTACGAGGCCGGCCCGAGGGCTCCGTCGCCGCTCGGAGCCCTCGACGGTGGTCGGTCAGCCGTTGAGCAGGTCTCCGAGGGCAGACCGCAGCAGGGAGCCGCGCAGCTGCTGACCCAGGCGGGCCAGTTCGTCCGCCGTTTCGCGGGCCCGTTCCCTCGCGTCGGGATTCCTCTGCCGGACCAGCGGGATCACGATCTGCTCGATGAACCCGGCCTCGCGATCGGCGGCGTTCTTGTAGAGCCGCAGATGGCGGGGTTCGATGCCGAACCGGGCGAAGCGCGCCGCGACGTTGGCGACGGCCATCGCCTCCTCGTCGAAGAACTGCTGGCCAGCCACCGTGTTCGCGGCCAGCAGCCCGTACTGCTGCAGCTCACGGAGGATGTCGACGGAGAGGCCGCACGCCGCCGATAGGTCGTCGAGGGACAGGCGGGCCCCGTTGAGGTCGACCGGGGCCGCTCCCGTATCAGGGGACGCAGCGGTACCCGGCGACTCCCCCGCCGGAGGGGTCGGTGCAGCCGCCGACGCGCCTGGCGAGGCAGGCTGGGTGGTGGTCGGTGTGGTCGGTGTGGCCGGTGTGGCGTGTGGCGTCGGCGCCGCGGCGTGTGGCGTCGGCGCGGCGTCTGTCCGGCCCGCCCGCGCCGTCGACGCCGTCGCCTGCTCCGCCTTCACCGCACCCGGCTTGGAGGGCGGCTTGCGCCTGGCGGCCGGATCCCGAGCGGAGGAGTGCTCCGCAGTGGGGGTATGGCCGGCCGGGGTGGCACCGGATGCACTGGTGCCGGGCGCCGATACCGCCGCGCCGCCGTGGGAGGTGGTGAGCTTCGGGACCCTGGGGGTGGCCGCGCCATGGGAGGTGGGTTCGATCCCGGGGAGCGTCGGTCCGTCCACGATCGCCGGCGTGGGACCGTCGACGGGCAGACCTGCGTCACCTGCCCCGAGGGAACTTCCCGCAACTGACGTCCTCTGGCCGACCAGGACCGGCTCGTCGGGGCGGTGGGTGCCGCCCGCCGAGCCGGCGCCGTGGGTTCCGGCTGCCGACCCGGAGCGGACCTCGCCGGCGCGCGCCGGAGCGGGTGCGGCCTGCGCCGTGTCGTGGCCCGGTGCCGAAGGGTCGGCATCCTCGTCGAGTCGGTCCTTGATCACCTTGAGCGGCAGGAAGTTCTCCCGTTGCTGGCGCAGCACCCAACGCAGTCGTTCGACGTCGTGCTCGTAGAACTTGCGGTAGCCCGAGGGCGTCCGTTCGGGATTGACCAGCCCCTGGCTCTCGAGAAAGCGGATCTTCGAGATGGTCACATCGGGGAACTCCTGGCGGAGCAGGGTCAGGACATCACCGATCGACAGGTACGACCTGGAACTCACCGTTGTCCCCCGTTGCGAGATCCTGCGTGCTCTGTCACTCTCACTCGCCCGTCGCCACCAGATACAACAGCTTGAACTTTCCGATCTGCACTTCGTCGCCGCTGGACAGCCGCGCTTCGTCGATCCGCTCGCGGTTCACATAGGTGCCGTTGAGCGAACCCACGTCCCGGATGGTTGTCACCTGATCCCTCGTCACAAACTCCGCATGCCGACGGGACACGGTGATGTCATCGAGGAAGATGTCGCTCTCGGGATGCCGACCGGCCCGGGTGAGGTCGGACTCGAGCACGAACCGGACGCCTTGGTCCGAACCGCGCTTGACCACGAGCATCCCCACGCCGCGGGGCAGCTCCAGTAGCCCGGCCGGGGTCTCGATGTCACCGGCGTCCGCCGGGTCGTCGACCGGATGGACGGACACCGACGTGTCCGGGGCGGAGGTCACCAGGGACGCCCCACACGAGGAGCAGTAGTTGACACCGGCCGGATTGCGATGGCCGCAGTTGTGGCAGAACACGACAACTACGGTAGCCGCTCTCACCCGTGCGCTCTCCTGGTCCGACAGCCTGCTCGGGGATCAACCGTCGGTCAGTTGCCGATAGGCGCCCGAATCGAGCAATGCGTCCAGCGAGGACGGATCTACCGGGACGATCTCACAGACCCACCCC
>DAIMIK010000021.1:1731-29545 GCA_036722795.1 Acidimicrobiales bacterium | reverse complement strand
CCTACTACGGGCGCCCCGAGGCCTTCCTCGACCCGTCGGTGCGCCGATCGCAGTCCCTGTGGAGCTTCCTCGAGCCTGCGGTCGAGGAGATGGTCATCGGGGCCCTTGCCGGCGACCTGGCCTCCGGCCGCTGGGACGAGCGCCACGGTGCGCTCCGCAGCCGGCCCTCGTTCCTCGGTGCACTCCGTCTCGTCGTTCGTCCGTGAGGGCGAGGGGCCGCCACTCCCCCACTCTCCCGGGCCCGGTCACAGGACGGACGGCTACCGGTCGATCGGGCCGCCCTGATCGCCGATCACGGTGACCAGGCCATCGAGGTCCACCGCCGACTCCGGACGCGCTGCCCTCGGCCCGAGGGGGGCCGGCGAACCGAGATTCACCCAGCCCAACAACCGTTCGTCCGGGCGAAGGTCGAACAGCGCCCGCACAGGGTCGGCCTCCAGGACCGGGGCGCTCTTCCAAACCGCCCCGAGCCCGAGTGCCGTGGCCGCCAGCACCATCGCGTAGCCGGTACACGACGCCGAGGCCACCTGTTCCCACACCGGCACGTTCGAGGTGGGGTCCGGTGAGGCGATCAGCACGACTGCACAGGGGGCGGCAAATGCCTTCCCTCGCATCTTGGCCACGGCCGCGTCGGGCAGGTCCGGCCCGCGGAGCTGATGGAGACCGGCCACCAGCGCGTCGGCGAATCGCCGGCGACCGGCCCCGGACACGACGGCGAAGCGCCACGGCCGCAGCCCACCATGATCGGGAACGGTCGTGGCGGTCTCGATCACCGCGGAGAGGGTCCGGTCATCGGGTGGAGAGCCGTCTCGGACCGGTTCGGCCCGGGGCGCTCGCAACAGCTCGATCCACTGCTCGCCGGCGGCCCCTTCGTCGCTCAGTCCCACGAGTCGGCATCCCCCGACTTCACGGGCTCGCCGCCGCCGGACATCCACCCACTGTAGGTGCACAGGGCACCGTCTGGCGCACTCGACGACCTTCCGGACCGGCGCAGCCCTCAGCCGCCGGTCGACTGTTGGTTCTGGCTGGCCGACCCCAGGGTCGCCTTCACCGTCATCTGGGTCTGGCCGCGGTAGAGCCCGATGGTCACGGTCTTGCCCGGGTGCTCGGCCTGGATGGCGCTGGCCAGTTGGTCTGCACTGGTGACCGTCTTCCCGCTGAACGAGGTGATCACGTCCCCCTGCTGCAGTCCGGCCGCATCGGCCGGCGAGCCGCTCTGCACCTGGAGCACCACTGCACCCTGAGTGGGGACGAAGTTGTACTGGCTGCGCAGTTCGGGGGTCAACGTCTCGAGAGACACCCCGAGGTAGGCCGACCCCGAGGTTGCCGGGTTGGGGACGCTCTTGTTGCGCAGCTCCGGCAGCTCCTGTTGGATCTTGTTCGACGGGATCGCAAAACCGATGTTCTGGGCCTGCGACGTGCCGTCGGCACTCGATGCCACTGCGGTGTTCATGCCGATCACCTTGCCCGAGCTGTCCACCAACGGACCTCCCGAATTACCCGGGTTGATGGCCGCATCGGTCTGGAACATGTTGGTCAGTGTCTCGCTGGCAGCGCCCGTCGAGTCGCTGGCCTGCACGGTCCTCCCCTTGGCGGAGATGATCCCCTGAGTGACCGTCGGCGTGCCGGCCGACAGTCCGAGCGCGTTGCCGATGGCCACCACGGCGTCTCCGACCTGCACATGGTCCGAGTTGCCGTAGGTCACCGTGGGCAGGTTCGAGGCGTTGGTGATCTGCAACAGCGCCACGTCATTGGCCGGGTCGGTCTCCACCAGGGTGGCCGGCAGTGCCTTGAGGCTGCCGAACAGCGTCACGGTGATCGTGGTCGCCCCGGAGATCACGTGATTGTTGGTGACCACCTCACCGTTCGAGGTGATGATCATCCCGGTGCCCTGATCCTCCTGTACGCCGCCGGAGGTGCCCCCGAAGATCGACTGCGAGGCGGACGCCGGCGAGGTGGCGTCGATGGACACCACTGCAGGTAGCACCTTGGCGATCACCGACTCGATGTTGGTGACCCCGTTGAGCAGTGCGGGCCCGGCCGAGATCTCCTTGACCGTCGTGGAGGCACTCTTGTTGTTGGATACCGCCACGATGCCTCCTCCGATCAACGCGCCGATTAGCGCGGCGGCCAGAGAGACGATCGCCCATCGCCACCCCGGTGCCCGGTTCCCGGTCGATCCCCCGGCGGCAGGCGCCGGTGGCGGCAGGTCGGGGGACCAGCCGTACCCGGCCGGGGCAATGATCGGGACGACCGCGGGCTGGGCGCCCCAGGGGGGCGTCGGCTCCGACGCCTGCGCATCGGGCGACTCGGCCGTGACCCCTGGCTCCCGCCACTGAGGGGGCAGGAAGGGTGCACCCGAGGGTGGTGCCACCGCGGGGATCTCATCGGTCTTTCCAGCTCCGGGGACGGCAACCTCGCTGGTCGGCTCCGTCGCTGCCGGAGCCTCGGTGCCGGGCCGGTCACCGGCCGGTGCCGGGGCCTCAACCAGTGTGGTCACCGGGCCGAGTGGCATCGCGGCGGCTGCGGGCGGTGGGGAGGTCTGCGGCGCCGATGCGGGCACTTCGGGATCCGGCGTGGCCGGACCGTCGGTTTCCGAATGCTCCATCGATTGCCTCCTCGAACGCTCCGGTGCCCCCGGGGGGGCACCGGCTTCGCCGCCAGCCCCCTGGCGGGCGGCACATGGGGCGCCACGTGTGTCGCCATCGTACGGCGTGGGTAGGACGGCAAACCCGCATTCCAGAGGGTTCTTAGACCCTTCTTAGACCCCGGTCCCCCAGCCTTTTTCCGCCGGGGTCGGTGGCGGCAGTAGCCTGTCGCCCGGTATGGCCCATCGCATCGAAGTCGAACTGACCAGTCAGACCGGTGACTCCACGTGGACGTGGCGTGCTGCCGGTGCGAAGCAGCCCCGCGGAACGGTCGGTGCCGACCTGGTCCCCGCCGGTGCCGCCGTGGGAACCGTGCTGCGCGCCGAGGTGGAGACCACCCTGGACGGGACGACGGTGACAGCACTCCTCCCCGCCAAGGCGAAGGGCGATGCACGCGCCAAGGACCGGATCGAGGTGATCGGCACACCCCAGCGCGGACCCGACGTAAACGTGGTGCTGGCCTCCAAGGGCAAGCGCCGCCGGGACGACCGGCCGGACGGGCCTTCCGATGGGGGCCGGCGACCCGCCGACCGCAAGCCGCGTTCCGAGGGCGGGGCACGCGGGCCGAGGAGCGGCACCGGGCAACGGGACCGAGCCACCACGGGAGCACCGTCGGAGGACGGCCAGCCGGCTCGCAGACGGACCGGGCCTGCCCGTCCGGGAGCCCGCGAATCCGGGGGTCGGGAGAACCCGCGCCGTCCGGCTCCGTCGACCACCTACCGCAATGCCGCCCTGGCCACGCTGAGACCTGAGCAGCTCCCCGTGGCCGAGCAACTGCTGCGCGGCGGCATCCCTGCCGTCCGCCAGGCCATCGACGAGCAGAACAACCGCGCCCGCGCCGAGGGTCGACCGGAGGTCACACCGGGGCCGCTGCTGGCCATGGCCGAGGAACTGCGTCCGATGATCACGCTCGCCATCTGGAAGGACCGGGCGTCGGTGGCGCGTACAGCCGGCAAGGACATCCCGCTTCGGGAGCTTCGCTCCATCGTCGCCTCGGCATCCACCGTGACCCTGGACGAGGAGGGAACCGAACTCGCGACCGCCCTGCGTGCCGCACTCGACCAGCGGGTCACCGCTCTGCGGGAGCGTTGGGTCGAGCGGATCACCTCGTCCCTCGACGGAGGAAGGGTCGTCGACGCGGTGCGAGCCTCCATCCGTCCCCCGGAGCCTGCCACGCGCCTCTCCGCCGAACTGGCGGTCCGGCTGGCCGATGCGGCCGGCAAGGCCATGTCGACCGGGGCGTCGCCTGAGGAGTGGCAGGCCCTGTTGGAGGTCGTGGTCGAATCACCGGTGCGCCGTACGGTCAAGCCCCAGGGCCTTCCCGCCGGGGCCGACGAGTCACTTCTGGCGGCAGCCCGCAAGGCCTCCGGCTACGTCCCCGAGTTGGCGAGGCTTCTCGGGATCCCCATTCCCCCGCCCCCCGGGCCCCGACGTCCGGTGCCCGCCCGTTCGGCCCCGGGGCGCCGGGCTTCCTGAGCCCCGGCCTCCCTACCACCGGGCGGCCACTCTTCGTCACCCGCCCCGGCCTGAGCCTCACGGGTCCCGTGCCGGCCCGGTCGGCACAATCAGTCGAGGTCGCGGTGCATGACCAGTAGGCGGGCCTTGAACCCCGCCGACTCGAAGAAGCTCTTGGCCCCCCGGTCCCCGGGGAAGGCGAATCCGTCGATGCCACGGCACCGGTGATCGGTGCACCAGGCCAAGGCCCGGTCCATCAGCATCCGGCCGAGGCCGACCACCCTGGCCCCGGGCTCCACATAGCAGGCGTCGATCACGCCGCGCCGACCGGTGGGCCCGGCATCCTCGAGGTGGCACAGGGCGATGCCCACCACTACGTCGTCAAGGGTGGCGACCAGGGCCAGTCGACCGGGATCGCTTGATGCCACGGCCACCGCTTCGGGACCGTCGATGCGGGCCGGGCCGGACCCACCCGGGCCGTTCAGAAGCGAAGCGCCCCGTCGCGACTCCATCTCCTCTGCGAACTCGTCGACCAATTCGGCGACGCGCTCGGTGTCCGTGGCTCGCGCCACCCGGACTGCCTCCATGTGCCCTCCCCCGTTCGGCGTACTGCTCGCGACCGGCCTACGACCGCTCGTCGAGCAGCTGATCCACCCGGTTGAGAATCGTGCGCCGGCCCCGGGTGGACGACTCGTAGGCGCGGACCGACACCAGCTCCTGGCGATTCAGCCCGTCGAGGCGTTGGACCACCTGGGAGGCGGACAACGAGTCGAACCCGGGGATGGCCAGGCTCGACGCGGCCGGAACGTGGCCGTCGCCCATTGCCGAAGCAGTTGCCGCGGCTGTTGCCCGAGTTGTGACCGTGGCCGGCTGTGGTGCCGGCACCGAGGGACGCTCCGACGTGATCGGCGACACCACCGGCTCGGCATCGGCCGAGCGATCCGAATCGGTGCCCCGTGGTGCCCTCTGGAAGGCCCTGGGGGCATCTGCCACCTCGGGCTCCTCGTCCCCGAGGACCTCGGAGGCACCCTGGTCCCGGCGGCGCAACGCCGCGGATCGCCGTCGGAACTCGCTCTGCCCGGCCTTCACCGCGAACTGCCCCACCGCCCGGGCCGACGACACGCGCACGCCCATCCGCTCCCTGCCGCGGGCTGCCAGCTTCGGAAGCTCGTCCACGGCCGTGACCATCAGCCCGGCGGGTATGAACACGAACACATCGAGCAGTCGTTCGCTCAGCGGCGTGTCCTCGGATTCATCGTCGTTCGGAACTGGCATCGTCGGCTCCCGTCACACGCAGTCGCGACAGAGCATCTTCTTCCGGTCCGCCAGCTGATTGGGGTGCTTCACCAGGAAACACGACCGACAGACGAACTCGCCGGGCTGCTTGGGCAGCACCCGCTCCACGCCGTCCCCGCTCCGATCCTCGGGCTCGGGGGCGTCCTCGTCGTCCTCGACCTCCTCGACGACCAGCCGCTCCTTCAGGATGGTGTCCAGGCTGGCCTCGACGTCCTCGTCGTCCGGCTCCTCTTCCTCTTCCTCTTCGGCCTCGTCGCCGGCCGCCGCGACCTTGGTCGGCACCTTGGCCTCGATGTCGACGAGGTCCTCCTCCACGACGACGACGTCCGCGTCGTCGTCGGGGAGCACGAGTGCATCTTCGGCAATCAGATCGTCGTCGTCCGCCAACACATCGAGGTCTCCCTCGATCAGTTCGTCGGGTCCTTCGACTTCGTCGAGTTCTTGTGGCATCTCGGTCTTTCCGTGGTGAGTTGGGCGGGAGCATAGACGGTCCGGCATACACACCGTTCACCTGGCGCCGCCGGACCGATGTTGCGAAGGTGTCTCCTCGGGACGGGCACCGTGCCCGGTGCGCCCGCCCTCTCGGGAGGGAGGGTGCTTACGTTTTCCACCCGGAATCTACTCGGGGCGCAGGCCGTCCGCCGGACGTCCGGGTCGTGGGCCACCGCCTGCCAGGCGGTAGGACCCAGGGGGTCTTTGGCACCATATCCCCGTTACCTCCGGCATGCGCCGCCGGTCTCGGGGAAATGTTTTCTACTCGATCCCCTGGGTCTCCCTCCGCCTCTCACAGCGTCCCCCCCTCAGAGCGCACCATACGATGAACAATCGTTTGGGACGTCCTGCGGGGCGACTGGGACTGCGCGAACGATAGGCCACGGACACCGTGTGCCGTCAAATGCAGGACACCTGTCGCCACCTGGGTGTTCCTCCAACCTCCCAGGTCAGGGAGTTACAGGATTTCCGGCAGTGGACAGGGACTCCCGTCGTCCTTCCGCGCGCCGCTCCGCATCGAGCCGCTCCAGCCCTTCGGACCCGTACTCCACATGCGACATCGCATCGGCCAGCAGGTGGTGGCCGGCCCGATCGGCGATCTGGCGGTGCATCTCCTGGGCCACCCAGCGGTAGTTCGGATGGCCCTGGGATCCTGAGCGCAGCTCGAGCAGGTGCATGGCCTCACGCGCATTCATCTGCATCGAGTACCGGATGCGGTAGGCCAGGGCGACGGCGTAGGCCGACTCCACCGGAAAGCGGGCGTCAAGGGCATCGCGCAGTTCGCGGGACCGCTCCAGCGACGCCACGTACCGCTCCTCGAGGCCGGCTTCCTGCACCACCTCGGGCACGTCGTATCCCAGGGAGGTGCCGAGGGGCTGCCATTCGATGGTCAGCATGCGGTGGCGTTGGAGATCCCGGAAGGCGCCGTAGTCGGTCACCACGTCGAAGCGGTACCCGGTGCGCTCGAAGGCCCGGCCCGGGCGGTGGCGACGGTTGGCCCGGTCGCCGACGTAGGCGGCCAGCAGCGCTCGCCTGTCCTCGGCTCCGAGGAGGTGGACCCGGGCCAGCACCTCCTCCTCCGAGCGATCGGAGAGGGGTGCGCAGATGGCGGCGATGACCTTCTCCTCGCCCTCGGGATCGAAGTCGACCAGGTCCACCGAGGGCCGACCCCAGGGCCCGTCGGCCGACTCGTCCGCCTGGGCCACCAGGTCGGGGAAGAGCTCCTCGACCAGACGGCCCGTGTCCTCCCGGGTCCGGCGGAGGTACTCCGACCACGCCCCACCCCGGTCGGGCCGGTCGACACGCTGCAGGAAGGATGGGATCACCTTGCGGAGCTCCTCGAGCATCATGTCGGCGTACTGACGGGCCTCGGGCAGCGGGTGCGACCGCATCCGGAGCAGCAGCATCTCGTAGGACTGCCCGGTTCCGTAGATGCCCACGTTGGACAGCGAGCCCGCAGGGAGCAGACCCCTCAGGGCATCGAGGGCCTTGGCCCGCACCGCTTGGCGGTGGATGAAGTCGGAGTCCCCCTGTCGGCGCGGATGTCGGACCGCCAACCACGCCTGTGCTTCCTCCAGGAGCTCGCCGTAGGTGTCGAACATCCGGTCCATGTCACCGACGTAACGGGCCCCCAACCGCGAGTCGAGCAGCCCCGGGTCGCGGTAGTAGCGGTAGTGGCCGGTGGTCAGCCGCTGGTTGTAGGCGATGTAGCGGGTCGACTGCTCGAGGTAGGCCATGAGCCTCCCCCATTCGAGGATCTTGGTCAGGACATTGGACGCCTGTTCGCATGCCAGGTGCACGCCACCCAACTGCGCCACCGAGTCGTCCCCGTACTCGAAGAAGACCTTTTCGTAGAGCTCGACCGCCCGCTTGAGCCCGACGGTGGCATCCACCGTGGCGTCGCCCCTTATGTCGAGCTCGCTCACGAATTCGTCGAGGAACAGCCGCCGCAGGCTCTTGGGCGACCGGGAGTACCGCGCGAACAGTGCGCCCTTGACCACCTCCGGCAGGTTGACCAGGGCAAACACCGGCTGATCGAGATTGGTGACGTAGCGGCGGAGGATGTCCTCCTCTTCAGCACTGAACGTCTCCACGGCGTAGGGGAACATGCCCCGATTACACTAGGACGGCAGTGGTGGGTCAGTGGCGGACCCCAGCGCCGCCGGGTCGTCCGCCCCCACCACACCCCGCTTGAGCAGGGCCACAGCCATCTGGGCCGACTCCCGCGTACCGGGCTCGCCGGCCACCTGGGCCAGTTGCCGCACCAGGTCGATCAGCTGGCGGACATTGCGGACAAAGTCACCGGGTGCGACGTCGGCATCCCTGAGCACCGTGCCGAGGGTGGCCCCCTTGGCCCAGCCGGTCACCGCCCGGGCCAGGCCGGCATCGGGGCGCCGGGTCCGACGCAGGCCGACCCGGCGCTCGTCGGCCCGGAGCTCGCCGGCCACCGCGTCCAGCCGGGTCAGCCGCTCGATCACCTTCTTGCCGTGCGGCTCGGCGGTCTCCTCCGAGCTCCGACGGGCCTCGAAGGTCAGCGCCGAGGCCACCCCGGCCAGCGACGCCGGATCGAGCCCGTCGAGCAGCCCACCCCGGAGGGCCTCGGCCACCAGCAGGTCCGCCTCGTGGTAGATGCTGGCGAGGGCGTGCCCGGCCTCGGTCAGCTCCCATCCGTCGACGAAGTCCCGCTTCTCGAGGATGGCCAGGCGCCGGTCGAGCTGGGCGGGCAACGACTCCGAGCCGGCAGGCGCCTGCCACTGCCCGTACGAGGCGGCGAGCAGGCCATGGGCGTCCCCCCGCGACCAGCGCCGTACCAGGTTGACCGCCAGGTTGTAGGTCGGATGGAACGACGACACCAGGTCCGGCGGCGGGGCCAGAGCGGTGCGGGCCACCAGGCCGAACGGGGATGCAGCCGACCACAGCACGAAGGCGTGGCCCACGGTGTCGATGCCACGCCTGCCGGCGCGGCCGGTCAGCTGCCGGTACTCGCCCGAGGTGAGGGCCGAGGTGTCGGCGCCCCGGAACTTTGCGAACCGCTCGACCACCACGGTCCGGGCGGGCATGTTGATCCCGAGGGCCAGTGTCTCGGTGGCGAACACCACCTTCAGCAGACCCTCGGAGAAGCACCGTTCCACTGCCTGGCGGAACGCAGGGACCAATCCGGCGTGGTGCGGGGCGATGCCGGCCTCGAGGGCTGCCGACCACGGCCCGTACCCGAGGGTCGCCAGGTCGTCGTCGCCCAGCCGCTCGACGGAGGCCTCGGTCAGCATGCGGATACGCGCCCGTTCCTCGGGCGTCGTAAGGCGGACGCCGTCCTGCAGGCACTGGCGGGTGGCGTCGTCACAGGCCGCCCTCGAGAAGATGAAGGTGATGGCCGGCAGCATCCCGGCCGACGCCAGGTACTCCACCACCTCGGTCCTCCGGGGTGCCCGGTACCGGTGCCGGGGATTGCGCCGACGTCGGTCGTCCAGGGCGGTGCCGTCCGGGTTTGCCTTTCCGTTGCGCAGCAGCGGGAGCACGGTGAGCCCGTCGCGTCCCCGCTCGGACACGGCGAAATGGTGGTGCAACGTCACCGGCCGGTGGGTCTCCACCACCACGGTGGTCCTGCCACGGACCGAGGTGAGCCACGCCCCGAAATCGGCGGCATTGCTGACCGTGGCCGACAGGCTGACGAAGGTGATCCCCGCCGGCGTGAGTACCAGCACCTCCTCCCACACCGAGCCCCGATACGGGTCCTGGAGGTAGTGCACCTCGTCGAGCACCACCACCTCCAGGTCGTCGAGGATCGAGGAGCGGGCGAAGAGCATGTTGCGCAGGACCTCGGTGGTCATCACCACGATCGGTGCATGGGGCTGGTGGGACACGTCCCCGGTCAGGAGACCGACCCGCTCCTCCCCGTACCGGGCCGACAGCTCGGCGAACTTCTGATTGGAGAGGGCCTTGATCGGAGTCGTGTAGAAAGCCTTCCCGCCCGACTCCAGTGCCCGGGCCGCCGCGTATTCGGCGATGAGCGTCTTGCCCGACCCGGTGGGAGCCGACACCAGCACCGACTCACCCCGGTCGAGGGCATCCATGGCCTGGCGTTGGAATCCGTCGGGACGGAACCCGAGGCCCCGCTCGAAGCGCTCCCGGAATCCCTCCCCCATCCCTGCCGAGGCGTCCCGGGAGGGGCCCCGGGCACGCCCGGGGTTCATCGCCGGACGAGCTTCCCGATGACGATCGACAACTCGTAGAAGAGATAGAGCGGAACGGCCAGGGCCATCATCGAGAAGGGGTCCGAGCTCGGAGTCACCACCCCGGCCACCACGACGATCGACACGATGGCCCATCGCCGGAACGAGGAGAGCTGCTTGGGTGTGAGCACACCGGCCAACTCGAGTGACACCAGCAACACCGGGAACTCGAAGGTCAGGCCGAATACCGTCATCAGCAACACGATGAGGCTGAGGTACTTGGTCGGATCCAGGATCTGGGTGAGGCTCGGGCCGCCGATACTGTCGAGCCAGCCCAACGCATGGGGGAACGTCAGGAACGCCACCAGTGATCCCAGGGCGAACAAGGCGATCGAGGCGACGATGAAGGGAATCGCGTACTTCTTCTCCTTGGGGTTCAACCCCGGTGTGATGAATCGCCAGAGCTCCCAGAGGAGCACCGGAGAGGCGAGGAACAGCCCGCCATAGGCGGCGATCTTGATCCGGAGTGCAAGTCCGTCCAGCGGGCCGGTGATGTAGAAGCCGCAGTGGTGGGGCGCCACCTGGCAGTAGGGATGCTTGAGAACGGCCAGGATCCAGTTGTAGAGGAGGAATGCCACCGTGGCGGTGATCACGAAGGCCACGGCGCAGACCAGCACCCGGCGGCGCAGTTCGGTCAGGTGCTCGACCAGCGTCATCGAATTCGGCTCGGGCCGCGCTTCGCTTCGCCGTTTCAGTGAGATGGCCATGGTCTCCCGCCTCGAGAGGATCCGTGCACGTCGGGTTGTGCCGGTCGGATCAGTTCATCCCGGGGTCGTCCGGAACGGCCCGACCGTTGGAGCGGACCTGGTGGACGACGCCCCCGGGGTCGGTGACGGATATCCCGGGGATGGACGGCTGCTCGGCGGCCTGCACCGTTCCTGCCGGTCGGTTGGTGCCGCCCGAGGGCTCCACTGCGTCACCCCTGACGTCGGGAAGCTCGTGGCCGCTCACTGCCGGGGGGGTCGCACCGTTCTCCGCGCTGTGGGAGTCGGCCAGGTTGTCCAGGAACGAGAGTGGTGAGCGAACCGCCTGGGAGATGACCTCGGTGGAGGGAAGGTCGGGGAAGGTGCCGCGCACCTCGTTCTCGAGGCGCTCGCGGAACTTCCGGAAGTCCCCCCACAGGGCCCCGACCTGCTTGGCCACCTTGGGCAGTTTGTCCGGGCCGAGGACGATCAGGGCCACCACCAGGATGACCAACAGCTTCGCCGGGCTGAGAAATGGCACGTCAACGAGTGTACCGGGGCAGTGACCTGCCGGCTCCCCGCACCCCGCACCCCGGACCACCACCGACCGCCACCGACTGCCACCGACTGCCACCGACCGCCACCGACCGCCACAATGCGGTCTGCCCCGGCCTAGCCGGAGCCAGCAGGCCCTTCGTGACGCCGGCCCTCGGACGGGTGCGCCTCACGGGGACCGCGCAGCGCCAACACCAACAGGACGAGCGCGACTGCGGCCACCGTCGACAGGATGACCAGCCATGCCGAATCGTCGACCGGCCAGACCCTGAAGGCCATCTTGCCCACGATGAGATCCCGCGGGATGGGGCCGAAGTAGCGGCTGTCCTCCGAGTCGGTGCGATTGTCACCCATCACGAAGTAGGTGTCGGCGGGAACCGTGAAGGGGTGATTGAGGCTGAACGCATCGGGGAGCTGGCTGGGCGCCGTCACCGGTTGGGGGTGCGTCAGCCACGGCTCGGCCAGGGGCCGTCCGTCGATGTACACATGGCCCCCCACGGACGAGACGGTGTCACCGGGGAGCCCGATCACCCGTTTGACCAGATCGGCATAGTTGGCCTGCTCCAGAGGGGGCCGGGCGAACACCACGATGTCCCCGCGCTGGACACCGTGGATGCGGTAGGCCAGCTTGTCGACCACGATCCGGTCGCCGATCTGGAGGGTCGGCAGCATCGAGCCCGACGGGATGTAGAACATCTGGCCCACATAGGCCCGTACGCAGACGGCCAGCACCAGGGCGATGCCGAGCACGGCCAGCCACTCGAGGATCCACTTCCCCGACGGGGCCTTCGGGCCCGGGCCGACCGCCGGCCTGCCCCCGGGCACGGGCGCCACCGGCACCTCGCCGGTCATTGTGGAGCCACCGGTGCCTGTCACCTCGCCAGGGGCATGCGTGAGGTCGGGGGTCACAAGTCAGCGAGGCTACCCCACGGGATGCCGACGGATCCCTACAGGCCCTTCGCATGGCCGAGGGGCCACACCACGGCGACCGCACGACCCACGATCAACGATTTGGGGATGGGGCCGAAGAACCTGCTGTCCTCGGAGTCCGTCCGATTGTCCCCCATCACGTAGTACTCGCCTGCGGGGATCTTGACCGGCCCGGGCATGTTGAATCGTTCGTTGGCGTCACCGGGGAGTGCTCCGGTGAAGCTGTCCGGCCCGGGGGGGAGCCACGGTTCGGGCAGCCGCTTTCCGTCGATGTAGACGTGCCCGTCCTTCGAGGAGATCCACTCACCCGGGAGCCCGATCACCCGCTTTACCAGGTCGGCATAGGCCTGGTCCTCGAGCGGGGGCCGTGCGAACACGACGATGTCCCCGCGATGGATCCCATGGAGGTCGTAGCTGACCTTGTTGACGATGATCCGGTCGCCCACCGCGAGCGTGGGCACCATCGACGGCGACGGGATGTAGAAGGACTGGACGACGTAGGTGCGGAGCAGGACGGTGCACAGCAGCACCGCCATCAGGATGATGGCCCACTCGATGACAGCCCGGTAGCCGCCGCCCTTCGACCGTTCGCTGCTCAGCGCCTCGTCGCCCTTGTCGGACGGTGGATCAGCGTCTGCGGACAGCAACGACGCACCGGGGGGATCGTTGGACACAATCAGCGGACGCTACCGCACCGACGAGGCGAATCGAGCGCAGGGTCGCCACCGCCGCGTTCGCTCCATCCCCTGTTCACAGCCCGGCAATCAGCTTCTCGACCCTCTCGTCCTTCGACTTGAAGGGATCCTTCAGCAGCACGGTGCGCTGCGCCTGGTCGTTGAGCTTGAGATGGACCCAGTCGACGGTGAAGTCGCGCCGGCGCTCCTTGGCCCGCTTGACGAACTCGCCACGCAGGCGGGCCCGTGTGGTCTGCGGTGGGGTCGACATGGCGGTGACGATGTCCGCATCGTCGCAGATTCGGTCCAGCTGATCGTGGCGCTGCAGCCGGTAGTAGAGGCCCCGGGTGCGATCCACGTCGTGGTACTGCAGGTCGAGGAGGGACACGGTGGGGCTATGGAGGGGGAGGTCGTGACGGTCCCGGTAGCGGTCGATCAGGCGGTACTTGGCCACCCAGTCACACTCCCGGTGCAGCGAGAGTGGGTCGGACTCCAGCCCCTTGAGGCAGTGCTCCCACATGTCGAGGGCCAGGTCCTCCTGGGGGGAGAGCCCCTGCCGGTCGCGGTAGCGGATTGCCCGCTGGAGGTACTCCCCCTGGATGTCCAGGGCGCTCATCTCGCGCCCGTTGGCCAGGCGGACCGGGCGCCGGCAGGTGATGTCATGGCTGATTTCGCGGATGGCCCGGATCGGGTTCTCCAGAGTCAGGTCCCGCATGACCGTCGACGGGTCTTCCAGCATCCGCAGGACGATGCTGGTGGCACCCACCTTCAGGAACGTGGCGTACTCGCTCATGTTCGAATCGCCCACGATGACGTGGAGCCGACGGTACTTCTCCGCATCGGCATGGGGCTCGTCCCGGGTGTTGATGATGGGTCGGCTCCTGGTGGTGGCCGAGGACACCCCTTCCCAGATGTGCTCAGCCCGCTGGCTGAGGCAGAACACCGCACCCCGGGCGGTCTGGAGGACTTTGCCCGCCCCGGCGTACGCCTGCCGGCTGACCAGAAAGGGGATGAGCACCTCGGTGTAGTGGGCGAAATCGTCGCGTCGGCTGGTCAGGTAGTTCTCGTGGCACCCGTAGGAGTTGCCTGCCGAGTCGGTGTTGTTCTTGAACAGGTAGATGTCGCCCCGTATGCCCTCTTCGCGCAGCCGGGCCTCGGCCCCCTCGACCAACGAGGAGAGTATCCACTCCCCCGCCTTGTCGTGGGCGACCAGTTCGGCCACGTCGTCGCACTCCGGGGTGGCGTACTCCGGGTGGCTGCCCACGTCGAGATAGAGGCGTGCCCCGTTCTCGAGGAAGACGTTGGAGGACCGGCCCCAGCTCACCACCCGGCGGAAGAGGTAGCGGGCCACCTCGTCAGGGCTCAGCCGCCTCTGCCCGCGCAGCGTACAGGTGACCCCGTACTCGTTCTCCAAGCCGTAGATGCGCTTGTTCATCACCCTCACGGTACCGTGAGGACGGCCGGCTGCTACGAACCGGTCCGACCGTCGCCGGCCGGCTCAGCCGAGCAGGTCCTCCAACTCGCTGTTGACCAGGCGCCGGAATGCCCGGCGGCCGTTGCCTTCGGCCAGGACCGCGACCTCGAGATCCGGGCCTCGCAGCGTCCGATCGGGGCCGGCCAGGGCGTCCACCGCCGAACGGAGGGCATCGGTCAACGACCACCCGGCGGCCCACTCCTCGTCGAGACGCTGGGCGATGGCCTCGGTCTCGCCTCCGAGCACGGCGTATCGGTCCTCGTCGGTGATCGTCCCCTCGTAGGCGATGTGGTACAGCTGCGGCGGGCGCAGTTCGGTCCCGAGCTCCGCCACCAGGATCTCGACCTCGAGCGGTTTCATCTCATGGGTGAAGACCTGCCCCAGGTACTGCGCGTAGAGGTTGGCCAACGACCGCGCCTCGACGTCCTCGCGGCTGTAGGCATAGCCCTTGGTGTCGGCATGCCGAATCCCCGACACCCGCAGCAGGTCGAACTCGTTGTACTTGCCCACACCGGCGAAGGCGATCCGGTCGTAGATCTCGCTGATCTTGTGGAGCGAACGCGACGGGTTGTCCGCCACGATGGCGATGCCGAGGTCGTAGGTGGTCGCCACCAGGGATCGGCCCCGGGCGATTCCCTTCTGCGCATACTCGGCCCGATCCTTCATCACCTGCTCGGGTGCCACGTAATAGGGCATCGTCACGGCTGGCGACCCTCTGCTCGACGTCGTTCGATGAGTGCGGCGAACCGCTCGGCCACCTCGTCCTCGGGCACGGCCAGGAAGCCCTCGGCGGTGACGGTGGCCACCAGAGGGTAGATGCCCCTGATCAGATCGGGCCCCCCGGTGGCCGAGTCCTCGTCGGCGGCCTCGTAGAGTGCCTCGATCGACAGTTCCACCGCTTCGTCCCGAGCCATCCCCACCCGGTAGCCGAGTTTGATGGTGGTCCGGGCGTCGCGCCCACCCGACCCGGTGGCGTTGTACTCGGTCTCCTCGTAGTGCCCGCCGGTCACGTCGTAGGTGAAGATGCGACCGGTGCCCCGTGTCAGGTCGTAGCCCGCGAACAGCGGCACCACAGCCAGGCCCTGCATGGCCATGGGCAGGTGCTCCCGCACCATCTGGCTCAACTGGTTTGCCTTGCCCTCGAGGCTGAGCACCACCCCTTCGACCTTCTCGTAGTGCTCGAGCTGGGTCTGGAACAGGCGCACCATCTCCACGGCCGGGCCGGCGGCGCCCGCGATGGCCACCGCCGAGTACCGGTCGGCGGGGAACACCTTCTCCATGGACCGGTGGGCGATGGCATGGCCCTCGGTGGCCCGCCGGTCACCGGCCATCACCACGCCGTCGGCGAAGCGGAGCGCGGCCACAGTGGTGCCGTGACGGAACCGGTCGCTCCCCGAGGTTCCCCCCGGCGCGGTGCCGGCCGTCACCGCCGGGGTGGGTCCCTGGAGCCGGCGGATCAACCCCGCGAAATCGGGTCCGGGGTCTTCTGTGGTCGAAAAGAGCGGCAGGGTCACCGGTGCTACTCGCCGCCCTTCTGCACGTAGTTGCGCACGAACTCCTCGGCGTTTTCCTCGAGGACCTCGTCGATCTCGTCGAGGAGATCATCGAGCTCGGCCTTGAGCTTGTCGCCGGCGGCCGACGATGCCGGCACATCCTCGACCACCTCGTCGGCACGTTCGGACGAGGTCTTCTTCTTCTGTTCTCGTTCTGCCATCTCTGCTCTCCCTAGCCGCTCAGTCGGTCCAACAGCTCGGACGGACTCGCACATGCGTTCAGTAGTTCTTCGACGTGTTCCGCCGTTCCCTTCAGGGGATCCATCATAGGGACGCGCCGCAAGGGGTCGGTGCCGAGGTCGAACACCAGCGAATCCCAGTTGGCGGTGACCACGGCCGTGGGCCATTTCTTGAGGCAGCGGCCCCGGAACCAGGCGCGGGTGCCCCGGGGCGGCTCGGTGACCGCGGCGGCCACGGACGCCTCGTCGACGATCCGCTCGGTGTCCAATCGGGCGAACAGCGACCGGGAGGGTCGCAGGTCGTGGTACTGGAGGTCCAGTGCCGCCAGCCGGGGATCGTCCCACGCACAGCCGTGGCGCTCCCGATAGGCCTCAATGAGCTGCAGCTTGGCCACCCAGTCGAGCTGGCCGGCCAGGGACATCGGATCGGTCTCCAGGCCGTTGAGCACGCCCTCCCACCGCCTGAGCACCTCCTCGCCGATGCCCTCGGGGCCCATGCAGACCAGTCCCCGGTCGTCGGCGTACTTCCGGGCCAGCGAGTAGAGCTCCCACTGGAGGGTCAGCGCCGTCGCCGTGGACCCGTCTGCCATCCGCAGCGGCCGGGCGAGGGTCCGATCGAGGGCCACCTCGTGCATGGCGGTCACCGGGTCGGCCAGGGCCAGGCTCCGGCTCCCCGAGACATCGTCTTCGATCATGGCCAGGACCAGTGAGGTGGTCCCCACCTTCAAGAAGGTGGCCACCTCGGCCAGGTTGGCGTCGCCCACGATGACGTGCAGCCTCCGGTAGCGGTGAGGATCGGCATGCGGCTCGTCCCGTGTGTTGACGATGGGCCGCTTCAACGTCGTCTCGAGGCCCACCTGCTCCTCGAAGAACTCCGCTCGCTGGGAGAGCTGGAAGTCCACCCGCTCACCGTCGTGGAACGAGGTCTCGGCGCCGACCTTCCCGGCCCCGGCGTAGATCTGCCGGGTGACGAAGTGGGGCGTGACCCCGGCCACGATGCGGGTGAAGGGCGCGGCGCGGTCCATCAGGTAGTTCTCGTGGGTGCCGTAGGAGTTTCCCTTGCCGTCCGAGTTGTTCTTGTAGATGACCAGGTGGGAGCCGTCCGGGACGGCCAGGTCGGCGGCCTCCATCGAGCGGATCAGGATGACCTCGCCGGCACGGTCGTAGCGGACGCATTCCAGGGCATCGCTGCACTCGGGCGTGGAGAACTCGGGGTGGGCGTGGTCCACGTAGTAGCGGGCCCCGTTGGTGAGCACAGTGTTCACGAGATGGGTCTCGACCTGCGGCGGCATCGAACCCTCCCGGGCGAACCCACGGGCGTCGTTGCCCGGAGCCTCGTCCTCGAAGTCCCATCCGGTCTGCTGGCGCGCCACGTCGTGGGCGTAGGCGTTGATCAGCACGGACGAGGCGGCTATCGGGTTGGGATCGCCGCCCACCACCTGGATGCCGTACTCCGTCTCGATTCCACAGACCTTGGGAATGGCCATGCGGTCGACCCTATCCCGGGGGTTGCTCAGAGATACTGACCGGTGCCCACACGCTCGATCGAACGACCACCCTTGGTCTCGTCGTGGTCGCTGATCAGTGTGCGGATATAGACGATACGCTCGCCCTTCTTGCCGGAGATCTTCGCCCAGTCGTCGGGGTTGGTGGTGTTGGGAAGATCCTCGTTCTCCTTGTACTCCTGGCGGATCGACTCGAGGAGATCGTTGGTCCGGATCCCCCGGCCCTTCTCGGCAATGGCCCGCTTGATGGCCAGTTTCTTGGCCCGGCGGACGATGTTCTCGATCATCGCCCCCGAGGAGAAGTCACGGTAGTAGAGCACCTCCTTGTCACCGTTCTGATAGGTGACCTCGAGGAAGCGGTTCTCCTCGTCGTTCCGGTACATGTCGGCCACGGTCGTCTCGATCATGGCCTGGGAGGCCTTGGCCGGGTCGCCCCCGCCGAGGGTGCGCACCTCCTCGGCATCGAGGGGAAGGTCGGAGGTCAGGTAGCGGGAGAAGATCTGGGCGGCCGCCACTTCGTTGGGCCGCTCGATGCGGATCTTCACGTCGAGTCGGCCCGGGCGCAGGATCGCCGGGTCGATCAGGTCCTCACGGTTGGAGGCTCCGATGACGATGACGTCCTTCAGGGTCTCCACCCCGTCGATCTCCGCCAGCAGCTGGGGGACGATGGTCGATTCCATGTCCGAGCTGATCCCGGTGCCCCTGGTCCGGAACAGCGAGTCCATCTCGTCGAAGAAGACGATCACCGGGACGCCCTCCTCCGACTTCTCCCGGGCCCGCTGGAAGACCAGGCGGATCTGGCGCTCGGTCTCACCCACGTACTTGTTGAGCAGCTCGGGACCCTTGATGTTGAGGAAGTAGCTCCGGGCGTTGGTATTGCCGGTCACCTCGGCCACCTTCTTGGCCAGGGAGTTGGCCACTGCCTTGGCGATCAGGGTCTTGCCGCACCCGGGCGGACCGTAGAGGAGGATGCCCTTCGGGGCCGGGAGCTTGTGCTCCGCGTAGAGCTCCCGGTAGAGGTAGGGGAGCTCCACTGCATCGGTGATGGCCTCGATCTGGTCGTCGAGTCCCCCGACATCGGCGTAGGTCACGTCGGGGACCTCCTCGAGGACCAGCTCCTCCACCTCGGGGCGGTCGAGCTTCTCCACCAGGAGGCCGGTCCGGGACTCCATCAACACGGTGTCGCCAGCCCGCAGCTTGACCCCCAGCAGTGCGTCGGACAGCTCGGCCACCCGTTCCTCGTCGGCCCGGCCGAAGACCAGGGCACGCTTGCCGTCGTCGAGCACCTCTTTGAGCACGACCACCTCGCCGGATCCCTCCCCTTCCCGGGCCAGGATCACGTTGAGCGACTCGTTGAGCACCACCTCGTTGCCGCGTTGCAGCTCGTCGACGTCGATGTCGGGATGGAGCGACACCCGCATCTTCCGGCCGCCGGAGAACACGTCGACCGTCCCGTCGTCGTTCGTTCCGAGGTAGGTCCCATAGGCGGCGGGTGGCTGGGTGAGCTTCTCCACCTCGTCTCGCAGGCTGGCCACGTGCTCCTTGGCCGTCTGCAACGTGAAGGTGAGCTTCTCGTTCTGGGAGATGGCCTGTGCCAACTGCCCCTTGGTCTCGAGCAGCTTCTCCTCGAGGGTCTGGACACGCCGCGGGCTCTCCTGGAGCCGGCGGCGGAGGAGGGTCACCTCTTCCTCGGCCGCTTGGGCGCGAATCCTCAATGCCTCGAGGTCATCGTCGTCCATGGCGTCCGCCGGCCGGCGATCATCTCTCGCGTCATCGAAGTCAACCGTTGCCATCACCCCATTCGCGTGTGCGGCCTACGTGGCGACCCTACACCGGCACCCTCTGCCGGGATGCACCACGGCCCACGGCAGCGACGGTTCGTTCCCGGGTATCTGACAGATCGTCAGTATTCTCCCCCGCGGTTGCGGATAACATCGGAGTCGGCAGTCGGGCCTCTGGTCCGACCTCGCGCCACAGTACGCCGAAACCTGTGCGCCAGCCGAATGCAGCCGACCGGTCGAGCACGCCCGGGTCGACCGGGAGAAACGTAGGAGTGACGCAACTGATGAAGGTCTGGATCGACCAAGATCTGTGCACGGGGGACGGCCTCTGTGAGGAGATCGCACCTGCCGTCTTCACCCTTCTCGACGACGGGCTGGCCTACGTGAAGGAAGGCACCGACGTGAGGGACCAGCCGGGTGGCTCCGCCGGCATGGCCGCGGTGCCCGGGGAGCTCGAGGATGCGGTGGTCGAGGCGTCCGAGGAGTGCCCGGGCGAGTGCATCTTCATCGAGCAGGGCTGAGTCACCCCTACGGGGCCCGGCCCTCCCCCTCTCCGGGGCGCAGCAGCCGTGCCGTCGTGAGGAATCCGGTGTGGCCGACCATCCGGTGGTCCGGGCGCACCGATCGGGCCTCGATGTGCCAGGTCCGATGCAGGACCTCGAGCGTGGAGGCAAGCCCGAACGCACTGTGCTCCATGGCCTGGCGGAGCTGCGAGGTCTGATTGATGGTGGGCAGGTAGGCGCAGAGGATCCCGCCGGGGCGCATGGACCGTTCGGCATGCGGGAGCACCCGCCAGGGCTCGGGCAGGTCGAGGACGATGCGGTCGAGGCGGCGTTCCTCGATGCCCTCGTAGACGTCCCGTAGCTCCACCCGGTAGCGGGCATCGTCCCCGAGCAGCGCGGCCACGTTGCTACGGGCACGGCTGGCGAAGTCCTCACGCAGCTCGTACCCGACCACCTCCGCGCCGGCACGCAGGAGGGCCATCGACAGCGCCCCGGAGCCCACCCCGGCCTCGAGCACCGTGACCCCGGGGGCGATGTCCGCCTCCATCAGGATGGCCGCCAGGTCCTTGGGATAGATGACCTGGGCCCCCCTCGGCATCTTGAGCACGACGTCGGACAGTGTGGGACGAACCACCAGGAAGCGGCGCCCCGTGCTGCCCGGGATCGTCGAGCCCTCCGGGGCGCCGATCATTTCGTCGTGGGCCACGATGCCGACGTGGGTGTGGAACGCGGCACCGGCGCGGAGGGTGATCAGGTAGCGGCGCTCCTTGGCGTCGACCAGCAGCACTCGGTCGCCGTCCCGCAGGAGGCTCCGGTCCTCATCGGGACCCACGGTGCTCAGTTGCCGGACGGCTTGGACGACGTGGGGGGGCTGGCCTTGATGATCAGCTGCTCGCCCGGCTTGAGCTTCGTCCGGTAGACCACGTCGCGCTGATTGCGGGCCCGGTGGATCATCCACATGGCCACCGCCACCACGAACCACGCGGAGTGGTAGCCCCTCAGGCCCCGCCCGAACGCCTTAAGCCGGATGTAGTTCAAGAAGGCATCCATCGGATCAGATCCGCCGGACCTCGACGATCGCGGACCGTCGTCGCCCGTTCCGACGGCCGATCAGGAAGACCACGGCCACCAGCGCCACCCCCACCGCCAGCCCGACTGTGATCACCTGCGACCGGGTCGACTCGACCTCCTGGGACACCTCGCCGGTCAGTTCGCGGAACTTCGCCTCGATGTCGTCTCGGGTGATCTTCTGTCCGGCCGGGCTCATGGCTTCTCCTTCTCGGTGTCGGCGGCAGCCCGCCCCTGCCCCCTGCTGACGGCTTTGACCGCAATGGCCGCCACGATCACCACGACGACCGCGCAGATCAGGTACGGGGCCCACGACCAGTTTCCGGTGAACGTGCTCCCGGTCTCACCCTGGAGCACACGCAGGAAGGCCACGGCCAGGATGACCAGTCCGATGGAGAGCGCCACGGATCCGGCCACCCCGAACAGGACGTACCTCCCGAGCCCCTTGAGCGGGTCGAGCGTCTCCTGCTTGACGTAGTCGACGACCAGTTGAAGCGTCTCGCTCCCCGTGGACTTGATGGCACCCAGCCCTTTGCCTCTGGCGTTCCTACCTGGGGCCACGATCCTCCTCGGAGTCTGTCGGCAGCACCGTCGGCGGGTGCGCTCGTGTCGATTCGATTGATCCGTACGGCGGGAGACGCCACCGGCGACTCACGGCGCCCCCGGCACCTTCGGCCGGTCGGGGCCACCACCTGCGGGTTGACGGCCCCAACTATAGGCAGCGTGGGTCACCTCGATGCTCATGACCGCCGGCGGACGCCTCACTCCCGTGCGGTGAAGAGATAGGTGGAGCTGGCCCGGGCCACCGTCCTCCCCTCGTCGTCGACCACCTCCGCCTCGGCGAACGCCACGCGGGACCCCCCCGAGACCACCGTGGCGGTGCACTCGAGCAGGCTTCCCACCCGGGCCGCGGCCAGAAAACTGGTCTTCATCTCCATGTTGGAGGCGAACACCTTGCGGCCCGATGCCCTGGCGAAGGTCACGGCGGCAGAGCCCATGGCCGAGTCGGCCATGGCGCCCAGGAACCCGCCCTGGACGATGCCGGCCGGATTGGCGAACCGTTCGTCGGCCCGCATCCGCCACACCGTTCGACCGGGTTCGGACTTCTCCACGCAGGTCATCCCCAGGGTCAGCTCGCAGTTGGGGGGGACTTGGATCCGCTGGTCGGCCACGATGTGACGCTACCTCCGTCCCGCTCGTCGATACTGGGGGGATGGCCAATCGAATCGATGACACCGCGGCTCCCGCCGTCCTGGTCGGCGAGGCAGTCGAGGACTGGACCGGCGATGCGACCTTCTACGAGTACTCGGCGGCCGCAGACCCCATCGGGTCCGGCGCCATCTCCAGGGTTCCGATCCGGAGCTTCTCCCCCCGGCTGCATGCCGGGGGATCCTCCCGCATCATCCCCCTCGATCTCTCGGACGAGCTCGGCGTCACCTGCCCGGCGACCAGCCCGGGGCTGTTGGCCTCCTTCGTGGTCCTCCACCCGGGCGAAGCCGTGTCCACCGAGCCTGACGCCACCAGCGAGCTCTACTACTGCCTCCGTGGCCAGGGCTACAGCGAGTTCCAGCACGCCGGGACAGCCAGGGCACCGCGGGCCGGGCGAATCGCCTGGCGCCGCGGGGACTTCGTGACCCTGCCGGCCGGGTGCACCACCGTCCACACCGCAGGGACCGACCCGACCCCGGGCACCGCCCCGAGAGCGCTGCTCTACCGGGTCTCCGACGCCCCCCTCCTCCACTACCTCGGTGTCACGCCCTCGGGGGCCCGCTTCGCCCCCACCCGGTTCGACGGCGAGGTGGCACTGGCCCGCCTGGCCGAGGTCGAGCGCCATCCCGAGGCGTCCACCCGCAGCAGGGTCAGCATCCTGCTCGGGAACGCCGCCACCCCGCAGACGATGACCGTCACCCACACCCTGTGGGCCATGCTGGGCGTGCTCCCGGCCGGCCGCGTCCAGCGCCCGCACCGCCACCAGAGTGTGGCCCTCGATCTCATCACCGCGTGCGAGCCGGGCTGCTATTCACTGATCGGCTCGCGCCTGGGCACAGACGGCTCCATCGTCGACCCGGCCCGGGTCGACTGGGAGGCTGAAGGCGCATTCGTCACTCCGCCGGGCCTGTGGCACAGCCACCACAACGAGTCGGATCGCCCCGCCTGGCTCGTTCCCATCCAGGACGCCGGGTTGCACTCGTACCTCCGCTCCCTCGATATCCGGTTCGCGTCGGCACCCGACTGAGCAGACGTGCCCTTCGCCAGCGCCATCTCCCAGCACCCGATTGCCTCCCAGGCCATCGGGGAGGTCTCGGGGGCAGTCCTCGAATCAATCGGCGACCGGCCGGACCTGGTGCTGGTGGCCGTCACCCGGCCCCATGCCGGGGCGCTCGAGGACATCGTGGCCACCGTGTCCGCCGTCCTCCACCCCTTGGCCATTCTCGGATGCGCAGCGGAGTCGGTGATCGGGCCAGGGACGGAGGTGGAGGAGACGCCGGCCATCAGCCTGTGGGCCGGCCGGGTGGGACCCTTGGCGGGCGTGGCACTGCGGGCCACCCGCCTGGCCGACGACTCGTGGCACTTCGCCGGATGGCCCGACCGCATCGGGTTCGAGCCGAGCGCCCTCCTGCTGATCGCCGATCCGTTCACCTTCCCCGCCGCGGACTTCCTTCCGTGGCTCCACGAGCGCCGGCCCGGACTGCCCGTCATCGGTGGGAACGCGTCAGGGGGCCGCGGCCCTGGCGGATCCCGCCTCGTCGTCGGCGAGCAGGTGGTCACCGAGGGTGCCGTCGGGGTGCTGATCGGGTCCGGCGTCGACATCGAGACCGTGGTGTCCCAGGGGTGCCGACCCTATGGGCAGCCCCTCACCGTCACCCGATCCGACCGCAACGTGATCTACGAGGTGGCGGGCGTGCCGGCCATGGAGTGCATGGTCGACCAGATCAAGGCCGGCCTCCAGCCGCTCGACATCGCCGGCATCGAGGACAACGGCCTGTTCGTCGGCCGCCTGATCGACGAGCGTGTCGCCGATCCCGGTCCGGGGGACTTCCTGGTTCGCAACGTGGTCGGCGTGGATCGAGCCAACGGAGCAGTGGCCGTCGACGACCAGGTGCCCCTGGGCAGCACGGTCCGGTTCCACGTGCGGGACGCCGCCACCGCCGACCAGGAGCTCGTAGCGCTCCTGCGGGGTCGCCGTGCCGGGGCCGCCATGATGTTCACCTGCAACGGTAGGGGTTCGCGGCTCTTCGACGGCGTCGACCACGACGCCGGGGTGCTCGGCCGGTTGGTCGGCCCGGTCCCCCTCGGTGGGTTCTTCGCCGGCGGTGAGTTCGGCCCGATCGGCGGCACCAACTTCGTCCACAGCTTCACCGCCTCGATCGTCCTGTTCAGCGACCGGTAGCCGGCGCAGTGCCGGCCGGCACCCGTGTCGCCCGCCGCACCAGCGGCCGATAGGGTTTCCCACAATGACCGAAGACCTGTCGTCAGCTCCTGGCCCGGCGCCCAGCGAGGAGCTCGAGCAGCTCGGGGTCAACGTCATCCGGGGACTGGCCATGGACGCCCCGAGGGCCGCCGACTCCGGCCACCCCGGGACCGCCATGGCTCTGGCCCCCTTGGCCCATGTGCTCTTCACCCGGGTCATGCGCCACGATCCCTCCGATCCCCTCTGGCCGGACCGGGATCGGTTCGTGCTCTCCAACGGGCACGCCTCGATCCTCTTGTACTCGATGCTCTACCTGACCGGCTACGGGCTCGAAGGAGACGACCTGCGCGCCTTCCGCCAGTGGGGCAGCCGAACGCCGGGCCATCCGGAGCTCCACCACACCCCCGGTGTGGAGGTCACCACCGGCCCGCTGGGCCAGGGGTTCGCCAACGGGGTAGGCATGGGAATCGCCGAGCGGTGGCTCCGGTCGCACTTCTCACCCGAGGTGTGCGACCACTACACCTACGTCGTGACCGGCGACGGGTGCTTCGAGGAGGGCATCTCCCACGAGGCGGCCTCGCTGGCCGGCCATCTCGGCCTGGGCCGGCTCGTCTACGTCTACGACGACAACCACATCACCATTGACGGCCCCACCGAGCTCTCTTACTCCGACGACGTGGCCGAGCGGTTCGGCGCCTACGGATGGGGGGTCGACGACATCGGTGAGGTGGCCAACGATCTCGGTGCCCTCGAAACCGCCCTGCTGCGGGCCAAGGCCGACGAGGACCGCCCGTCGCTGATCATCCTGCGGAGCCACATCGGCTACCCCTCCCCCCACCTGACCGACACGGCCAAGGCGCACGGGGATCCGTTCTCCCCGGAGGAGATCCGCCTCACCAAGGAGATCCTCGGCCTGCCTGCCGAAGAGTCCTTCTGGGTCCCCGAGGACGTCCTCGCTATGTACCGCCGCTGCGTTCCGAGAGGGCAGGCGTGGCGGGCGTCGTGGGCAGAGCGCTTCGCCGTGTGGGACGGCGACAAGTCCCGGTGGGAGGCGGCACAGGCCGGGCACGGGATGCCCGGCTGGGAGGCGACCCTCCCCTCCTTCGCCCCCGGCGACGGGCCCATGGCCACCCGGAAGGCGATCAAGGCCTGCATCGACGCCACCGGGGCCTCCATTCCGGGATTGATGCCGGGCAGCGCCGACCTGACCGGGAACACCGGGATGGCCATGGCCGACGCCGTGGCCCAGTCGGCCGAGGAGCCCGGGGGCAGCCAGATCCACTACGGCATACGCGAGCACGCGATGGGGGCGGTAATGACCGGCATGGCCGCCCACGGGGGCATCGTCCCGGTCGGGGGCACCTTCTTCGTATTCAGTGACTACATGCGGGGCGCCGTGCGGGTGGCAGCGGTGTCCAACGCCCACGTGATCTACTCGTGGACCCACGATTCGATCGGCCTGGGCCAGGACGGCCCCACCCATCAGCCGATCGAGCAGTTGGCAGCCGTGCGGGCCATGCCCGACCTGCGGGTGATCCGGCCCGCCGACGCCAACGAGACGGCCCAGGCGTGGCGTATCGCCGTCGACAGCGAAGGGCCGACCGCCCTCATCCTCTCCCGCCAGGACCTGCCGGTGCTGGCCGAGACCGTCGACCGCGCCGCGCAAGGCGTCCCCCGAGGCGCCTACGTGTTGCGCGACGCTGCGGGGGGGAGTCCGGACCTGGTGCTCATCGGGACCGGCAGCGAGGTCCAGCTCTGCCTGGCTGCCGCCGACAGACTCCTCACGCGTGGCGTATCGGCCCGGGTGGTCTCCCTGCCGTCCTGGGAGCTCTTCGCCGCGCAACCCCTCCCCTACCGGCAGGACGTCCTCCCCGACGGCGTGGCCCGCCTGGCCGTGGAGGCAGCCAGCTCGTTCGGCTGGGAGCGGTACGCTGACGACTCCGTGTCCATCGACCACTATGGGGCGTCGGCACCGGGCGGGCAGCTCATGGCGGAGTTCGGGTTCACGCCGGACAACGTGGCGGACCGGGCGACGGCGCTGCTGGCACAGCGGTCCACCCCATGACAACTTCATGAGGACACCCGCGTCACCGGGGCACCCGGCCCGGCACCGGGGTCGGCCCGATCGAAAGGAAGTCCGTGACCACACTGCATGACCTCTACGACCAGCAGGGGCAGAGCCCCTGGCTCGACAACCTGCGGAGGGACTGGCTGCAGGACGGCACCATGGCCGACCTGGTGGCCCAGGGCATCCGCGGGGTGACGTCCAACCCGACCATCTTCGCCAAGGCCATCTCCGGGCAGGACACCTACGACGAGGAGTTCGGCGCCCTCATCGCCACCGAGTCGGTGGAGGACGCCTACTGGGACCTGGTCGTCGCCGACATCGACGCGGCCCTAGAGATCCTCCGGCCGGTGTACGACTCGTCGGACCGCGGGGACGGCTTCGTCTCGGTTGAGGTCGCCCCGGCGCTGGCCCACGACACCGCCGGCACCAGCGATGCGGCGCGCTCCCTGCACGAGCGGATCGACAGGCCCAACGTGCTGGTCAAGATCCCGGCCACCCCGGAGTGCATCCCATCGATCCAGCAGATGATCGGCGAGGGGCGCAGCATCAACGTGACCCTCATCTTCAGCATCACCCGCTACGGAGAGGTAATCGAGGCGTACCTGTCGGGACTCGAGGCCCTGGTCGCCTCGGGCGTGGCGGACCTCTCCCCGGTGGCCAGCGTGGCCTCCTTCTTCATCAGCCGGGTGGACACCGAGGTGGACCGCCGGCTCGAGTCGGCGGTCCGACCGGGTGACGGGGGGGACGGGATCCTCGAGTTGCGGGGCCGGGCCGCCGTGGCCCAGGCGAGGCTGGCCTACCAGCTCTTCACCGAGCGCTTCTCCGGTCCCCGGTGGGAGGCGCTGGCCGCCAAGGGCGCACGGGTGCAACGTCCGCTGTGGGCGTCCACGTCGACGAAGAACCCGGCCTACCCGGACCTGGCCTATGTCGACACCCTGATCGGACCCCACACGGTGAACACCATGCCCGACGGGACGGTGGCCGACTTCCTCGAACACGGCACCGTTGCCCGCACCATCGACTCCGGTGTGGACGAGGCGACCTCGCTGATCGGGGAGCTGGCCGACGCCGGGATCGACATGGAGGACGTCTCCCGCGTGCTCGAAGCCGAGGGTGTCGCCTCCTTCGCCAAGTCATTCGACGAACTGATGCAGTCGCTGTCCGACAAGGCCACCGCACTCGGCCCCCGGTGACCGTGACGACCCCGGGGGCATGGGTCGGGGGCCCACTGGTCGAACGCACCGGTCGGAGCGACCGGGTACCGCAGGTTCCCCACGACAACAGAGGCAGTCACAGGAGAGGCACTGAC
>DAIMIK010000021.1:0-1631 GCA_036722795.1 Acidimicrobiales bacterium | reverse complement strand
ACTGACATGAGGACTGACATGAGGAGAGCACTATGAAGATCGCCATGGTGGGCCTGGGCAAGATGGGCGCCAACATGACCCAGCGCCTCATCGAACACGGGCATCAGGTCGTCGCCTTCGACCTCTCGGAGCAGGCCCGCGCGGCGGCCGCCGCCTTCGGGGCCGAACCGGCCGCCACCCTCGAGGAGTTGGCATCGAAGCTGGCCGCGCCCCGGGTCGCCTGGGTGATGGTGCCGGCGGGGGCACCGACCAATTCGACCATCACCACGCTTGCCGGCCTCTTCGAGCCCGGCGACGTGATCATCGACGGGGGGAACTCCAACTACAAGGAGACCGCTCCGCTGGTGGAGTCGTTGGCGGTCAAGGGCATCGCCCTGGTCGACGCCGGGACCTCGGGCGGGATCTGGGGGCTGAAGGAGGGGTACTGCCTCATGGTGGGCGGGACCGATGAGGCGGTGGCCGTTGCCGAACCGGCCTTCCTGGCCCTGGCCCCCGAGGGTGGCTATGCCCATGTCGGGCCCCCGGGAGCCGGGCACTTCGTGAAGATGGTGCACAACGGGATCGAGTACGGCCTCATGCAGGCCTACGCCGAGGGGTTCGAGATCATGTCGGAGGCCCCCGAGTTCGACCTGGACCTCCATCAGGTGGCCGCCATCTGGCGCTACGGCTCGGTCGTGCGCAGCTGGCTCCTCGAGCTGGCCGAGCGGGCGCTGCGCCCCGAATCGGGCTTCGACCAGATCGAGGCCGTGGTCATCGACTCGGGTGAGGGCCGGTGGACCGTCGAGGAGGCGATCGACCGGGGCGTGTCGGCACCGGTCATCTCGTCCGCCCTCTTCGCCCGGTTCGCCTCCCAGAAGAAGGACGCATTCGGGCTCCGACTGGTGTCCGCCCTTCGCAACCAGTTCGGCGGCCATGCCTTCACCACCGCAGAGGGCACCCTGAGCGGCGAGACCTCGACACCCGAATGAGCGCGCACCCCACTGAGGACGACCGGTCCGGGGACACGCCGGGAACGGTCGCGGGGAGGGACCGTTCGCTGCCGTCGGTGCTCTCCAAGTCCCCGCCCGTGGCGATGGTCATCTTCGGCGCATCGGGCGATCTCACGGCGAGGAAGATCCTCCCCGCCCTGGCCCGCCTGGCCGACCGCGGCGTCCTCGACGACGGGTTCACGGTCATCGGCGTGGCCCGGACCGAGTGGACCGACGACGAGTTCCGCCGCCAGGTGGCAGCTGCCACTCCCGAGGGTGGCACCAAGTGGAAGGCGTTCACCGAGCGCTTCAAGTACATCGCCGGGGAGTACGACCATCCCGACACCTTCGACCAACTGAAGGCCCACCTCGACGAAGCCGATCGCATCGACGGCACCGCCGGGAACCGGCTGTACTACCTGGCCACCATCCCCAGCGTGTTCGGCCTGGTGGCCCAGGCCCTGGCCACCCACGGGAGCACGTCACCCGGGGAAGGCGGGAGCTTCGTTCGGGTGGTGGTGGAGAAGCCCTTCGGGAGGGACCTGGCCAGTGCCCTGGCCCTCAACGAGAAGATGCACGCCGCCTTCGACGAGAGCCAGATCTACCGGATCGACCACTACATGGGGAAGGAGACGGTCCAGAACGTCCTGGCCCTCCGCTTCG
>DAIMIK010000020.1:0-31748 GCA_036722795.1 Acidimicrobiales bacterium | reverse complement strand
GAAGTAGTCGCCGAAGCTGAAGTTCCCCAGCATCTCGAAGAAGGTGCAGTGGCGCTGGGTCGTGCCCACGATGTCGATGTCGAGGGTCCGGAAGCACTTTTGCACGGAGGTGGCCCGCGTCCACGGCGGCAGCTCGTCACCGAGGAAGAACGGTTTGAACGGCACCATTCCGGCGATGGTGAACAGCACCGAGGGATCGTGGGGGATCAGGCTGGCCGAGGGCACCGCCGCATGGCCGCGCTCGGTGAAAAAGCGGGTGAACGAGGCCCGCAGGTCGTCGGCGTCAGGCGCCGTGCCGGGAGTCACGACCGGGAATCCTAGTTGCCCAGGTGAGAGGCTGATTTTGCCGGTGCCCGCCGCAATCTTCCCAGTGCCCGCGAGCCCCGGGGCGCCGCCGGTCGGCGAGCCAGGCCCCCCGGGGATGCATTCGGCGCCCCTCCGACCACGGCCGCCGAGACGGCGGGCGGCACTGACGGCGCCATGGCGGGCGGGGCCGCCGCCGAGGCGGGATGCTCCACGCCCTGGGCCGCCAGTTCGGCCCACAGCTCCTCTTCACGTCGCTGCATCTCGTCACGGCCGGAGGACACCGCCCCTCGGACCCGGTCCCCGGCTGTGCCGGCCACCTGTCGCGCCGATCTCCCCACCTCGACGACGATGGCGTCGGGTTGCATCCGGGCGGCCGCCTGCTGCACCGCACGGCGTACCTTGCGCTCCGCCCACAGCGACGACCCGGCGCCGATGGCGGCACCGGTGACCAGCCAGAACGTACGTTTCGGCATGGTCTAGCGCGGGCCGTTGCCGTTGGGCGACGCACCGGTGCCGCCCGCCGGATCGGAACCCGATGCCAGACGGCGGAGCCCGGTGGCCGCGCCGGCCCGATAGGCGAGCACCTTGACGACGGGGTTGGCGAAGGCCCGATAGGCGAGCCTCGAGGCCGAGTCCACCGTGGCATGGACGGACTCGGTGGAGTCGAGCACTGCACCCACCCGCTCCATCTCCGTGGCGGCCTGGTCCACCACCCGGTGGGCGTCAGCCACCAACGGGACCGTCTGGCGGCGGAGCTCGTCGGAGACCGTGCCCAACCTTGCGACCTCACGGCGCAGCGACCCCACGGCGATCAGCAGCCCGATGACCGCGCCCACGCACGCGATGCTGGCCACGAGAACAGCGATCTCTCCGGCGGACATGATCAGGACAGCTTAGATCGTGCAGCCGACGCCACCGGCGCCACCGGCGCCACCGGCGCCGAGGGAGCAGCCGATACCACCGGTCCGCCCCGGCAGTGCCGGCTCCCAGCCGAGCGTGGTCAGGCCGACATGCCCACGATGGGGCTCATCAGCGTGAGCCCACCGGTCGAGCCGTGGAAGACGGCGTCCCCGTAGGTGAAGAGGCCCCGTCGCCGGTCACCAGCCAGTAGCCGAGTCCGCTCGGGTCGGCCGCCATCCCCACGATCGGCTTGGTCAGTTTGTGGGTGGCAGCAGAGCCGTAGAAGCTCGTACCACCCAGGGCGAAGACCCCGCCGTCACCGGCCGCCAACCGGTAACCGGGGTGGGTGATGGGCATCGACTCGACCAGGGCCTGGTCGATGGTTCCGGCACCTGGACATGCATCGCCAGTGGCGATGCATGCCTGGCCTCCCACGCACGACATGCCGGTCAACTCGGCCTGGTCGTTTCCGGGCGTGTTCACCGCCGGGTTGGCCGGGGCCTGGACCGCCCGAATCGATCCGTTCCACGCCAGGGCCTCGGTCACGAAGGTCGAGGCACCAGTACCTGAGCTGCCGACCGCGACCCACAACGAGGGGCCGACACATGACACCTCGTTTAGATAGTCGTACGAGCTAACGGGCACCGCCGGGCTCGGGACGATCGACCACGCTCCCGGGACTACGGTGCGGGGCGAATATGTGGAGGCCAACGATCCGGGGGATGCCGCATAGCCGCGGGTCAACAATGATCCGCCCCGTCCATGCACCTGCCCATTGCCGCCATTGTCCCCACCGGATGACCACCGTTGGCCGGTGGGGCGCCCAAGCCCGACGCCGCCCGGACGGTCCGGCACCGGCCACGATCGATCCGGCGACAGCCACCACGGACCCCACCAGCATCCCGATCGTTCGCCTCTTTGCCGCCACCTTTCCGAGCGCCGTGCCCTCACGCCGCTGGCGGCGAATGTACCCGCCGGCGTCGTGATTCGGAGGATGTTCTCCCAACTTACAGAAGCAATGTCTCGTTGCCACTTGTCTTCGTGCCGCCTCTCCTAGAGCCGGACACGGGGTGAACCTCGGACGGCTTCGACGCGTGGCGGTGAGGGATCCAGCGGACCCGGTCGACTACGTCGAGGCCATCCCCACCATCGGTCGGGTCAACGCCAGCCCACCGGTCGAGCCGTAGAACCCGGCATCGCCCAGGGCGAAGATGCCGCCGTCGGAGGCCACCAGCCAGTAGCCGTTACCGGTGAGGGTGGATGCCATGCCCACCACCGGCTTGTTGAGGTGCAGCGCGCCGGTCGACCCGTGGAAGCCGGCATCGCCGAAGGCGAAGATGCCGCCGTCGGAGGCCACCAGCCAGTAGCCACCGCCGTCGGGGACCGCGGCCATGCCGACCACCGGCCTGTTCAGTCGCAGCGCGCCGGTCGACCCGTGGAAGCCGGCGTCCCCGAACGAGAAGATGCCGCCGTCGGAGGCCACCAGCCAGTAGCCGCCGTCATCGGGGACGGCCGCCATGCCGACGACCGGCTTGTTCAGTCGTAGCGCGCCGGTCGACCCGTGGAAGCCGGCATGACCGAGGGCGAAGACGCCACCGTCTGAGGCCACCTCCCAGTAGCCCGGCAGCGCATAGATGTACCGGTCCGATACTACCGACGGGCTGGTTCCGTCAGGGCCCTGCACGACCACGTCCACCGTGGCGCCACCGGCAGGGCCGGGTGGCACCTGGGCCACCAGCGAGGTGTCCGAGGACACCCGGAACGACGCCCCGGCCGATCCGAACCTCACCGAGGTGGCCCCGGAGAAGTCCGATCCGTTGACGACGACCGTCCCCCCGCCGAAGGTGGGTCCCTTGCCGGGCACGACGCCGCTGACCTGGGGGGAGACGAAGGTGTACTCGCCGGCGGGGACGGTGGCACTGGTTCCGCCGGCGGGGCCGCTCGAGGTGACGGTGACACCGACCTGCTGTCCGTAGACCACGTCCGGAGTGACGACGGTGACCGAGTTGGGAGTCGAGGTAAGGACGGCAGCTGTCGCCCCTCCGAAGTGGACCGTGGGTGTGGTCGACCCGAACCCGTTGCCGACGATCACCACGGTGCGGCCACCGGTGGCCGGCCCCGAGTTGGTACTGAGCCAGGTGACCGCGGGGCAGCCGGCGGGCGCACCGGTCAGGGTGCCGAGCAGGGCGCCGGCTTTGGGCGTCCCCCATCCCGAGGCCAGGTCATAGCCCGTCGTCGCTTGATACAGCGGAGGGCCCGTGTGCAACGAGGGGAACAGGTCGTTGTTGCCGGCGGTGATGTCGTTGAACGGCGGGGAGCCACTCGCTCCTGCTGCGTAGAGCTTCTGGTTGAGGAATCCGGCCGGGGAGGCACACCCCTGGTTGACCACCGTGGTGAGCGCCGCCCACAACGGTGCCGCCGTGCTCGTCCCCCCGAAATGTCTCCATACCCCCCCGAAATAGATGATGTCGCCGCGGTCGGGGTCCGCCGAGGCCGAGACGTCGGGCACCTCACGTCTCGGAGCACCAGTCTGCCAGATTGGTGCGGGGAAGTCGGCCGATATGCCGCCTCCGCCGGCACCACCGGCATAGTTCCAGACCGATTCGGTGGGCGGCGTCGAGATGGCGGTGAGCGAGGTCCCCCCGACCCCGGTCACAAAGGGCTGGTCTGCCGGATCGTCGACGGAGAGATTCGTGTCAACATAGCTGGTCATTGCGTTGTAGCAGTCGGTGGAACCGGAGTCGCCGGCGGCGGCGAAGACCGTCTGGCCCTGGGCCGCCGCCTTTTCAAACAGCACGGTCTCCGCCTGCTGCTCGGCCAGGCTGATTCCCTGGGTCTGCACGGTGCTCTCGCACTGACCCCAACTGGTGGTGAGCACCTTGGCCGAGTCGTCGTTGACCATCCGCGCATAGGTGTCGATGGGTCCGTTGCCGTTGTCGTTGGGACCCGAGTACACGGTGATCGACGAGGAGGGCGCCAAACCGGCCACAACCTCGATGTCGAGGGCCGCCTCGCCCACCTGGGAGCCGTTGGCCCCGCCGTCGACCGGAACGGTGGAGACCGGCACATTCAGCCCGTAGCAGCCTTCGTAGGCCTGGACGTCGCTGGAGGTGAACGGCTCCAGTTCGTAGATCCCCACGGTCTGGCCCGCACCGATCCGACCCTGGCCGTACAGCGTGCTTAACCCGTAGGTCGAGGCCAGCTGATCGGCGGTCCATGCGGTACTGCCGGCGGCAGTACTCGCGGCAGGGCACGCCGTCGGCCCGGCATGGGCAACCGCAGCCTCGTGCGGCCCGGTACTGCCCGCTGACGTGGAGCCGGCAGGTGAGGAGCCGCCAACAGACCCGTCTCCAGCCACCGCTCGGCCGGCCTGGAGCTGGGGATGGGCCTCGGCCACCGTCGACAGCCCGATGACTCCTCCGACGTCGTGGGCCAATGCGGCCGGCACCAGGGGCTCGGCGGTTGCGAAGCGGGCCACCCGCCCGCCGGCGAGCCTGGCATTCACCAGCGGGACGCCGAATGCGCCCTCGATCTGCGCAGCGGTCCCCGACGCCGGGATCAGCAGCCCGTCCGACGACGTGTTTCCCACCCGGAGTCCGGACGAGGCCAGCCAGGCCCGGGTGGCGGCGACTGTGGCCGGGGCCGGGCCGAACTCGGGACCGAACTGCCCGCGGGCGAGATAGTGGCCGTACTGCGCGGTCCCGGGGGTGGAAACGGCGTGAATGAACGCCTCCAGGGCCGCCGGGTCGCGTGGCTTGAGGGAGATGTCGGCGGTGACCGTGATGGTGGAGCTCGTGGCACCGGTGACCTGCGCCCCGGCAGGGATGCCGGCCGCCGAGCCGGAGAGCCGGACCTCCCCCGCACCACCCGGACTGCTCGTTGCCTGCGCCGCTCCGGCGTCGGCCGCGCCACCGCCGGCGACGAGTCCGATCGCGGCTCCGACCACCAGCACCACGCCGGCCACCGACAGCACGGGCCTCACCACCGCATCGGCCATTCCTCGTCGGATCCGGAACCGGACGCGGCCGGAATCAGAGGCGCCTGGCGCGGCCCAGGTCTCCGGGGCGACCGGGCAGGCCGGCTCGGGAGTCTCCATGGCGTCAGTTTCGCCCATCACCGGGCCTCGGATGTGTCGGCCCCATCGCCGTCAGGACCGCCACCGCGGTCACCGTCGCCACCAGCACCGCCACGACCACCGTCACCAGCGCCGCTACTGCCTTGACCTTCGCCACCACCGTCATCCCCGCCCCGCCGGCGCCGCAGGCGCTCGGCCACCACCGCCTCGTGCCCACGGTCACTCGGTTCGTAGTACCGGTTGCCCGAGAGCTCGGCCGGGCGGTACTGCTGGTCCGCCCACGCATCGGGCTGGTCGTGAGGATAGACGTAGCCCTCGCCGTGGCCGATGGAGGCCGCGCTCTTGTAGTGAGCGTCCCGCAGGTGGGTGGGGACGTCCCCCCTCGGTCCCTGGCGGACATCGTGCTGGGCCCGGCCCAGGGCCACCGTGACCCGGTTCGACTTGGGGGCGCAGGCCAGGTGGACGACGGCCTGGGCCAGATTGAGCTGGGCCTCCGGCAACCCGACGAACTCGACGGCGCGGGCGGCGGCGTCGGCCACCACCAGGGCCAGCGGGTCGGCCTCACCGATGTCCTCGCTGGCCAGGATGACCAACCGGCGTGCGATGAAGCGTGCGTCCTCCCCCGCCTCGAGCATCCGGGCCAGCCAGTAGAGGCCGGCATCGGGGTCGGAACCGCGCACCGACTTGATGAACGCGCTGACCTGGTCGTAGTGGCCCTCGTCCCCGTAGTGCTGCAGGCGGGTGTGGCGCGCGCGCTCGACGTCCGCGAGGATGACCGGGCGGGCGCCGGCGAGGGCCAGGGCGACCTCCAGCGTGGTCAGCACCGCGCGGGCATCGCCGTCGGCCAGTCCGACCAGGGCGGAGACGGCGTCGGGCTCGGCGGCAGCCCCCTCGGCCGCCAGTCCCCGCGCCACCACCTCACGCAACTCGTCGTCGGAAAGGGGCTCCAGCCGCCACAGGGTCGACCTGGACATCAAGGGGGCGTTGACCTCGAAGAAGGGGTTCTCGGTGGTCGCACCGATGAGGACCAGCAGCCCATCCTCCACCGAGGGGAGCAGGGCGTCCTGTTGCGACCGGTTGAACCGGTGCACCTCATCCAGGAAGAGGATGGTCCCCCTCCCCTGCTCCCCCAGCAGCCGGCGGGCTCCTTCGACCACCTCCCGCACGTCCTTGACCCCGGCGGTGACCGCCGAGAGCGGCACGAACTGCTTGGCCGTGGCCGTGGCCACCACCGAGGCCAGCGTGGTCTTGCCCGTTCCGGGCGGTCCCCACAGGATGGCCGAGGTGAGTCGGTCGGACTCGATCAGGGCACGCAGGGGGGAACCCGGGCCCACCAGATGCTGCTGTCCGACGATGTCGTCGAGCGTGCGGGGACGGAGGCGCGCCGCCAGGGGGGCCCGGGCGGCGAGGCGCTCCTGTGCCGCGCCGGAGAAGAGGTCGTCACCGGCCATGGAGGTACTCGGTCCCGCGGGGGATCACTTGCAGGCCGAGCTCGCCGAGGAGCCCCGGTGCCAACGCCTTGGGGGCACCGGTCATCGGGTCCGACCCCGACTGCGTCTTCGGGAAGGCGATCACCTCGCGGATGCTGTCCTCGCCGGCGAAGATGGCCGCCAGCCGGTCGATGCCCACGGCGAACCCGGCGTGGGGCGGCGCACCGAAGCGGAAGGCCCCGAGGAGGAAGCCGAACCGGGAGACGGCCTCGTCCTCGTCGATGCCCAGCGCGGTGAAGACACGGCTCTGGATGTCGGCGCGGTGGATACGGACACTCCCGGATCCCAGCTCCCAGCCGTTGAGGACCAGGTCATAGGCTTGGCTACGCACCGACGCCGGATCGGACTCCAAACGCTCCAGGTCATCGGGGTGGGGCATGGTGAAGGGATGGTGGGCGGCGATGGGGTGGCCCGCCTCGTCGACGCCGTCGAACATCGGGAAGTCCACCACCCACAGATAGCGGTAGGGGCCCTCGCTGACCGGGTGCCCCCCAACCTCGAGGCGCAACTGGCCGAGCACGGTGCACGCGGTGCGGTACTCGTCGGCCACCACCAGGATCAGGTCACCCGTGCTCGCCCCGGTCACCGACAGCAGTCCGGCACGCTCGTCGTCGGAGAGGAACCGGTCGAGCGGCGAGTCGAGGTTCGGCGAAGGCCCACCCGACCCGCTCCCCTCTGCCCCTTCCGCCGCGGCCACCCGGAACCAGGCCAGCCCCTTGGCCCCCAGTCCCTTGGCCCGGTCGGTGAGCCCGTCGAGCTTCGAACGGGTGAGCGTGGCCCCGCCCTCGAGCACGATCGCCTTGACACACGGTGCGCCGAAGGCCTTCACCTCGGTGCCGTCGAAGACCGTGGACAGGTCGACCAGTTCCATGCCGAACCGGACGTCGGGCTTGTCGGTTCCGTAGCGGTCGACGGCCTCGGCCCAGGTCATCCGGGGCACCGACTCCGGGCGCTCGCCGGTCACCGCTTCGGCGGCGTCGAGGACGGCCTCGGACACGAACCCCAGGATGTCCTCCTGGGACACGAAGGACGCCTCGACGTCCAGCTGGGAGAACTCGAACTGCCGGTCGGCTCGCAGGTCCTCGTCGCGCAGGCATCGAGCGATCTGGTAGTAGCGGTCGAAACCGGCCACCATCAGGAGCTGCTTGGCCAGCTGGGGGCTCTGGGGCAGCACGTAGCAGGACCCGGGATGGAGCCGGCTGGGCACAGTGAACTCACGGGCCCCCTCGGGCGTGGGCGCCCACAGCAGCGGCGTCTCCACCTCGACGAACCCCTGGCGGTCCATGGCCTTCCGCAGGGCATGGTTGACCGTGGCCCGAATGCGCAGATTGGCCTGCATCCGGGGTCGCCGGAGATCGACGAAGCGGTGCTTGAGGCGGATCCCCTCGTCGACCTCCACCCGATCGTCGACCGCGAACGGCGGCGGCTCCGCACTGTTCAGGACGGCCACGGTGCAGTCGCCGATCTCCACCTCGCCGGTCGGGAGATCGGGGTTCACCGTTCCCTCCGGCCGGGCGCGGACCGCACCGTGCACGGAGATGACGTACTCGCTGCGGACGTCGACCGTTCCGGGGATCACGCACTGGACGATGCCGGTATGGTCCCTCAGGTCGACGAAGGCCAGGTGCTCACCGTGCTCGCGGCGCTTGGCCACCCAACCGCACACCGTCACCGTGGACCCGATGTCGGCGGCGCGCAAGGCTCCGCACGGGTGGGTGCGCATGGAGGTGGCGCCCGTGGGCGAGGGGGGAACGGTCAAGGACGATCCTTTCGGGGGAGTTGCGCGGTCACGGGGCCGGGGGACGGGGGATCGACCGCGAGGTAGCCGATGGCGGCCCGCACTGCGTCCACCACCTCGGCGGCCGGAACGATTCGCTGGTCACCGGAGCCCCGCAGGGGTCGGAGGGACACCGTACCCCCTGCGACTTCGTCGGGCCCCACGATCAGGGCCATCCGGGCCCCGGAGCGGTCCGCTGCCTTCAGCTGGGCCTTCATCGAGCGGTTGTCGTAGGCACGGTCGGCCCGGATCCCGGCCCGGTGCAGTGCGGCGGTGATGTCCCGGGCCGCCTCCCCGCCGACCACGTCCACCACGAAGGCGTCGAGAGGGACGGGGTCCACAGGGAACACTCCTTCCGCGTCGCATGCCAGCAGGAGCCGTTCGATGCCGATGCCGATACCGATGCCCGGGGTGGGCGGGCCGCCGAGCATCTCCACCAACCCGTCGTAACGACCTCCCCCGCCGACGCCGTTCTGGGCCGACTCCAGCGCCTCGGACGAGAACTCGAAGGTAGTGCGGGTGTAGTAGTCGAACCCGCGGACCAGCCGGTGGTCCAGTGCGTAGGGCACCCCCAGGGCGTCCAGGCCCCGGCGGACCCGCTCGAAGTGGGCTCGGCAGGGGTCGCACAGGTGGTCGGACAACCCGGGCGCCCCCTCCGTGGTGGCGCGGCACTCCTCCCTCTTGCAGTCGAGGGCCCGGAGGGGGTTGGCCTCGAGGCGCTCGCGGTGCTCCGGGCAGAGTTGGTCCCGTCGCTCGAGGAGGTAGGAGCGCAGGAGGTCGAGGTAGGCCGGACGGCAGACCTCGTCGCCCATCGAGTTGAGCAGGAGGCCCACCGCGGTGAGTCCGAGGGAGCGGAAGAACCCGTCGGCCATGGCGATGACCTCGACGTCGAGGTCGGGGTCGGTCGGCCCGAGGGCCTCGACGCCCAGTTGGTGGTGTTGCCGGTAGCGGCCGGCCTGGGGGCGCTCGTACCGGAAGGCCGGCGTGACGTACCACGCCTTCCACGGCAGCGGCGGCCGGTGCTGCACGAAGGCCCGGACCATGGGGGCTGTTCCCTCCGGCCGCAGCGCCAGGGTCCGTCCGCCGCGGTCCTCGAACTCGTACATCTCCTTGCCCACCACGTCGCTGCCCTCGCCGATGCCCCGCCGGAACACCTTGACGTCCTCGAAGATGGGTGTGTGGGCCAGGCCGTAGCCGGCCCGCTCGACAACGGAGGCGAACAGGCCCACCAGCGACTCCCACCGGGCTGACTCCGGCCACAGCACGTCGTGGGTGCCACCCGGGGCGCGCGTCGCCTGGGTCTTGTCGGACACCTCGGGTCAGTCCTTCTTGCCGGGGAGGATTCTGTAGACGTCGTAGACCGCGTCGAGATGCCGGATCAGGTTGAGCACCGATTCGAGATGGGCCGGGTCGGCCAGTTCTACGTCGAACCGCATCCGGCTGATCCGGTCGGCGTCGGTCTGGGTGTTGGCGCTCACGATGTTCAGATGGTGCTCGGATACCACCTTGGTCACGTCGGTGAGCAGCCGCGACCGGTCGATGGCCACCACCTCGATGGTGGCCACGAAGACACCCGAGGACCGGTGGTCCCACTCCACCTCGATCAACCGCTCGCGCGACCTGCTGGCCAGCGAGGCGGCATTGGCGCAGTCGGCCCGGTGTACCGACACCCCCCGGCCACGGGTCACGAAGCCCACGATCTCATCCCCGGGGACCGGGGTGCAGCAGCGCGACAGCCGCACCATCAGGTCGTCGAGGCCCTCGACGTACACCCCGACCGCATCGCCGCGTCCGGGCCGGGCCGCGGTGGGCTGCTGGCGGGCGGTGACCGGAAGCTGCTCCTCGTAGACCCCGCCGCGCAGGTCGCGGAGCAGGCGCTGGGCGACAGCCCGTGCCGATATCCGATTGTCGCCGATGGCCGCGTGCAGGGCGTCGAGGTCGGCGTAGTTCATGGCGGTGGCCAGGTCGGCAAGGGAGCGTTCGGAGGCCAGCTTGTGCACCGGCAGGCCCTCGCGGCGGAGCTCCTTTATCAGCTCATCGCGGCCGAGCTCGATGGCGTCCTCGCGGCGCTCACGCGAGAACCACTGCCGGATCTTCGTCCGGGCCCGGGACGAGGCGACCATCCCCAGCCAGTCGCGGGACGGTCCGGCTGTCGCCGCCTTCGATGTGAAGATCTCCACGGTGTCGGCCGAGTTGAGCTTGGTGTCGAGAGGCACCAGCCGGCCGTTCACCTTGGCCCCGATGCAGCGGTGGCCCACCTCGGTGTGGATGCTGTAGGCGAAGTCGACCGGGGTGGCGTTGGCGGTCAGGGCGATGACCTTGCCCTTGGGGGTGAAGACGTAGACCTCGTCCTCCTCGAGGTCGAGCTTGAGCGCCTCGAGGAACTCGATGGGATCGGTCGTCTCGTTCTGGAAGTCGACGATGCGCTGCATCCATTCGACCTCGGCGGTGGTCGATGAGGTCTCCTTGGCCAGGGCCAGCCGCTCGGCCCGCCGATCGCGCTCGACCAGTTCCGCCCGCTGGGCGGGGGTGATGCTGGAGCCCTTCTTGCCCGAGTCCGCCTTGGCGTTGTCGCCGGACAGGGACTTGGTCACGGACTCCTTGCCCCCCTTGCCCCTCCGGGCCCTGGTGCCGACGGCGGACCCGCCCCCCAGGTCCTTGGCTGCCTTGGCGGACGACGCGGGGCCCCGGTCGGGCCGGGTCGGGTTCTCCTTGTACCCCCAGTGGGCAGCGATGCCGTACTCGGCCCGGCGGTGCATCTCGTGGGTGCGCACCTGCACCTCGATCGGCTTGCCGTCGAGGCCGATCACCGTGGTGTGCAGCGACTGGTACAGGTTGAACTTGGGCGAGTTGATGTAGTCCTTGAAGCGGCCCTGCACCGGTGGCCAGATGGCGTGGATCGAACCGAGCGCCGCCCAGCAGTCCTTTTCGGACTCGACGATCACCCGGATGCCGACCAAGTCGTAGAGGTCGTCGAACTCCTTGCCCCGCACCACCATCTTCTCGTAGATGCTCCACAGGTGCTTGGGGCGCCCCGTCACCTCGGCAGTGATGCCCGAGGCGGCCAGCCGCTCCCGGACCGAGACCAGCACCCGGGCCAGGAACTCGTCAAGCAGCGGGGCCCGGGTGACCACCATCTGCTCGATCTCGGCATACCGCTTGGGGTGGAGCGTGGCGAAGGCCAGGTCCTCCAGCTGCCACTTCACCCCTTGGATGCCCAGCCGATGGGCCAACGGGGCATAGATGTCCAGGGTCTCCTGGGCGGTGCGGCGCTGCTTCCACTCCGGCATCACCGACAGGGTCCGCATGTTGTGGAGGCGGTCGGCCAACTTGATGATCAGCACCCTCCAGTCGTTGGCCATGGCCACGAGCATCTTGCGAACGGTGGCGGCCTGCTGGGCCTCCTTCGAGTCGAACTGGAGCCGATCGAGCTTGGTGACCCCCTCGACGATGAGGGCGACCGCCGGTCCGAACTCCTTCTCGATCAGCTCGCTGGTCACCCCGGTGTCCTCGACGGCGTCGTGGAGCAGGGCGGCGGCGACCGTCTGGGCATCCAACCCCAGGTCGGCGACGATTCCGGCAACGGCGATCGGGTGGGTGATGTAGGGCTCGCCGGACTTTCGCAGCTGCCCGGCGTGGGCCAGAGTGGCCGTTTCGGCGGCGCGCACGATGAGCGAGGTGTCGTCACCGGGGTGACGTCGGAGGAATGCCTCGATGACCGGCACCAGAAGCGCGGTCTCCGCAGCAGGCAGCGACGAGCCCACGAAGTACTCGCGGCCGGCGGGCGCGGCTCCCTCGGCTGGGACTGGTGTGGCCAAAGCCATCCCTACACGGTACCTGTCACAGCGGGTGGACCGGAGCGAACAGCCGGGTGGGCCGGCCGCTCGGTGCCTTGCTCGCGGGTGGGGGGACGCGGCGTCGCGCGCACCCCGGCAACCGGTGCCCCGGCCGGGCACCTCAGCGGCGCTTGCCCTTCCCGCCCTTCCCCTTGCGGGGTCGCGGCGGGGGTCGATTTCCCCCAGGTCGGGTGGAGCCGGAGGCCGAACGGCCGCCCGCACCCGCACTCTTCGGCGTTCCGGCCGAGGGGGACCCGGCGGTGCCACCGGTCTGGGCCGTCTCCCCTCCGCCACCCTTGGGTGTCCCGCTCCCCGATCGCTTGCCCTCCGAGGCGGCCCCTGGGCGGATCACGCCGGCCGACTGGGGGCGGCCTCGACCGGACGAGCGGTTGCCGCCGCCGGCAGCACCGGCCATGGCGGCGGCGGCGGCCGGGGTGAGGAGGGCGGCGCGCTCGCCGCGGGTCTCGAGACGCTGACGGATGGTGATGTAGCGGGGCTCCCGCTCCTTCAGCAGGGCGAGCAGCGGCGAGGCAATGAAGATCGACGAGTAGGCACCGCTGGTGAGGCCGATGACCAGGGCAAGGCCGAAGCTCTGCAGCGACGAGGCGCCCAGGAGCAGCGAACCGACCACCAGAACGGACAGAACCGGGATGATGGCCACCAACGAGGTGTTGATCGACCGGGCCAGCGTCTGGTTCATCGACAGGTTGACCATGTCCGAGTAGGTGATCCGCCCGGACGCGCCGAAGCCCTTGGCGTTCTCACGGATCCGGTCGAAGACGACCACCGTGTCGTAGAGCGAGTAACCGAGCACGGTGAGCACGGCAATGACCGTGTCCGGTGTGACCTGGAACCCGCCCAACGAGTAGATCCCGACGACGATCAGGATGTCATGGACCACCGCGACGATGGCCGCCATGGCCATCTTGAACTCGAACCGGACCGAGATGTAGAGCGTCACCGCGATGAAGAAGACGATGAGCGCCTCGATGGCCTTCGAGGTCACCTGCCCGCCCCAGGTGGGCCCGACGTCGTTGAAGTTCACGTTGTTGGGCGAGGTGTGGGCGGCCCGGGCCAGCGCGTCCTGGACGTTGTTCTCGATAGTGGTGCGCTCGTCGACCGGCTTCGAATTGAGGTCGACCTGCACTTCGATCTGCTTCTGGCCGTTGACCTGGTTCGTCAGCTGCACCACGGTCGGCTGGGAGATCCCGGCCGACTCGACGGCCGAGGTTGCCTCGGCCACGGTGAGGGTCTGGGAGGAGACCAGCCAGGACTGGCCGCCCTTGAAATCGATGCCCAGGTTGAGGCCGCGGGTGCCGAGGGAGATGACACCGAGCAGGATGATCAGGGCCGAGATGCCGAACCACCACCGGCGGTTGCCGATGAAGTCGAACGAGGTCTGGCCCCGGTAGAGGCGCAGGAAGACGTTGGGGCGCTTCGCGCCCGTGGCCTCGAGCTCCAGCTCCTCGGCAGCAAGCTCCAGCTCCTCGTCGAACGCCTCCTCGAGCTCGACAGCTGCCTCGTCCTCCTCCGTCCGGTCCGACGGCCGGTTGCCGGTGTCGTCGCCTGGCGTCATGGCCGGGCCTCCGCGGTCATGCCGAGACCGCTGGCCACACCCATGCCCTTGGCCTCGGTGGCGCTACGGCTGCGGCCCAGCAGGATGACGAAGGGCCTGGTGAAGGAGTAGGTGACGATGACGTCGAGGATGGTGGACAGGCCGAGGAAGAGGGCGAATCCCCGGACCGGCCCGATCGAGATGAAGTAGAGGATGGCCGCACCGAGAAGCGAGACGGCGTCAGCGGCCAGCACGGTGCGGAAGGCGCTGGTGAATCCGCGGTCCACGCTGGTGCGGACCGTGCGCCCGGCCCGGGCCTCGTCCTTCAGGCGTTCGAAGTAGACGATGTACGAGTCGACGGTGATGCCGACCGAGACGATGAGGCCGATGATGCCGGCCAGGTCGATGGTGGTACCGAGGCTCTGGCCCATGGTGGCGATGATCGCCCAGAGCAGTGCACCGGTCACCGCCAGGCCGGCCACGACCACGATGCCCAGCAGGCGGTAGTAGAAGATCATGTAGAGCATGACCAGGATGAGGCCGGCCAGACCTGACAGGAGCCCTGCCTGCAGTGAGGCCTTGCCCAGCGTCGGCGACACGGTCTGTACGGTGAGGCGGTCGAGCTTGACCGGCAGCGAGCCGTAGTTCAGTTCGGTGGCCAGGGTCTTGGCCTGGTCCTCGGTGAAGCTGCCCGAGATCTGGACCTGTCCGTTGAACGACGAGAAGGACGCCGCCGTCGGCTGGGTGATGGGGGCCGAGATTACCTGTCCGTCGAGATCGATGCCGATGATGGCGTGGAACTGCTGCTGGGCCAGGGTGTCCCATTGGGCTGCTCCGGCACTGGTCAGCACGATACTGACGGCCCACTGGCCACTGACCAGCTGGGCGGTGGCCGACTTGACCGCGGTGCCGGTCAGCCCGGCCGGTCCGAGCACGTAGCGACCGCTCTGGGCCGCCGAGGAGCCGGGGAGCAGCACGGTGGCGTTCTTGTTGTCGTTGTTGGGCGACGTCGACGGATAGGTGGCGAACTGGGGGTCCTCGGGGATGTTCGAATTGAACGTGTAGCCGTTGATGTTGCTCGAGTTCGGCGTGACCGCCAGGTTGGCCGCGGTCAGCTGGGTGGTCGCCGAGCACGTGGGCAACGGGCCGGCCGAGGGGACCTTCCCCTTGGCCACCGTCAACGACGGGGCGTAGCAGAGCGCAGGCCGGAAGAAGAGCTGCGCGGTATTGCCCAGGGTGGCCAGGATCTTCTGGGAGTTCTTCTCACCGGGGATGGAGACCGAGATCTGGTTCTTGCCCTGGCTGGCCACGGTGGCCCCGCTGGTTCCGGCGTTGACCCGGTTGTTGAGGATGGTCACGATGGTGTTGAGCTGGCTCTGGTTGACCGGTGTGTGGGTCTGGTAGACGACGGCCAGCCCGCCGTCCAGGTCGAGCCCGAGTTTGGGGGACCATCCGGCGGCCAGGGTGGCGCTGAGGGCGATGACGGCCACGGCGACCACCGAGAGCAGGCTGATCCACAAGGAGCGCTTGTTCTTCATGAAGGGTCAGGTGGGCGGAGGGACGCCGGGCCCCGCCGGGTCGTCGTCGTCGTCCTGTTCGGCGGCGTGGCCGCTCTCCCCGCCGGGGCCGGCAGAAGCCTCGTCCTCGCCGTGGGGCGCCCCGGCATGGGTCGCGTCTCCCTCGGTCTCTTCGGTGTGGCCCTTGTCGTCGAACTCATGTCCGGCCAGGTCCTCGGCGTCGGTGCCGTGCCCCCCCTTGACGGCATCCGACTCGTCGTGCTCCTCTAGCTCCTCCGGCTCGTCCTCCGCGTCCGCGTCGTCCGGCACGGCGGCATCCAGTCGACGGATGACGTACTGCTTGAGCACCACGAAGGAGGCACCGACGCTGGTCTCCAGGGTGACCCGGTCGCCGTCGACGTCGATCACGTGCCCCACGATCCCCCCGGCGGTGAGGACCTCGTCGCCCACCTCGAAGGTGTTGGACTTCTCCCGGAGGGCCTTGGCCTTCCGCTGCTGCGGGCGGTAGATCAGGAAGTAGAAGCCGACCCCGACGATCAGGAGCAGATAGATGAAGGCACCGCTGCTCTGCGACTTCGCCGCGGCGAAGACAGGCGTCACCAGGGTCAGGGCGGCCGTCATTGACGGTTCAGGGGGGGGTTGTCAGTGCGCACAGCGCCCTGACTGTAGCCCAGCCCCCGAGCGGTCCGATGCCGGGCCCCTCAGGCGCCCCACACTTCGGCGGTCCTGGCCCGCAGTTCGTCGAGGCTGCCCTCGATGATGGCGGTACGCGCCTCGGCCATCAGACCCAGCACATAGGCCAGGTTGTGAATGCTCAGCAGGCGCCACGCGGTGGGCTCCCCGACTCCCAGCAGGTGGCGGAGGTAGCCCTTCGACCAACGGGTACAGGTCGAGCAGGCACAGGAGGGATCGAGGGGCCCGTCGTCGGTGGCGTGGACGGCATTGCGCAGGTTGAGCCGGCCGGTACTGGTGAGCAAGGAGCCGTGCCGGGCCATCCGGGTGGGGGCCACGCAGTCGAACTGGTCCACCCCGAGGGCGACCGCCTCGAGCAGCCCGACCGGGTCGCCCACGCCCATGAGGTAGCGGGGCCGGTCGGCGGGCAGCAGCGGCACGGTGACGGCCAGTGCGTCGAGCATGGCGGCACGCGGCTCTCCCACCGACAGCCCTCCGATGCCGTAGCCGTCGAAGTCCAGTTCGACGGTGCGACGGGCGCTCTCCTGGCGCAACGCGGGGTCCGTGCCACCCTGGACGATGCCGAAGAGCGCCTGCCCCTCCGGCCTGGCCTCGAGGCGCCGGTGGTGGAGGCGGGCTCGGCCGGCCCACGCCGCCGTCCGGTCCACCGCCTCGCGGAGTACCTCGGTGGAGGCGGGCAGGGTGGCGCAGACGTCGAGCACCATCTGGATGTCCGCACCGATCAGCCCCTGTGTCTCCACCGCAGATTCGGGGGTGAGCCGCACCGTGGCACCGTCGTAGACCGACGCGAACGTGGCACCGTCGTCATCGACCGCCGGACGCAGCGAGTGCACCTGGTAGCCGCCGGAGTCGGTCAGCGCGTGGCGGCCCCATCCGGTGAAGCGGTGGAGTCCGCCGAGCCGGGCGACGACGTCGGCACCCGGCCGGAGCATCAGGTGGTATGTGTTGGCCAGCACCACCTCCGCACCCAGCGCCTCGAGATCCGCGCCGTCGAGTGCCTTGACCGCGCCCCGGGTGCCGACCGGCATGAAGGCGGGGATCGCATACGCCCCTCGGCGGGTGTGAATCCGACCGGCACGGGCAGCCCCGTCGGTGGCGGTGACGACGACTTCCACCTCGGCCGGGCTCATCCGGCCGGCCCGGTCGGCACGAGCGGCACGAGCGGCACCGGTTGCCCCTTCGGACCCCGGCACCCCACCATCATGGCGTCGCCAAAGGAGAGGAACCGATACCCCTCGGCCAGGGCGGTGGCGTACAGCTCGCGCCACACCGGGCCGCAGAACGCCTCCACCAGCAACAGGAGGCTCGACCGGGGCAGGTGGAAGTTGGTGACCAGGACGTCAACCACCCGGAACCGGTGGTCCCCGTGTATGTAGAGACGGGTCCGGCCGGACAGCCTGCCGGTGCAGGCGGCCGATTCGAGGGCCCGGACCGCAGTGGTGCCCACGGCGATGACCCGATCGGCCTCGGCGCAGGCGGCCATGGTCTCCGCCGGCACTGCGTAGCGCTCGGAGTGGATCACGTGCTCCTCGGCGGTCGGGGCGGTGATGGGGCGGAACGTGTCGAGGCCGATGGCGAGGTCCACCCGCGCCAGGCGCGCACCGGCCTCGCGGCACGCGTCGAGCAGTTCCGGGGTGAAGTGCAGCCCGGCGGTGGGGGCGGCGGCAGACCTGTCCCCCGGGTCGCCCGGTGCGGAGTACACCGTCTGGTAGCGATCCGGATCACTCAGGGTGCTGTGGATGTAGGGCGGCAGGGGCATGGTGCCGGCCCGGTCCACCACCGTGGGGTCCAACAACCGGACCAGTCGCCGACCGCCTTCGGTCCCACCCACCGCCTCGCCCACCTCGACCACGGGCGGGCCCCCGGCCCACTCGAACAGGAGGGTCGGGGACGGCAACCGGCGGGCCGGTCGGACCAGCGCCTCCCACACTGCCCCCTGCTGGGCCACCGGCTCCAGCAGCAGCACCTCCGCCCTGCCGCCGGTGGCCTTGGTCAACGGCAGCCTGGCGGCCAGCACCCGGGTGTCGTTGACCACCAGGACGTCGCCCGGCCCGAGCATCTGCGGGAGGTCGGCCACGGTGGCGTGGGCGGGGAGCTCGCTTCCGGACAGCCCCGGAGCCACCAGGAGGCGCGCCGTGCTGCGGGGCTCGACCGGATGCTGGGCGATGGCGGCCTCGGGGAGGCCGTAGTCGTAGGCGTCCATCGGCAGGCCGGCCGAGGGCTGCGATCCGCGATCCGGCCGGTCGGCGGCGACGTCCCCCCGTCGCAATTGGTCTCCGATGAGGTCCGACATGGGCTCCATGGTGGCAGACGGGGGTGCAGCCGCCCGGCCGGTGCAGGACGGGACGGCTGCGGCGGGTTCAAAGGAGCGTGGACTCCACCGGGGTCAGCCCGAGGTGGGCCCACGCCCGCGGCGCAGCCACCCGGCCCCGCGTGGTCCGCTGCAACAGGCCCTGTTGGAGCAGATAGGGCTCGTAGGCGTCCTCGATGGTGTCCGGCTCCTCCCCGATGCACTGGGCCAGGGTGGTCAGCCCGACCGGTCGGCCGGCGAAACGACGGCACAGGACGTCGAGGATGGAACGGTCGACCTTGTCGAGCCCCAACTCGTCGACGCCGAACACGTCGAGCCCGACCACCGCTGCCTCCGACGTGATGCTTCCCTCGGCGCGCACCTCGACGAAGTCCCGGACCCGCCGCAGCAGCCGGTTGGCGATACGGGGCGTACCCCGCGAGCGCTCGGCAATGCGCCGGGCCCCCTCGGCGGTGATGGGCACACCGAGGATGCCGGCCGACCGGGTGACGATCGACTGGAGCTCCTCGACGTCGTAGTGGTCGAGCCGCCCGACGAACCCGAATCGGTCGCGCAGTGGGCCGGCCACCAGCCCGGTGCGGGTGGTGGCACCCACCAGCGTGAAGCGGGGCAGGTCGAGGCGGATGCTGCGGGCGGTAGGGCCCTTGCCGATCAGGATGTCCAGCTTGAAGTCCTCCATGGCCGGGTAGAGGATCTCCTCCACCGATCGGTGCAGCCGGTGGATCTCGTCGATGAACAGGACGTCGCCTTCCTGCAGGTCGGTGAGGAGCGCCGCCAGGTCGCCTGACCGGACCAGCACCGGCCCGGCAGTGATGCGGAGCCCGACCCCCATCTCGGCGGCCACGATCCCGGCCAACGAGGTCTTGCCCAACCCCGGCGGCCCGGCGAAGAGGAGGTGGTCGACCGGTTGCCCGCGCTTCAATGCCGCCTCGATCACGATCTGGAGGTGCTCGGTCAACTGTCCCTGCCCGACGAATTCGGCCAGGCTCCGTGGTCGGAGCCCGAACTCCTCCATCTCCTCGGCGGGAGCGGCCATGGGATCGACCGGCCGGACTCCGGCCGGCTCCACCGTCAGCTCGGCCCCCTCCGCGCCGGATGGGTCCCCAGGTGCCAGCACCTCGCGCCGGGCGTCCGGCGTCATCGGGCCCGGGCCAGTTCGCGCAGGGCGGAGCGCACGATCTCCTCGACCGACCCGTCGTCGCCCACCGCCTCCAGGGCGCTCCGGATCTCGTCGGGGCCGTAGCCGAGCTCGCCGAGGGCAGCCCGCGCCTCACCGCGTGGCGAGCCGGGTCCGTCGACCGTCGCGCCGTTCCCACCCAGGGTCGGCAGGTCGAGCCGGGCCTTCAGCTCCAACAGCAGGCGGGCCGCTGTCTTCTTGCCCACTCCGGGCACCAGGCACAGGGCGTCGATGTCGTCCTCGAGCACGGCGGTGGACAGGGCCGCCGGCGACATCGACGAAAGGATGGCCAGTGCCAGCGAGGGGCCGACCCCATGGGCGCCCAGCAACGCCTCGAAGCATCGCCGCTCGTCGGCGTGGGCGAAGCCGAACAGGACGATGGCGTCCTCGCGCACATGGGTGTGGACGTGGAGGAAGACGTCGCTCCCGAGGCCACCGAGGGAAGCCAACACGGAGGTCGGCACCGAGGCCCGGTAGCCGACGCCTTGGACCTCGACGATCACCTCGCCGGGGGACGGTCGGTCGAGGAGGGTTCCTCGCAACGAGCCGATCACAGTGGCTCACCGGTGGCCGCCGCCACCGCCCGCCGCAGGCGTTGGGTGGTGAGGTGGCAGGCAGCCAGTGCCAGCGCGTCGGCCACATCGGGGGGACGGGGTGGCTCGGACAGCCCGAGCACCGAGGCCACCATGCGCTGGACCTGGTCCTTGGTGGCGCTCCCGTAGCCGACCAGTGCCTGCTTGACCTCGTTCGACGTGTACTGGGCCACTTCGCATCCCGACTCGGCCGCCGCCACCAGCGCAACTCCGGCGGCCTGCCCAGTGGCCATGGCCGTGCGCGCATTGACCTGGAAGAACACCCGTTCCACCACCACTGCGACCGGCCGGTACTCGGCCACCAGGGCCCGCAGCTCGTCGGACAGGGTGCGCAGCCGATCGGGCAGGGGCATCGAGGGCGCCGTGGAGACCACGCCCCCCGCCACGGCAACCAGCGAGCCTCCGCGCCGGGTCACCACGCCGTAGCCACACCGTGAGAGGCCGGGGTCGATACCCAGGACGAACATGCGTTCGATGCTACCCGGCCGCCGCCGCGAGGGTGGTGATCCCCACCGTCTGCACCATGGCCGACAGGGAGAAGGCTCAGCCCTCGAAGGCGGCCATCACCGCGTCGGGGATGTCGAAGTTGGAGTACACGTTCTGCACGTCGTCATGATCGTCGAGGGCCTCGATGAGGCGCAGGACGCGCTTGGCCTCCGACTCGGAGGTGACCTCCACGGTGGAAGTCGGGACCATCGACAGTTCGGACGCTGCTGGCTCCAGCGCCGCCGCCTCGAGCGCGATGCGCACGGCTACCAGGTCGGCCGGCGCGCTGGTGACCACCCACTGCTCCCCCTCGTCGGACAGGTCCTCGGCGCCGGCTTCCATGGCCACCTCCATCACCCGCTCCTCGTCGAACGAGCGCGGCACGGAGATGACCCCTTTGCGCTCGAATTGCCAACTCACTGCGCCCGGCTCGGCCATCGACCCACCGTTCTTGTTGAAGAGATTGCGGATCTCGGCCCCGGTGCGATTCCGGTTGTCGGACAAGCACTCCACCATCACCGCCACGCCGGACGTGGCGTAGCCCTCATAGGCGATCGACTCGTACCGAACGCCCTCGAGCTCACCCGAGCCGCGCTTGATGGCCCGCTCGATGGTGTCGATCGGCACCGACGCGTCGCGGGCCTTGGCGTACATGGTGCGCAGGCTGGCGTTGGCCGTCATGTCGCTGCCACCCTCGCGGGCCGCCACCTCGATCTGGCGGATGAGTTTGGCGAACACCTTGGCCCGGGCCGAGTCCTGTGCCCCTTTCCGGTACTTGGTGGTCGCCCACTTGGAGTGTCCCGACATGGCCTAGCGCCTCTCCTCTTTGGTCATCTCCACAAAGAACTGATGCAGCCTACGGTCACCGGTCAGCTCGGGATGGAAGGCCGTCACCAGCACCGGCCCCTGTCGACAGACGACCGGCCGGCGATGGTCCGTCGGCCCGGCGGACCCGGCCGCCTTGCGGCCCTCGTGCCCTCGGCCGGCACCGTCCGGTTGCCCCGGCAGCGTAGCCAGCACCTCGACCCCCGGCCCGGACTCCTCTACGACCGGGGCCCGGATGAAGACGGCGTGGAGCGGATCTGCACCCAGACCGGCCACTTCCACGTCGCACTCGAACGAGGCAACCTGCCGCCCGTACCCGTTGCGGCGGATGGTCAGGTCGATGACCCCGAAGCGGCGTTGATCGGCCCGACCGTCCAGTACCCGGTCGGCCAGCAGGATCATGCCCGCGCAGGTCCCGAATACGGGCAGACCGTTGCGAAGCGCCTCCCCGATCGGGTCGAACAGACCCGACGACGCGAGCAGCAGCGAGAGCGTGGTCGACTCACCGCCGGGCAGCACCAGCCCCCGGAGGCCGGCGAGGTCGTCGGGCCGCAGCACCGGACGCACCGTCTCGCCCAGGTCGGCCAGGGCTGCCGCGTGCTCGCGCACATCACCCTGGAGGGCGAGCACCCCCATTGTCATCGGCGGACACCCCGGAGCGCCCTTCCGGCGCGCCGGTCACCAGCCACGCTCGGCCAGATGGACGCCGAGCGTGCCGATCTCCTGCCCGGCCATGGCTTCGCCCAGTCCGGTCGAGACCTTCGCCACCAGGTCTGCATCGGCAAAGTGGGCAGTCGCCTCCACGATGGCCCGGGCCATCGTGGACGGGCTCCCACTCTTGAAGATCCCCGAACCGACGAAGACCGCCTCCGCGCCGAGCTGCATCACCAGCGACGCGTCGGCAGGGGTGGCGATCCCACCGGCGCAGAACAGGGGGACGGGGAGCCTGCCGGTCTCGCCGATCTCCTGGACCAGGCCGATCGGTGCCGCCAGGTCCTTCGCCCAGCCGTAGAGCTCGGCCGAGTCCGCTTCGGTCACCCTGCGGATGTCCCCCAGGATGGACCGCAGGTGGCGGACGGCCTCCACGATGTTGCCGGTGCCCGCCTCACCCTTCGACCGGATCAACGCCGCTCCCTCGGAGATCCGACGCAACGCTTCGCCCAGGTTGGTGGCGCCGCACACGAACGGCACCGTGTAGACCCACTTGTCGATGTGGTGGGCCTCGTCCGCCGGGGTGAGGACCTCGCTCTCGTCGACGTAGTCCACACCCAGCGCGGCCAGGACCTGCGCCTCGGCGAAGTGCCCGATCCGGGCCTTGGCCATCACCGGCACGGTCACTGCGGCCTTGATCCCCTCGATGAGCGCCGGATCGCTCATGCGCGCCACGCCCCCGTCACGCCGGATGTCGGCCGGGACCCGCTCGAGGGCCATGACCGCCACCGCTCCGGCATCCTCGGCCACCTTGGCCTGCTCGGCATCGACCACGTCCATGATCACCCCGCCCCGCAGCATCTCGGCCAGGCCGCGTTTGACCGTGAAGGTGCCGGTCGGGTGGGAGTTGCTCGCATGATCGGTCATGGCCGCATTCTACCTCCGGGCGTGGATCCGGCCGCCCCGGCGCGACAACGGCCGCCCCGGGAACCCGGGGCGGCCGTTGGTGGTCACGGCGACGGTGATGCCAAGGACTAGGGCTGCAGGACCGCTTCGAGCTCGATCTCGATGTCGACCTTCTTGCCCACGACCAGGCCGCCGGCCTCCATGACGGCGCCGAACGCAACGCCGAACTCCTCACGGTTGATCGAGGCGGACGCACTGAAGCCGACCCGATGGTTGCCGTAGGGGTCCTTCACCACGCCCTCCAGGGTGACGTCCAGGGTCACCGGCTTGGTAACGCCACGGATGGTCAGGTCGCCGTCGACCTTCCACTCGGCGGGCTTCTCCGCCCGGATGGCCGTGCTGGTGAACGTCCACTTGGGATGGTTCTCGACATCGAAGAAGTCGTTGGTCCGCAGGTGGCCGTCACGGGTCTCGTCACGGGTGTCCACGCTGCCGGCATCGATGGTCAGCGACACCGTGGAGTCGACCGGGTTCTCGGCGAGCACCAGGGTGCCCTCGAAGGTGTCGAACCCACCGCGTACCTTGGACACGGCCATGTGGCGGACGGCGAATCCAAGGCGGGTGTGGCTGGCGTCGATGGCGTAGGTGCCCACTGCCGGGTACTCCACACCGTTGACGGTCCTGCTTGTTACCTCTGCGGTATCTGCCATGACTTCTCCTTGGGTCTCGTTCCTCGAGCTCACGTTGGCGCTCGAAAGTGTTTGCGTCCACAACTATAGCAGGTTTATTTGTGGTCGCAACTACCCTGTCCGATCCTGTAGGATGGCGTCATGGCGCAAGGGACGGCACCGCAAGGGACAGCAAGTCGAGGAACGGCACCAGGGACGGCACCGGGTGATGAACGGCTGACGACGGTCGGCCTGCTCTTCGAGTCCGCGGCGGGGCTGAGGCGCCTCTTCCAGCGACGATTCGAATCGGAGCGCTCGCTTTCGAACCAGTCCTTCGACGTCCTGATCCGCCTGGCCCGCTCGCCCGGCTCCGAGCTGCGGATGAGCGACCTGGCTGCCCAGACGTCGCTGACACCGAGCGGGCTCACCCGCTCGGTGGACCGCCTCCAGGCGCATGGCCTGGTGGCCCGGCGCACCTGCCCCGAGGACCGGCGGGGCGCATTCGCCGTCCTCACGCCCGCCGGTCAGGTGCTGATGGACCAGGCCATCCCCGAGCACATCGCCCATGTCAGCGAGGTCCTGAGTAACGTCTTCACCGCCGACGAAGAGGAGACGCTGGCTTTGATGCTCCGCCGGCTGCGCGACCACGTCCTGGAGGAGAACGCCGAATGGGGCCTCATCCAGGACGACACCGACGTCTGCCCATCGGCGGGTTGACCGGCCGTCCGCGGCGCTTCCCTGTCAGTAGAGGGATAGAGCGGCAGCGCGCACGCGGGTGTCGTCGAGATTGCCTTCCGTCGATTCGTCGGCCGAGATCCCGGCCATGGGGTCGAACCACAGCCAGCGGGTGAGTGCAGCGGTGCGGCTACGACCCGGGGGCCACTCCGGCGGAGACCACGGACGATCCACCATGGCGTCCAGGGCGGAGCAGATGCCGGCTGGGTAGCGGACCACCGTTGCGGCGCGTTGGTCGGCAGAGAACTCGCGGCCCCGTCCGATGCGACGGTGGACGGTGGCCGTGCCATTGGCGATGCCCCTGACTGCCGACCAGGGCACGGTGACGATCACCGCCACTCCGGCGAGGAGCGCATCGCGGCGCTTGATGTGGACGAGCTCATGGGCGAGCACGCCCTCCAACTCCACCAGGCTCAACGCCTGATCGAGCCCCGAGGTCACCACCAGCACGGCAGAGGCTGGATCGCGTCCCAGCGCCATGGCGTTGGGAACCGGACTCTCCACGACGGCGATGGCGGGTCGCGGCAGCCCCATAGTGGCGCACAGTCCGTCGACGAGATTGTGCAGTCGGGGCTGCTCCCACTCGGTGCTCGGTCGCGCCCCCACCGCGCGCGCCACAGCTCCGGGCGCTGTCCGGTACAACCACAGCGAGAGGACCACGACCACTAGGACGAATCCGGCCGCCCCAAACAACGGGAGCCCGGCCAACACCAGGACGAGACCGATGATCAGCCCGGTAACCAGGCCGGGAAGGAGGCACAGCGTGATCGCCCGGCGGCGATTGGAACGGACGGCCGAGGCCTCCTCGGTGCCCTCTGGTCCCCGGTCGACGGCGCGGGCCGGCGCGCTCGCCGGACCGGCCAGGTCGGAGCCGGATCCGGTCCGTTCCGTGTCTGCCCGACTGCCGGAAGCCCGGCCCGGACTGCCGCGATTCGACGATCCACTACCGGAGTTGCCTCGGTTGCCCGACGACGCCCGAGAGGACCCGCCACTGCCGCTCCTGTTGCCGCCGCCGCTCCTGTTGCCGCCGCCGCGTCCGCCACCGCCGGAGGAGGAGCGCTTCGGGGCATTCCCACCGCCGGGGGGCGTCCCGCCGCCCTGGCCACCGCTGCGGGTGCGCCCCTGGCCGGTGCCCTGGCTGCCGCCCCGGCCGGTACCCTGACTGCCGCCCCGGCCGCGATTCCGACTGCGGTTGCGGGATCCGCCGCTCCCCGAGGCGGGCCGGCCCTCCCGCGAGCCGGGCGCGTCGGAGCCCGGGGTGCCACCGGGCGAAGCGGGCACATCGGGGGACTCCGGGGAATCGCTCATCGTCCGAGCAGTGTACGGCCGGTCAGCCCCTGCCCCCGACCACCGACCGGTAGATGCCCTCATACCGTTCGGCCAGTCGGTCCATCGACCACTGCCCGGCGCGCTCCCCTGCCGCGTCCAGCCACCGGTTGCGGTTAGCAGCCGGGTCGTCGGTGCCCGCACCCGGGTCCCTCCCTGGCGGTGCCAGCCGCCCGGACAGCACCCCGTCGATGGCCTCGGCCAGCGCGACGGGATCGCCGGGCGGCACCAGCACGGCGAGTCCGCCGGCGGCGTCCCGGTACCCGACGATGTCACTGGCCACCACGACGGCGTGGGCGGCCATCGCCTCGAGCAGCACCATCCCGAAGGACTCCCCGCCCAGCGACGGGGCGCACAGCAGGTCGGCCGCCACCAGTCTGCGGATCTTGTCGACCTCGGAGAGTACCCCGAGCCACCGGACGTCCGCTGATTCGGGGTGGCGGAGGCGCAACGCCTCGGTCTGGGGGCCGTCCCCGGCGATCCACAACACCGGGCGCACGCCCGCGTCGACATTCGGGTCGTCACGCCGGGACCGGAGCAGGCGCTCGAAGGCCTCGAGCAGCACACCGAGCCCTTTGCGCTCCTCGTGCCGGCCGAGGAAGAGCAGGGCGGGTCGGTCGGTGGGCCACGGGTCGACCGACCCGTAGCGGTCGACCTCGACGCCGTTGAACAGCACCTCGTAGGTTCCGCCGAGCGCATCGGCCGCGGTTGCCCGCGCCGCCTCGGACACTGCGCAACGGAGGGCCAGGCGGTCGGCCAGGGGGCGGACCAGCGGACCCGCCAGCCTGTAGAGCACGCTGCCGCCGCTCCGGTGGAAGGTGGCCACCACCGGCGGGAGCCGGCGACCGACCAACAGCCCGTAGGGCAGGCCGGGGGCGAACGGCTCGTGCACGTGGACCACGTCGAACCCGGTCGACCGCAGGGAGCGCAGGGCGCGGGCCACCGCCCGCACGGAAAGGGTCACCGGGGCGAAGGACCCGTTGGCCGGCAGCGACACCGAGTGGCCGGTGGCCACCAGGTCCACTCCTTCCGGAGCCGAGCCGACACCGTCGAGCGGGGCGAACACGGTGACTGAATGACCCCGGGTCCCGAGCGCCCTCGACAGCCCGACGACCTGACCCTGGACGCCGCCCGGACGCGACAGGCTGTAGGGACACACCAGGGCGATCCGGAGTGCCGGCCACGCCGGCGGGTCGGCGGTGGGCACCGGGTGGTCAGTCGGTCATGGATCGACGTTGCCGACGCCGGCTCCACTTGACGCCGTACATGGCATCGTCGGCCCGGCTCAACAGTCTGGACGGGTCGGTGTCGGGGTTGTCGGCGAAGACGCCGCCCACTGAGGCCAGCACGGACAGTGTGCGGCCGTCGATCCGATAGGGCCGGGCCAGTGCCGTCGAGATGCGCTCGGCGATGCGGAGCATCTCCTCCTCGCCGCTCTCGACGTCGCACACGACGACGAACTCGTCCCCGCCGAGCCGGGCCACGGTGTCGGACGGGCGCACGATGGCCGACAGACGGCGGGCCACCGCGATCAGCATGTCGTCACCCACGTCGTGGCCGAGCACGTCGTTGATCTCCTTGAACTCGTCGAGGTCCAGCAGGAACACCGCCACCCCGGACCAAACCCCGGCCCCTGTGTCGCCGGGCGACGTCGGGCGCCGGGCCAGTTCGTCGATGGCCTCCTGCAATCGTTCGGCCAGGAGGGTCCGGTTGGCCAGACCGGTCAGCGGATCGTGCAGGGCCAAATCCGCCAGGCGCTCCTCGTTGAGCTTCTGCTCGGTGACGTCGTGGATGGCCACCACGGCGCCCAGCATCCAGTCCTCCTCGTCGACCAGGGCCTCGCCGTTGACGCTGACCTTGCGCCGCCCGCCCTCGTCGGATTCGAGGATGACCTCGACATCCCGCAGCCGCTCGCCGGACATGGCCTGGATCAGCGGGTTCTCCCCCGGCTCCATTACCGAGCCGTCCGGCCGGCGCAACAGGGTGCCGAACGGGCTCCTCCCGATGGGATCGGCGTCCTCGGCCAGCCCCAGCAACCGCCGGGCGGCCGGGTTGCACACCGTGATCCGCCCTTCGGCGTCACAGGCCACGATGCCCTCCTCGAGTGTGCCCAGCAGCACCTGCAGGAACTGCTCCTCACGCCTGAGCTCGTCGGCAGATTGGCGCGCCGAGGTGATGTCGCTGAACGAAGCCACCGCCCCGGTCACCCGGCCATCGGAATCGCGAATGGCCTGGGTGTTGACCCGAACCCACATCGGTGGCCGGCCCTCACGGCGCAGCCCGCACACGACCCCGACCGACCGTCGGCCACTGCGCATGCCCAACGCGGTCGGCTGCTCGCTGGCATCGATGAACCCGCCCTCACCGTCGAGCAGCTGAATACCCCGGTTCTGGCTGATGGCAAGGAGATCGTCGAGGTGCCGGCCGACCACCCGCACCCGTGGTGCCTCGAACATCACCTCGAAGGATTCGTTGACTCCGATGACGACGCCCTGCGCATCGACCATCATCACGCCGTCGGCCAACGATTCGATGATGGTGGCCTGGCGCTGGTCCAACGAGCGGATCCTCTGCTCGAGGCGCTTGCGGTCGGTGATGTCCCGGACGTTGACGACGATCCCGCCGATGGGATCGTCGAGATGATTGGCAGCCGTGACATCGAGGTCGATCGTCTTCCCGTCGGCCCGTACCGTCTGGATCTCGAGGGAGACCGACAGCCTGCGCCGGGCCACCAGGTCGTTGAAGAGGGCCCGCACCGGTTCGACGCTCAGCGAGTCGAACAGACCGAACGCGTCCTGGCCGATGACGTGGCTGGGGTCGTAGCCGAACAGCCGCTCCGCGGAGGCGCTGACGAAGATGAATCGACCTTCGGCGCTGACGACCGCCACCACGTCGAACTCGTGCTCGGCCAGAGCGCGGAACCGGGGCTCCCCGGCCGGTCCGTTCCGGTCGGTGCACTCCAGGTCGGGCACCGGTCGGGAGGGGCCGGCGCGATCCCCTCTCCGGTGGTTGACGACCACCGGAGGGCCGAACAGGTCGAGTTCGGTGTCCACCGGCAGCGCTCGACTCTCGAACTTGGTCACGCGCCGTCCTCCGGGCGATCCACCGGCCAAAGGGGCTGGAACACGTGCCACTGCTCGGGTGCCAGGCGGATCATCCCCTCGAAGCGGTGAGCGATCTCCTGGGTGAGGCGGGCCACGTCGGTGCGCAGCGTCCCCCGGCGGGAGGTGTCGATCGGCGGGTGGATCAGGGCCCGGTGATCAGGGCCCGGGCCGCTGTAGACGACGCCTGTGGTCAGTACGGCACCGGTCCTCAGGGCCAGCGTGGCCGGGCCGGCGGGCATCGTGGTGGGCTCCCCGAAGAACTCGACCTCGATGCCGGAGCCCTCGATGTCCCGATCGCTCAGCAGTCCGACCAGTCCGCCCCGCCGCAGGGTCGAGAGGAGTGCGCCGCCGGAGGACGAATCGAGGGGCACGATGGTCAGCCCCATGGCCGCCCGCTGCTCGACGAAGAATTCGAAGAGCTCGGGTGGCTCGAGCCGCTCGGCGACGGCAGTCATCGGCAGGTCCTGCGATGCCAGAAATGCGCCCCCATACTCCCAGCTCCCTACGTGCGGTAGTGCCATGACGACGCCCTTGCCGAGCGCCATCCCCTCCACCAGATACTGCATGCCCTGGATGAACGTACGCTGTTCCACCTCGCTCGGTGGCGTGCCACCGAGCCGGGCCCCTTCGACCCAGTACCGAGCGTAGGCCCGAAACGATCGGCGTGCCCACCCGTCGAGGATGGCGGTGTCCGAGGCATCGGCATCGAGCACACGCCTCAGATTGTTCGACACCATGGCGCGCTGCTCGTGCCGGACCCGGAACAGCACGTCGCCGACCAGGTTGGCCACTCCCAGTGCCACCGGCTCGGGCAGCGCGGCCAGGCACCGGCCCAGGGTGGCGTAGGTGCGAAAGACCACCTGCTCCTTGTTCACGTGGCCTCAGTTCGTGCCAGGCAACGGACTGAAGGGCTCAGGGATGCCGGCGACTGGCACGCTGGCGGATGCCCTGGCGGGCATGGCGCGCACGCCACGTGCGGCCCGATCGGCTGGCCAGTTCACCCTGCCGGCGGGCACGCCAGCGGGACGCCGACGAGGTGCGGCCACCCACGCGGGCGGAGGTCCTCGTACGCCGGCGGCGTCGGGAGGCGATCGGCGGCACCGGGGCCTCGGCGAGCCGCCAGACCTTGGCGAAGCGGCCCACTGCGGTGGCCATCGTCAGGGCCAACATCAGCCACAGAACCGGGACCAGGAACGACGCCGAGAGGAAGCCGAACCCCAACAGGATCATCCGTTCGGCCCGCTCCATCAGCCCCCCCTTGGCCGAGATCCCCAGGGACTCGGCCTTGGCCCGCTGATAGGAGACCAGGGAGGTGGCGCCGAGAACGGCGAACGGCAGCAGCACCAGGTGGCCGGAGTGGGTCGACGCCAGATACCAGGCCACGCCACCCAGGATCAGCGCGTCGGACACCCGGTCGGTGACAGAGTCGAAGAACGCCCCGCGCGTCGACGAGGTACCCGATGCCTTGGCCACCGGTCCGTCCAGCAGGTCGTGGAGGCCGGTCAGGATCAGCAGGAGGATGGCCAGATGGAGGTGCCCGGTTGCCACGGCCACGGCCGTGGCGGCGGCCGACACCAATCCAGTGGCGGTCAGCATGTCGGCAGTGATGCCGACCTTCTGCAGCCTGCGACCAACGGGGCCGGTACCCCGGTCCACCGTGTCGCGCCAGCGCCCGTCGAACATGGCATTCCCTTCAGAAAGCTCACCCAACTCTACCATCTGCTAGCTCGAGTGAGCGGTAGCGTCCCCGCACCGGATCGGGGCCCGCGGGCGCCGGGGGCCAGATCCCGCCGGCCTACAGGGACAACGCCCGGATCGGGGCCATGACCAGGCTGGGATCCGCTTTCCAGTCGATCCCGGGGACGTCGATGTACAGCTCGATCTCGTTCCCGTCCGGGTCCAGGATGTAGAGGCTGTGGGTCACCGTGTGGTCGCTGGCGCCCACGATCGGCACCCGTGCCTCCTCGAGCCGCTGCACCGCCTCACGCAGGGCGTCGTCGGAGTCACCGATCTTGAGGCCGAAATGGTAGAGACCGAGCCGCCGGCCGGACGGCGCCGCCGCCGCGTCCTCCCCCACTTCGATCAGGAGCAATTCGTGATGGGTGCGCCCCGACGTGAACGCGGCGGCGGGAAACCCCAGGCCGGCCGGGAACGCGGACTGCCAGCCGAGCACGTCCCGGTAGAAGGCGACCGACCGTTCGAGATCCCTCACGTAGAGCACCAGGTGCCCGAGCTCTTTGACCTGCATCTCCACCCCTTGGTGTCGTGGGTGCCCCGATATTCGAGGACCACGGAGATGAACACCGGTGCGGCAGATTCGATTCCTGACGGAGGCCGGCTGCGCTCCCAGGGCGCTCACCCCCCTCGGTCAGGCGGCCAGGCACCGTGCAGGCGCTCCCAGGTGTCCGCCAGAGTCTCGGGCAGCACCCGCACACCGGCCACTGTGGTCATGAAGTTGGTGTCACCCAGCCAGCGGGGCACCGCGTGGAGATGGAGGTGGCGCGGGATCCCGGCCCCGGCCGCCCGACCGAGGTTGGCACCGAGGTTGATCCCATCAGGACCGAAGGAGGCGTCGAGCGCGGCCACGCCCCGTTGGAGCCCCGACCACAGCTCGGTGCCCTCCTCCTCCGTGAGCTCGCCCACCGACCGGACATGCCGCAGAGGGACGACCATCAGGTGGCCGCACGAGTACGGAAAGGCGTTGAGGACAGCAAGCACGTGGCGGCCGACCCAGAGCACACCGTTGCCGGCGGTCGGCGGGCCGCTGGCGGCGATGCGGCAGAAGACGCAGTGGTCGGCGTCGTCGAGCGGGGCGGG
>DAIMIK010000019.1:0-32229 GCA_036722795.1 Acidimicrobiales bacterium | reverse complement strand
GCACCTCGGCCAGCAGGTGGTCCTTGGAGCTGAAGTAGTTGTAGGCGGTGGCCGGCGCCACTCCGGCGCGACGGGCGACATTGCGCACGGTGAGCCCCGTGTAGCCGACATCCTCGACCTCTTCCTCGGTGGCCCGCACCAGCTGCATGACCACTTCGGCCTGGCGCTTGCTCAGTCGACGCCGGGTCGCTTCGAGGGAAGGGAGGTGGGACTCCCCGTCCGGGAGGGTGAGGGCCGTCGCACTCACGGCCGCGCCCTCACGGCAACCGGTTCAGTCGCCATCGGGCCGTACCGGAATGTGGGGAGTCCCGTCGCGCATGGGCGGGAAGTCGAAGGTGGCAGCAGTGGTCATCTTCGTGATGGTGGTGATCTCCGCCTCGGGCAGCGTCACCGCGTCCTCGTCGATGACGACCTCCCAACGGCAGTGCGGGGAGCGATCCGAGGGAACCCGCGGTGGCCGGTGCACGTGGCGGACGTGTGCCTTGGGGTTGATGGCCTGGGCGGTCACGTCGAAGGTCCCGTCCTCGATGTGGTGGCACATTCCGGTCACCATCTTGTCGCCCCACGGCTCGGCGTCCATCAGCGCGCCGCAGTGGGCCAGTTCGAAGTACCCGTGCCGCTCGTCGACCACCTCGTAGCGGACATCGAGGTAGTGGTGGGGGAAGCCGGGGTCCAGTTGGAGCACCTTGAAGATGGCCTCCACGTCGTCTCCCTCGACACCCATGATGCGGCGCAACCGCTGCCCGTAGACCGGGCTCGCCCCGCGCCACTCCTCGATGGCCAACCGCTCCATCTCCTCCATGCCGTGGGACATGCCGATGGCCGCGCACATCGAACGATCGAGGATGTGCACCGCTTGGGCGAACTCCCGCACCAGCCGGACCAGCGCTTCCCGGGACAGGTCCTCGTAACGGAAGTCGGGCCGAAACGGGCCCGAGTAGTCGCTCAGCCCGGTGTCACCGGGCCCGGGACCGGCGGACTCCGGCGGGTTGGTGTGAGTCATATGTCCAAACTATAGTATGGACAGCTGTCCAAGTGATTGGTGCGCGGGTTCGGGATTCCGACCGTGCCCCGGCGCCGATCAGTGGGGCCCGAGGAGAGTACCCGGAGGCGGCGGCACGCCTCCGCAGGTGCCATCATCAGCCGACAGGGTGGACCGTTCGACAGGGGGAGACCGAGTGCCGAAGCAACAGCCCACCGGTGCACCCGATGGAGCCGCAGTGCCCGTGGTCGGCGTGATCGGGCTGGGGGCGATCGGCGACGGTGTCGCCGCCAGCGCGTTGCGGGAGGGATTCCCGCTCGTGGTCTGTGATGTCCGGTCCGAAGCCACCGACCGGTATCGGGACCGGGCCGAGGTGGCCGAGTCGCCGGCCGACCTGGTCCGGCGAGCGGACGTCATAGTGGTGGCGGTGGTCGACGACGCCCAGGTCCACGCCGTGCTGTCCGGACCCGGAGGTGGGCTGGCTGCGGCGGGTCCGGAGAGCACCTTTATCGTGGTGAGCACCATTTCGGCGGCCTGCGTCGAGGCCATCGGCGCTGAGGCGGCCGGCACGGGTACACCGGTGGTCGATTGTGGCGTCAGCGGAGGACCGAGTGCGGCCGCCGACGGGGAGCTGGTCTGCATGGTCGGCGGCGACCCCGAGGTGATCGACCGGGTCCGACCGGTCTTCGATGCCATCGGCTCGCTGACGGTCACCATGGGTGCGTTCGGCACCGGGTTGGCCGCGAAGCTGGCCCGCAATCTCGTGCAGTATGGGTCGTGGCTGGCGGCGTACGAAGGGCAGCTGTTGGCCGAGGCGGCCGGAATCGACCTCGGCAAGCTGGCCCAGGTGATCAAGGCGAGCGATGCCCGAATCGGCGGCGCATCGACCCTGATGTTCCGTTCGACCGTTGCCCCGTTCACCGAGCAGGACGACCGGGGCCTGGTCGGGGCCATGCAGTCGGCCGCGTCGCTGGCCCACAAGGACCTCCGCGCCGCGCTGGAGCTGGCGCGGGAGCTCGATGTGGAACTGCCGCTGGCGGTCATGACCGAGGAGCACTGTGACGACATCTTCGGAGTGGGGACGGGGACGGGGACGGTGAGGCCATGAGCACGACTGGAGATGCCGTGACCGGCGAGGAGCGCCTCCTGGTCGACGGCGAACTGCGGCCGGCGCGCTCGGGCCGGACGTTCGAGACCGTCAACCCGGCCACCGAGGAAGTCCTCGGTGTGGTCGCCGACGGCGGTGCCGACGACCTGGAGGAGGCGATCGCCGCCGCGCGCCGGGCCTTCGACCACACCGACTGGTCGACCGATGTCGAACGGCGGGTGGCCGGCCTCCGGCAGCTGCAGCAGGCGTTCGTGGCACACGGCGACGAGCTGCGGGCCATGACCGTGGCGGAGACCGGGTCACCGCTGTCACTCACCTACTCGGCACAGCTGGACACGCCGGTCGAGTCGTTGGGGTGGGTGGCCGACCTGGCGGCGGGCTACCGATGGGAGGCGGACGTCGGGAACGCCGCACCGCTCGGCATCCCCTCCCACCGATGGGTTCGGCGTGAGGCAACCGGGGTGGTCGGCGCCATCACCCCGTGGAACGTCCCCCACCAGATCAACCTGGCCAAGTTGGGACCGGCCCTCGCCGCCGGCAACACCGTCGTGCTCAAGCCGGCGCCGGACACACCGTGGTGTGCCACCGTGCTCGGCCGGTTGATTGCCGAGGAGACCGACATCCCGCCCGGTGTGGTCAACATCGTCCCTTCGTCGGATCACGCCATCGGGGCCCTGCTGGCCGGCGATGGCCGCGTGGACCAGGTGAGCTTCACCGGCTCCACGGCCACCGGCAAGCGGGTGATGGCTTCCGCCGCCGACACCTTGAAGAAGGTCTTCCTCGAGCTCGGAGGCAAATCGGCATTCGTGATCCTGGACGACGCCGACCTCCGGGGGGCGTGTGCCACCGCCGCATTCACCGTCTGCACCCACGCCGGCCAGGGCTGTGCCATCACCACCCGCCTGATCGTGCCCCGCCGGCTGTTCGACGAGGCGGTGGATTCGACGGCCCGGGTCCTGGGCAAGCTGCCGGCGGGTGATCCCACCGACGCCGGCACCATCTGCGGGCCGCTGATCAGTGCCAGGCAGCGCGACCGGGTGGAGGGGTATATCCGCCTGGCCGGCGAGGAGGGCGGGTCGATTGTCACCGGGGGCGGCCGCCCGGACAGGCTCGACAGCGGCTTTTTCGTCGAGCCGACGCTCATCGTGGGCGTCGACAACCGCGCACGCGTGGCCCAGGAGGAGATCTTCGGGCCCGTCCTCGTCGTGATCCCCCATGACGGCGACGACCACGCGGTCGCCTTGGCCAACGATTCCCTGTACGGGCTCTCGGGGTCGGTGTGGTCGGCGGATCGCAACCGCGCCATCGGCGTGGCCAACCGGATCCGGACGGGGACCGTTGGGATCAACGGGGGCCTGTGGTTCAGCCCTGACATGCCCTTCGGCGGCTATAAACAGTCGGGCGTCGGGCGTGAGTCGGGTGTGGCCGGTTTCGAGGAGTACCTCGAGATCAAGTCGATCGCCGAGCCGGCATGAGCGAAGGGGTGACCAGCCATGAGTGAACCCGCCACCGGTGGACCGGCGAGCAGCGGGCCGGAGAGCACCCCAGCGGGAGCGTCGTCCCGGTCCCGGGGCATCGCCAAGATGCAGGAGGTCTACGGGTTCTCCGTCGATCCCGGCCAGATCGCCGGGCCCTATGTGGCCTTCACCGTCGACCACCTCTTCGGTGAGGTGTGGACGCGGTCCGAACTCGACATCCGCGACCGCCGGCTGATGACCATCGGGGTGCTGGCGGCACTGGGCCAGTCCCAGCTGGTCGAGATCCAGTTCCAGTCGGCGCTCGATCGTGAGGAGCTGACCGAGGACCAGGTGCGTGAGACGGTAGTCCACCTGGCCCACTACATCGGTTGGCCGCTCTCGACCGGCGTGAACGAAGTTGCCGAAAAGGTCATCGCCCGCCGGCATCGAACGGAACAGTCATGAACGAACTACACGCAGCCGCCGATACAGCGACATCCGGTCGCAGCCCGATGATCCGCTTCGACTTCACCGGCAAGGTGGCCATCGTCACCGGATCGGGCGGTGGCATCGGTCAGGCCTATGCGGAGGCGTTGGCCGCCGCCGGCGCCTCGGTGGTGGTTGCCGACATCGACGAGGACAGGGCGGCGGCCGTGGCGGCGAGCATCCGATCGAACGGGGGGACGGCCGAGTCCGTCCGGGTCGACGTCGCCGATCCGGCCTCGGCAGAGTCCATGGCCGGGGCGGCCGTGGAACGTTTCGGAGGCATCGACTACCTGGTCAACAATGCTGCGATCTTCGGCGGGATGCAGCTCGATCTCTTGCTCACCGTGGACTGGGAGTACCTCAATCGCTTCCTGGCGGTGAACATGCTCGGCGCGTTGAACTGCGTGCGGGCCTGCTATCCGGCGATGAAGGCCCGTGGCGGCGGGGCCATCGTCAATCAATCGTCGACCGCGGCCTACATGTACGCCGGCTTCTACGGCCTGGCCAAGGCCGGTGTGAATTCGATCACCCAGCAGCTGGCCCACGAGCTCGGCGGCCAGAACATCCGCACCAATGCCATCGCCCCCGGCCCGATCGACACCGAAGCGTCCCGCACCGTGGTGCCCGACGTCTTCATGAAGCCGATCCTGGCCTCACTGGCCATCAAGAGGCAGGGCGAGACCTCGGACCTCGTGGGCATGTGCCTGTTCCTGCTGTCGGACGAGGCCTCGTGGATCACCGGCCACGTCTTCAACGTCGACGGCGGACAGGTGGTCCGCCCGTGAGGGAGCGGACAGGTGGTCCGCCGGCCCCGGGCAGCGCCCCCCGATGACCGGGTCCCGTGTCGAGATCGAGAATGGTGCGGGGGTCAGGCTCGTCGCGTTCAACCGGCCCGAGGTTCGCAACGCATTCGACCTGGCCATGTACCGGGCGGTGACCGAGGCACTCTCCAGCGCATCGGCCGACGACGACGTCCACGCCGTCGTCCTGACCGGCAGGGGCCAGGCGTTCACGTCGGGCCAGGACCTGCGCGAGATGGCCGCCATCGCCACCGGCGCCGCCGATGCTGACGCCGGCTCGGGGTTTCGAGGCCTGCTCGACGTGGTCATCACCTTCGACAAGCCACTGCTCGCCGCGGTCCACGGGGTCGGCATGGGCCTGGGGTGCACCCTCCTCGGCCACGTGGACCTGGTCCTGATGGACCAGGACGCCCGCCTGCGCGCCCCCTTCGCCGAGATGGGCGTACCCCCTGAGGCGGCCAGCAGCTGGTTGCTCCCGGCTCGGATGGGATGGCAACGGGCGGCAGCCGCCCTTCTGGCCTCGGAGTGGATCGACGCCGCCGAGGCCGTGGCATCGGGATTGGCCCTGCAGGCCTGCCCTCCCGGCACCGTGGTGGAGGAGACGATGGAGCTGGCCCGGCGGATCGCCTCCTTCCCCCCCCATGCCACCAGGGAGATCAAACGGTTGATGCTGGCGGGCCGGCGGCCGGAGATCGCCGCCGCGCGAGCCCGGGAGGAGGCGGCGTACGCCTCGCTCTTCGCCGACCCGCGGACCAACCCGGGGTCGCAGCTGACCGCCGGCCTCGAGCGCTGAGCGGTCATGCGCCTCGGGATCACCGCCTTTCTCACCGACCTGGCCATGGGACCCGCCGATCTGGCCCGGGCCGCCGAGGACCGCGGCTTCCACTCGCTGTACTTGCCCGAGCACACCCATCTTCCCGTGCGTGCGGCCACGCCGCCCGCGCTGGTCGAAGGGGTCCACCGCGACGACTACCGGCGAAGCCTCGACCCCTTGGTGGCCCTGGCCGGGGCGGCTTCGGTCACCGGGCGGATCAAACTGGGAACGGGGGTGGTGCTGGTCGCCCAACACGACCCGATCGTGCTGGCCAAGCAGATCGCCACACTCGATCACCTCAGTGGTGGGCGGGTGGTCCTCGGCATCGGCTTCGGGTGGAACCGGGCGGAGGCGGAAGACCACGGGGTCGAATTCCGGGTCCGTCGCGAGGTCGCACGTGAGCACGTGCTCTGCATGCAGGCACTGTGGGCCGAGGAGCAGGCCGAGTTCCACGGTGCCCATGTCTCGCTCGACCCCTGTTGGAGCTGGCCCAAGCCGATCCAGCAGCCGCGGGTGACCACGCTGGTCGGGGGTGGTGCCAACCCTTCCGTGTTCGCCGCCGTCGCCGAGTATGCGGACGGCTGGATGCCCATCGGCGGGTCGGGTCTGGCCGCGGCCCTTCCCGAGCTCCGTCGAGCCGTCGAGGTCCGGGGCCGAGATCCCGAGGCAATCATGGTCGTCCCGTTCGGGACGGTGCCGACCGACCAGAAGCTTGCGCACTACCAGGAGCTGGGCATCGGGGAGGTGGTACTGCGGGTGCCGTCGGGCGCTTCCGCACAGATGCTCCCGGTGCTCGACGGACTCGCGTCCATGGTCGAGCGCTTCGGCGGTGGCGGGGGCTGAACCCGCCGATGCCGGTCCGCCGCGGGCCCGGCCCTGGAGCGGAGGGGGGCGCGAGGAGCTGGCGGCCGCGGTCCGCCGGCTGATGGCGCTGACGGTCACGGCCACCGCGCCCACCGAGGTGCTGGCCGACGCCGCCGAGCGTGCCACCGCCCTGGCCGATGAGCTCGAACGGCGCGTTCCCGAGGTCGGGCCTGTGCCCACCACCAGATTCGCCGACCACTCGGTCCGGCCCCAGGAGGTGGACGGGCTGGCTGCGGCCATGCCGTTCGACATGATCATCGGCTCGTGCAACCCGGTGGCTCTGCCCATTACCATCGAATTCCAACCGCCCACCGCCATCGGGTCGGCCGTGTTCACCGCTCCCTACGAGGGGGCGCCCGGCTGTGTGCACGGTGCGGTGCTGGCCGGTGCCTTCGACATCATGTTGACGGCCGCCAACGTCATCGCCGACGGTGCCGGGCCGACCGTGGAGCTCTCCATCCGTTACCTCAAGCCCACCCTCATCGCCCAACCGGCCCGCTTCGAGGCGTGGGTGACCGCCCTCGACAGCCGCCGCACGCATAGTGAAGGGAGGCTCGTCCAGGGGGGAGTGGTCACGGTCGAGGCCAGCGGCGAGTTCGTGAACATGGAGCGGTCGCGGATCGCCGCCATGCACCGCCGGGACGCCACCGGCGACGCGAGCGACTCCCGGAGGACCGGCCCCACCGTTTGACGCGCAATGACCACGCAGTTGGCACCGACTTTCTCTAGAGTCTTATCGACGAGCTTCGCCGGGGGGACAGATCTTCGAACTGCCGGAGTCGCTGACCGACAACCGGGAGAGACCATCCATGCGTTCCACCCATGACGGAATGGCGGCAACCAGGCGTGGCCCGCTGCTCGCCCTGGCACTGGCCGGGATGGTCATGGCGGCGACCCTGACCGCCTGCTCGTCGACCCAGACGCCGAGTGCCACCACGACCTCATCCTCGTCCTCGTCCACGCCGAGCTCGGCCATCCCTGCATCGGCCTTCAAGGACTTCACCGGCATCACCCCGACATCGGTTTCGGTGGGCAACGTCTCGACGTTGGTAGCCGGCCTCTTCAAGGGTGCCGCAGTGGGGACCGATGCGTACGCCGCCTATGCCAACTCGCAGGGCGGGGTCATCGGCCGGAGGCTGGTCGTCGACAGTGGTGACGACGGCTATTCCGGGGCGCCCAACAAGCAGCTGACGGCGGCCGCCATCCAGAAGGACTTTGCCATGGTCGGGAGTTTCTCGCTGCAGGACAGCTTCGGCGGCGTGGTGCTGGCGGCCAATCCCCAGGTGCCCAACGTCACGGTCACCCTTGACGCCGCCACCGCCGCCCTGCCCAACAGCTTCAGCCCGTCCCCTGCTGCCGGAGGGTGGCAGCTCGGGCCCCTCGTCTACTTCCAGAAGAAGTACCCCAGCGAGGTCCTGCACGCAGGCGCCCTCATCTCCGACCAGCCATCGGCGGAGACCAAGTGGGCCGGCGAGTTGGCGGCCATGAACCACCTTGGCTACAAGGTGGTCTACGACCCGACGTTCGACATCAGCCAGACCAGCTTCGATCAGAACGTGATCGCCATGAAGAACGACGGCGTGAAGATCCTCTTCCTCGAGCAGATGCCCCAGAACTACGCGGCGTCAGTGGTGAAGGCACTCAACGACCAGAACTTCCACCCGGTGGTGGTGCTGGGCGGATCGACCTACAGCGAGGGGCTGGTCCCCAATTCGGGAGGGGCCGCCGCCATCGACGGGTCCTTCCTCGAGCAGAACACCTCCCTCTACCTGGGCGAGGACGCCGGCTCCCTCCCGGCCGTCAACACCTTCCTGACCTGGGTGCAGAAGGTGTCCCCCGGGTTCAAGGCCGACCTCTACACCCTCTTCGGTTGGCTGTCTGCGGAGCTGTTCTCCCAGGCCCTGCAGTCGGCCGGCGCCAACCCGAGTCGCGGGTCGGTGCTCCAGGCGCTCCGGGGCATCACCTCGTTCTCGGGTGGCAATCTCGTCGGCACGGCCAACCCGGCGAAGAAGCTCCCCACCAACTGCTACATCATCGCCCAGATCGAGAACGGCCAGTTCAAACGGCTGGACGACCCACCGGTGAGCGGACCGACCCATGGGTACCGGTGCGACCAGCCCTACTACTTCGCCGCACCCCAGTGAGCGTCGGCACCAGGTAGCACGCAGCGCTGTGGCCGGCCGGGATCCGTCGTCCCATCGGGACTCGCCGTAGGCTGAGCCCCGATCATGTGCGGCCGGATCTCCCTCTACTCGACGCCCGAGCGGCTCTCCCGGATCTTCGACGCCGAGTTGGGCCCGGACGTCGATCCCGACCGTGTCACCGGCTTCAACGTGCCCCCCACCCGGAGCATCCTGGGCATCGTCGCCTCCCCGGACGGCACGTCGCACCGGCCCGGTGGCGAGCTCCACCGCCACCTGGGGCGCTACCGGTGGGGGCTTGTCCCCTCCTGGGCCAAGGACGTCTCGAACGCCAACCGACTGTTCAACGCCCGCGGGGAGTCGATGGCCGCCAAGCGGTCGTTCCGCGCCGCCTTCGCCTCGCGCCGCCTGGCGGTGCCGGCCGACGGGTTCTACGAGTGGAAGGCCGGGCCGGGGAGGGAGCGCCTGCCCTACTACTTCGAGCGTGCCGACGGCGAGCCGCTCGCCTTCGCCGGACTGTGGGAGCAGTGGTGGGGGCCTGAAGCGAACCCGGAGGAGGAGGCCCCGCTCCTCACCTGCACCATCATCACCACCGAGGCGGGCACCGACGTGGCCGGCGTTCATCATCGCATGCCGGTCATCCTCGAGAGCGATGTCCTCGACGAGTGGCTCGACCCGGACAACAAGGACCGATCGGAGTTGGAATCACTGCTCGTCGCGGCCCCGGCGGGCACCCTGGTGCATCACCGGGTGGACCGGCGGGTGGGCAACGTCAGGAACGACGGCCCGGATCTGATCGAGCAGGTCGACCAGCCTGGGTGAGGCGTCCGGCCATGCCGGGCTCCGACTCAGGCGTCGGCGCCCCTCGTGGCACGCTTCATCAGGCGGGCCTTGCGATTGGAGGCCTGGTTCTTGTGGATGACGCCCCTGGCGGCAGCCTTGTCGATCCGCTTGATGGCCAGCCGCAACGCCTCGTCACTGTTCTCCGCGCCACTCTCGATGGCCGCGATCGCCCGCTTGGTGCGCGTCCTCAGCTCGGACCGTACCGACTTGTTGCGGGCCTGGCGCTTGATCGTCTGGCGGTTGCGCTTGATCTGACTGCGGATGTTTGCCACTAATCCTCATCGTCCTTGGGTTGTCGGCTCGGTGGGCCGTGCGGCTGCCACCGTCACGCCGGAGATCTGGCCCCGGCAGCCTGGCCATAGGCACTTCTCCGGAGATCCACGAGGATAGCAGCCCATCCCTCCCGGTTCCCAACGGTCGGGCCGCTGAGCCCGTCGGTGTCGCCCTGCTGCGCCCCGGACTGCGCTCAGGACTGGGATCCGTGCCAGTCCTGACGGGGATCGGCGGGGGGATAGGCACCGGGATCGGAAGCCAGCCGTTCCGCCCGCTTCCGCCGACCCCGCTTGATGAGGAGGGCCATCACGATCCAGAAGGCGATGGTGACCACGATGATGGCCACCACGACGCCGACCAGCACGCCGACCACGGTTACGGCGATCAACGGGCCCGCACCCGGCCCGGTGCCGCTCGAACGAGCCACGCCGTTCCCGTCCGCCGAATGCCCATGCCCCCACCTTAGGTACGCTGGCCCCTCCGTGCTTCCCGTCGACCGTATCCGCAACTTCTCGATCATCAGCCATGTCGATCACGGCAAGTCGACCCTGTCGGACCGGATCCTCGAGCTGACCGGGGCGGTCGATCCCCGGCTGATGCGCGAGCAGTACCTCGACTCGATGGACATCGAGCGTGAGCGGGGGATCACCATCAAGGCCCAGAACGTGCGGGTGCCCTGGAAGGACCACACCCTCCACCTCATCGACACGCCGGGCCACGTCGATTTCGGGTACGAGGTGAGCCGGTCCCTGGCCGCCTGTGAGGGGGCGGTCCTGCTGGTCGACGCATCCCAGGGCATCCAGGCCCAGACGTTGGCCAACTGCTACCAGGCGCTCGAGCACGATCTCGAGATCGTCGCCGTCCTCAACAAGATCGACCTGCCCGCCGCCGATCCGGAGCGGTGCGCAGCCGAGATCGAGCAGGTGCTCGGCCTCGCCGCCCCGGGAATCCTCCACATCTCGGCGAAGACCGGGGAGGGGGTGCCCGAACTCCTCGACGCCATCGTCGAGCGGATCCCCGCCCCCACCGGCGATCCGGACGCGCCGCTGCGGGCGCTGATCTTCGATTCGGCATACGACCAGTACCGGGGCGTGGTGAGCTCGATCCGGGTGATGGACGGGACCCTGGTCGGCACGGACAAGCTCCGCTTCATGCAGGCGGGCAGCAATCACGAGATCGAGGAGATCGGCATCCGCACCCCGGTGACGGTGCCGGTGGACGAGCTCGGCCCCGGGGAGGTGGGCTATCTCATCGCCGGGATAAAGAACGTCGGGGGTGCTCGTTCCGGCGAGACGGTCACAACGGCCAGCCACCCGGCCTCGACCGCCCTGGCCGGCTATCGAGATCCCAAGCCGATGGTGTTCTGCGGACTCTTCCCCATCGACGGCGACGAGCTGCCCGACCTGCGCGATGCCCTCGAGAAACTGCGCCTGAACGATGCCAGCTTCACCTACGAGCCCGAGTCGTCGCGGGCACTGGGCTTCGGGTTCCGGTGCGGATTCCTCGGGCTGCTGCACATGGAGATCGTCCGGGAGCGCCTCGAGCGCGAGTTCGACCTGTCCCTGATCGCCACCGCCCCCTCGGTGGCCTACCGGGCGTTCTTGAACGACGGCACGCAGGTCGACGTGGACAACCCGAGCGAGCTCCCCGAACCGACCCACCTCGACCACGTCGACGAGCCGATCCTGAAGGCCACCATCCTGACCCCTGCCGAGTACACCGGCACGGTGATGGACCTGTGCCAGGGCCGGCGGGCCGAGATGATCAAGATGGAGTACCTCTCCCCGGAACGGGTCGAGTTCGTCTACTCCATCCCCTTGGCGGAGGTCGTGGTGAACTTCTTCGACCAACTGAAGAGCCGGACCAAGGGGTACGCCAGCCTCGACTACGAGCCCGAGGGGTACGCCACCTCGGACCTGGTCAAGGTCGACCTTCTCATCAACCACACCCCGGTGGACGCGTTCTCCACCATCGTCCACCGGTCGCAGGCCGACTTCTACGGGCGGCGCATGACCGACAAGCTGCGCGAGCTGATCCCCCGCCAGATGTTCGACGTACCCATCCAGGCGGCGATCGGAGGCCGGGTCCTCGCGCGCGAGACGGTCAAGGCGCGGCGGAAAGATGTCCTGGCGAAGTGCTACGGCGGTGACATCACCCGCAAGCGGAAGCTCCTCGAGAAGCAAAAAGAGGGCAAGAAGAAGATGAAGAACATCGGTCGTGTGGAAGTGCCCCAGGAGGCCTTCGTCTCCGCATTGCGCCTCGACGACTGAGCCCCTGATCCCGCGCCGGCGGCCGGTTGCAGCGCTCGTCAGAGGGCGGGAGCGGTGGGCGGAAGGATGATCCGGGTCGCGGTCGGCGACCGGAAGGCAGTCCTAGCATGGCGAGATGAACGATGACGGAGTGGGGTGCGGCCCAGTCCGTCCCGCGCTCAACCAGTCTGGAATCGACGGATTCGAGAGCGTCCGTTGGGCATGGCAGCAGCTTGGGGGACGCGCGCAGTACTTCTTCCAGACATCGGAATGGATGGAGCTTGCCGCCGCGCAGACCGAGGGTGACCTGGCCTGGGGCGTACTGACCGAGGCCGGCCGGCCGACTGCGGCGTCGTTCTTGCTGCGGTCCCGGCTGAAGCGAGCCGGAATCGGGATCAGGGTTTTTTCGGATGTCCGCGTCGGCGACATGATGTACCCGTTCTCGGACTGTGTGCTCGATGCCAAGCCCGACGTCCGATCCGGAGTCGCCCTCGATGACCTCCTGGGTGTCACGGGCGCATGGGATGTCCTGGATCTCCGGGACCGTCGGGTCGGTTCGCCCTGGCTCGAACTGGCGGTCGGGCGGGGGTATGTGGAGGAAGAGCCAAATGGCGGCGCGGGGATCCTGGACACCCGCCTGGTGGCCGACGAGTGGTGGCCGACGCTCCCTGTGAACATGCGCGATTCGATCCGCAAGGCCCGACGACGGATCGAAGCCTGTGGGGGGAGTGAGATCGTCGTCTCGACGGCCGGAGAGCTCCCTGCCGCCTATGAGCAGTTTGTTTCGTTGGAGGCCTCAGGGTGGAAGGGCGCCGAGGCGACGTCGCTCTCCCACCGACCAGCGTGGTGCGATCTGTTCGGGGCCTTTCTCCATACCTCGGGCACCGCACAAGTTCGCTCGCTTTTCGTCGGTGAGCAGCTCGCAGCCTCTCAGATCAGTGTGACGGTGGGCGGCTCGCTCGTCCTCATAAAGGTGGCATACGACGAGGAGCTCGCTCATCTGTCGCCCGGGAACGTACTCATGGCCAACCTGGTCGAGGACTGCTGCGAAGACCCCGCTGTGGACCGGATCGACTGTACGGTCTGGCAGAGCTGGCACCAACGGTGGGGCATGGTGCGTGAACCGACGTATCGGGTCCTCGCGTTCAATCACCGGTCAGTTGGAGGAGCGCTCGTCGGAGCTGCCTGGCATGCTCGCAAGCTCATGACTCGACAAGGAGGTTGGCAAGTAGCGGGGACGGAGGGGAATCGCGCCGCCGCCGGCCCGGCACACTCGAGCGGATCGTGATGACCGTCGGGGCGATCATGATTCCTGGCGTCAGCGGTGCTCGGACGAGAGTGGACCCCGCGACCGCGGCGCCCGTTGACGGCGGCGCGGCTGCCGCAGGTTGAGCAGGCTATGTCCACAACTGAATCCGGCCCGATCCCAAGAGTTCAGCCCGGCGTGGATACATCGCGTCGCCTCAGCGTGATCCTTCCCGTCCGGAACGGCGAGCCGCACGTTTTCGGCCAGGTGAGGGGGGTTGAAGGCACAGAGTGCTCCCGCCCCTGGGAGGTCGTTGTCGTGGACACTGGCTCCACGGACACCTCGGCCGACCGCGTGAGGCAACGTTCGCTGGGTGCGCGCCTACCGCCGCTAGCACGTGTTGTCCTTCCTCGGCCGTCGGTCCCGAGGCCCGCCGAGCGGGAGCGTACGCTTGTATCTGCGTCGCCTCAATCGGGCAATGGCCGAGGCCGACCACCGCGACGACCTTTGGCAGTGGACGATTGCACGCCTCCGCGGGCACGCTGGGCAACACCTCGAGGAGTCGCTGCTGTGACGAGTGTGTCACCTGTGATTGAGACGCCTCGGCGGTTGAGGCCCTGGGCCAAGGGTCGCATGAGGGTCACATTGTTGGCCTCACTACTGGCCGGAAGGCGCCGGGCGATCAAGCAGGGCGCGGCCCCTGGCTACGCACCGATCGAAGCAGGCGACCGTCTCAAGTCGCCATTCGAAAGGCACCAGTTGGAACGGTGACTGCAACGGCCGCAGACCGCGCCGTTCGATCTCGATCTGTTCGAGCTGGACCTCGCTGTCGGCAACGCCGTATTTGTAGGGTTGGCCTCCGATGCCCAGGGTGTACTCGGCGTAGCCCTGGCCCGCAGCGAACTCAATGCTGGCGAACATGGTGCAGATGCCCGGGGCGAACCGGGACCAGGTGTCGTCGAATCCCGCGATCCATCCATCCGCCACCGTTCCGGCGGCCACACTCAACCCGACGCCCATGCACTCGCGTCCGCGCTCGATCGTCGTCAGCCAGACACGACCGCGTTCGGCGAGCGCGCTCACCGACTCTTGCAGCATCCGTAGAACGCGATCGTCGAAGATTGCACCCCCGTCCTTGCGCACCTCTCGCCTTCTGTTCCACAGCGCGATGACCGTGGGAAGCCGCTCGTGAATTCGGGCGACGTCGTCGAAGACGAAGATCTCGAACCCTTCGTCAGCGATGCGTCGCCGCCGACGGCGTACTTGTCCGCGGAGCTTGCTGTCACGGCGCGCGAGCCAGCCTTCGTACCCTCCGTTGTCGAATGAAACGCGCAATCCTGGGTCCGAGTCGAGGAGGCGAAGGTGCGGCTCGGTACCGGCCCACGCGCGGCGCATCTCGGTCGGCCATGGTGACGTGCTTTCCATCCAGCCGAGACGCACCGTGTCCGGTAACGGGCTCATCCGCTGGAGGGCTCGGACGAACGCATCGGCCAGTTCGGCCTCACGCCCGCGGATACCGGCCGGCGACACGGTGTTCAGGAAACCTTGTCCGGCAATCTGGTAACGAGCCAGATTGAAACGCCGCTTGGACACGGTCATGGGCAGCACGCCCACCACCTCGCCGCCATCACGGGCGACCAGTACCCGCAGTGAGATGCCCGGTCCCCCGAGATGCCGGTACGAGGCGACCACCAGCGCCGGCGCGGACCGAGGCAGCGAACTCCCGACAACGAGTCGGTCCCACTGGGGAGTCACGTCGCTCAGCTCGTCGAGAGTGGTGAGAACCTCGACGTCAAGCACGAGCGAATTCTACCAGTGCGCGCTGAAACACGATGGCCTCGGTCATCGGTCTGCCGACAGGTAGCGACTTGGCCCCGCTCCTTCGATTGCCGGACGTGCCGCCGCTGGACCGGGAAGAGGAGCCGCTCGAAGGGGCTCTCCCGGAAGGCGCAACTACTATCTGGAGGAATGGACTCCAGGGACGATTCGCGAGCGTTTGCCGGCGAACCGAACGGGCGATCGCTCCATCTGTGCATCGTTCTTCCCCCGATCGAACCGTACTCGCCCGGTGGTGGGGCGATCGCCACCATCGTGCGCAACATGGCGCTCGTATGGGGGAGCCAGGGACACCGCGTCACGATCCTCGCCCCGCCCGACGAGCACACTCCGTACCATGAGGGTCGCTACGTCGCGATCCAGGTACCAACCCCACTGGCTTCCCGTGTTCCCATGGAGATCGGCAAGCGGCTCGTCGGGCGCGCGGGATCGGTCGTCGGAGGGCTCCGGCGTTGGGACTGGCACAGGTACGGCAGCTACCTCGGGGCTGTCAAGCAGGCGCTGGCCTCCCTCGACGGCCCACCCGACGTGGTGATCGCCCACAACGACCTCCAGCTATTGGGAGCACTTGGACCGCGGCCCGAAGGCGAGCGGAGCGTCCTCTGGCTGCACAACACCGTCCGCACGCACCGGACCGACGGGGGACGCCTCCTTGCCAGCGCGGATGCCATCGTCGCTGTCAGCCGGTTCGTTGGATCATGGACCGAGCGCGAGTACGACCTTCCGGCCGGATCGGTCCGCACCGTGCACAACGGTGTCGACTTGGAGCGGTTTCATCCTTCGACCACTCACGGCCAGCCGAGTTCCCCGGTCCGGGTCCTCTGCCATGGTCGGCTCGATCCGAGCAAGGGGTTCCACCTTGCCGTCGACGCAGTCAGGCGGCTCCGAAATGCAGGCCGAGATGTCACGATCACGCTGGCCGGTGGCTCCCAGGCCTTTGGCATCTCCGCTGTCGAGGCCCAGCACTACCGGGACACGCTGCTCGACTCGCTCGCTGCCGCCGGCGGCACCTATCTGGGTCGAGTGGCACCTGACGACATGGCGGAGCTCCTCCGTCACCACGCCATCGCCTGCGCTCCCTCCTTGTTCGAAGACCCTTTTCCCCTCTCGGTCCTCGAGGCGCTGGCCTCGGGTTGCGCAGTCGTCGCCTCTCGGCGGGGGGGCCTGCCAGAGATGTGCGACGATGCTGCCACCCTCTTCGATCCGGACGAGGAAGGGGCCCTGGAGAGTGCTCTCGCCACTCTCGTCGACAACCCGGAATTCCGCCAGCAGGCGCAGGTCGCTGCCCGCGAGCGCGCCAGTGGCTTCCCGTGGAGCGCCACGGCCGCCGGCATCCTCGATGCCTGCGGGCTCGGACACGCGAAGTCGCAGTACCCAAACGGGTAGCCCCCGCCTGATCCCGGACCCGCTCGTTCAACCGTCTCCGTAGGACCGGAGCGGTGGTGCGAGTCGCTCAGATCACGTCGGCAAAGCCTCGTTCCATCTGCTCGAAGATGAACGTGCCGCCGAGGAAGACCGAGATCGGCACCACGATCGACAGCGCGATCTGCCAGTTGGGTGGCGCCGGCTGGTGGAGGAAGGACCACCGGAACTCCTGCAAGATCCACGACAGCGGGTTGGCGTCGTAGATCGCCCGGTACTTGGTCGGCACGGCCGACACTGAATAGGCGACTGGACTGGCGTACAGGAGGAACTGCAGCAGGAACGGCACGACGTACTGGACGTCACGGTAGCGGACCATCAGCGACGAGGAGATCAGCCCGCACCCGGACGACAGGAGGACCACCATGACCACCCAGATCGGGCTGAGGACGACGGCCCAGCCGGGGTTGATGCCGAAGGCGACCAGGAGCGCGACCAGGAGCGCGAGCGAGACCAGAAAGTCGACAAGCACCGAGTACGCCGAGGCCAGCGGAACCAGGATGCGGGGAAAGTACACTTTGGAGACAAGTGACGCGTTGCTGACGAGCGAGTTCGAGGATCGGGTGACGATGCCGCTGAATATGTTCCAAGCCAGAAGCCCGGCGAAGCTGAAGATGAAGTAGGGCACGCCCCCACTCGGGAGGTTGGCAACCCGCCCGAACACCAATGTGAACACACCGGCCGTCAAGAGCGGCTGCAGCACGACCCACACCACACCGAGGGCGGTCTGGCGGTACCGGAGGGTGATGTCGCGGGCGCCGAACCGGTAGAGAACCTCGCGGGCCTCCCAGAGCTGGCCGAGTTTCGGGAGGCTGATGCGGCGTGGTGGGGTGATGACGATCCGGTTCATCGATCCTCAGTGCTGTGCGTAGACGAAATCGGCGAAGACGACGCCTCGTTCGGTTCCGTCCGGGCTGGTCGGGTGGGGGTAGGGCATGACGGGGAGCACGTGAAACTGGCACGCCTGTTCCCAGAGGTCCATGATCCCGGTCTTGCAGAGGAACAGATCGACCGTGTAGTTGCCGGGCTTCAGCCATGGCGTGTGCACTCGAAGCTCGGCTCGGACATCCTCGTCTGGATCGAGCCAGAAACCGAGTACTCGGGAGTCGCATTGGACGATGAGGAGGCCGTCCTCGTTCTTGAGATGGGCGGAGACGTAGTAGCTGCCGGTGACCTCTGGGTTGGCCGCCGCACCGAACTCCACGACAACGTCGTTACCCGGCGTGCACATCTCGTCGATAGCCCTTGCATCGGTAAACCGAAGCTCGCCGCTACCCGGGCGGAACGCGGCCTCCATCATGTCCGGCGTGGCCCTCGTGAAGCTGCGCTTGTACTCTTCCATCGCCCGGTCCACCGAGCCGTAGGTGACCAGCCGACCGCGGTCGAGGAACATCGCCGACGAGCAAAGATCGCTGACCGTCTGAAGTTGGTGGCTCACGAGGAGGACCGTCCGCCCACTCTGTGCGACGTCTCGCATCTTCTGCAGGCACTTCGTCTGGAATTCGGCGTCGCCCACGGCCAGCACTTCGTCCACCGCGAGGATCTCGCACTCGAGGTGGGCGGCGACAGCGAACGCCAGCCGGATGTACATTCCGGTGGAGTACCGCTTCACCTGCGTGTCGAGGAACTGTTCGACACCAGCAAAGGCGACGATCTCGTCGAACCGCTGCCGGATCTCGCGTTGTCGCATGCCGAGCAGCGTGCCGTTGAGGAAGACGTTCTCACGACCGGTGAGTTCGGGATGGAAGCCGGTTCCGACCTCGAGGAGGCTTCCCACTCGGCCACCCAGCTCGATCCGACCGGTGGTCGGGGCGGTGATCCGGGTCAGGATCTTCAGCAGGGTGCTCTTCCCTGCGCCGTTGCGGCCGATGATCCCCACCGCCTCGCCCCAGGGAACCTCGAAACTTACGTCGTGGAGGGCCTCGAATCGCTCGACCTGTTTGCGCCGCATCGGGCGCTTCAAGCGGGCGATGACCGCCTCGGACATCATGGTCTGCCGATCCTGTTGCCGGAGGATTCGGTACGACTTCGAGAGGTGCGAAACCGCGATGGAGGGTCCTCGGGACACTGTCACGACGATAGACGCATGGTTGCAACCGGCATGTGCATCTTGACTCCTCCTCCAATGCGGCGAGCGATCATCGTTGGGCATCGACCATGGCATCGATCAACTGAAGCAGCTCGGCGTCGTGCTCGGGGTCGACCTTCCGAGCGAACGGTGTTCCGGCTTGCTGGATCTCGTCGATGTCCTCGCGGCCCAGCACCAGGTTGTCGCGCCACTTGGCCCAGGAAACGAACGTGATCGGGGCATTGACCACTGAGAGTTCCAGCGTGTTGTAGAGGATCGTGTGGATGTAAGCCTCGTCGGGCATCAGCGTTCGGTGGAAGTGGTCCGCCAGTACGGCGTGCTCGGGATTGTCGAGGATCGTTGCAACCGCATACCGATTCAAGGCCATCCACTGGCTGCCCTTGTAGTACTGCCAATCGGGAGGGAGGCCACCGGCGCGACGGATGCCCACTGCCCAGCCACGTCCGTAGAACCTGATCACGGAAACCCAGGTCTTCGTCGGTCTGGTCATCAGGCGCAGGGCGTACCCGACGAACGAGGTCGACTTGCGCGCGAACGCGTTGGAGGGTCGCGAAAGTACGAACCACCGGTGTTGGTAGCGGATGAGCTCGTCTCGCTCGGGATGAGTGCCTCGAACCGATCGTTCGACCCGGTGGGCTTCGAGGAGCGCGTCGCACGGGCACCTCCCGAGCCACTCCTCCCATTCGGCCAGGTTGCGAGTCGGCCAGTCCTGGCCCGAGATCACGACGTACCAGTCGGGATCGCTCCCATTCCGCGCGCACTCGATGGTCTTCAGCGTTGCATCGACCAGTGACCACCGACCCCACGAGACGCGGACTCGAGGCTCCACAAGGTGGACGTAGTCCGGCGGATGCCCCTGCCAGGGAAGGTCGTCCGCTTTGGCGTCGTGGTGCACGTAGACGGTGCCGCTCGGGCTCAATTCGTGGATGCGTCGAGCCAGTGCTTCGACGCGGTGCGGCTGATCGTGCGAAAGAACCAAGTAGGCGACCGACACTGTCGTCACGGGTTCGGTGTCACGCTGCACCAGCGCCAGGCCCTCGTAGACGCCTCATGGGGCGACGCCGCCAGTCGGGCCGGATCGGGATACCCGCCCGGTGGCCAGGTCGACTCGCTCGGTGAGCGCGGTGCAGCAACGTTCCCAGAACTCGTAGAGGACGTACCCGGGTCCGAACGTGTGGACAAGGGGCCATGCCCACCGCGTGAGGCGAATCGGAGCGAGCCAACGCGGCGAGGGCGACGCCACCTTCTTCCATGCGGCGGGGAATACCAACAGCGGGCGGGTGGCTGCAGGTGGAGCGGATGCGTCCGCCAGTGGCTGGTGACGGAGCCATCGGGCATAGGGCTCGACGAAGTCCAGTCCGATGGATTGGAACGCGGCGAAGGACCCCCAGACGCGGGGATTCACGTCGTGGATCCAGTCGACGCCAGCCGCGTCCCGGATCACGTCCATGTTGAACAAGCCGGTCAGCCCGAGGGCGACCGCGACCCGGCGACCCGTCTCGAGCAGCTGCGGGTCGACGACATAGCCGACCTCGATGGGGGGTCCGACCTCGACGACCGGATCAATCACCGCATAGACAGCGGAGCGTTCAATGCCCAGCTCGGTCGCCAGCGCACCAAGCCGCAGCGGCCGGCCGGTCAAGAATCGCTCGTAGAACCAACCGTCCAAATGGGCACGGTCCTCTACGAGTCGCTCGAGGTCCTCGAGGGTCTGGACGACCTGTACGCCGTGGCCCCCGCTGCCCTCTGCCGGCTTGACCACCAGAGGGAGTCCGAAGCGGCGCACGGCTTCGCCCGGGGTTGCCGAGTCCAGTGGCATGGCCTCGGGCACCTGTACCCCTGCGAGATGGAGGAGTGTCGCTGTCGTAAGCTTGTCGGCGCACTTCGAGCGTTCGCGCCACCCGTTGACGCCCTCCGTTGCGCCGATGCCGGCGAGACCCTCGCTTGTCTGGCGGGCGAGCGTCTCCACGGCGTGGACATCGACGATGTCCTCATCGCACAGGATGGAGGCCAGGTTGCCCAGCTCGGAAGCTGACGAGAGGACCACGGTCCGGTCCCAGCAAAGGGCCGAGCCGACCCTCCCGGCCGGGCGCAAGGTGACGCGTACAGCCCTGAAACCCGAGCGTCGGAGCGCAGCGGCGAGCTGAAAGAAACAGTCCCATTCGAACTCGTCGACGAAAAGGACCGCCGGCACATCTCCGGCGCGCCGGACCGATCGAGGCCGACTGATCGCCGAAGCAGTCACGTGTAGCTTGCCCCTCGCATTCTCAACTCGATTTCCTATTGAACCACGCCCGGCTCGGCCGGGCCTGCTTCCAGCCAGGTGCATGACGCTGTACGCACCGTCCTCTGACGAGGGTTCCGTCGGATCCTTGCCAGCGGTAGCCGACCACGGTGACCGGTCCATGGCATGTCCTCGGCCTCGGCCCATGCGTTGGACGGTGGTCGGTGAAGAGAGTGCCCGCTGTGGATGCAGGCGGGAGAAACGCTGGCGCAGTATGGGCAACGTTGGCGTTCCGCACCCGCGGGACGGTGGCCGCTGACGTGGGCAGGTGGGTCGACCGGTAGCGTTGGGGCGGTGAGAGCGGCGGACGGTGCCGACAAGCCTGTGAGGCCGGACCTCTCGTGGACCGCCGACCGTGCTCCCGACTCCGTGCGGGGCGGTGTCGGGAACGGCCGCCGACGGCAGGCGGAAGTCGAGGTGGCCGTCGGCTCGCTGCTGGTGCTCGCCATGGCAGCCGGTGGCGTCTACTTCACCTTCCGGCCGGCATCGGGGAGCGTCGACGGGTGGTTCCTGGACGTGATCAGCGCCTCCAACAGCCCGTTCTTCAGTGCGGCGACGTCCCTGCGCTATCCGGTCATCATCATCATTGGCTCCATCGTGGCGTCCGGGGTCGCCTTCCGACGGGATCGGCCCCGAGCGGTGGCCTGCCTGATCGGCCCCCCGTTGGCGCTGTTCCTCGCCGAGTCGTTGATCAAACCGGCGGTCGGCAGGACCCTCGGGGGAGTGCTGTCCTACCCGTCGGGCTCGACGGTCGGTGCTGCCGCGCTGGCCACCGCCGCCGTCCTGGCCACGCCGGCCCGGTGGAGGGTGATCACCGTGGTCGCCGGATCGGCGTACGCCGTGTGGGTGTCGGTGGCGGTGACCACCCTCCGACTGCACTATCCGACCGATGCGCTGGCCGGCCTGGCATTCGGCGCGGGCGTCGTCCTTCTGGCCGACGGGCTGGCCCGGATGATCGCCGACAGCGCCCGCGAGGCGTCGAGGCGACGCGGTGCGGGCCCGGCCGATCCGCGGACGCTCAGCCGGGTCGGCCCGCCCCCGGTCGACTGACCGGCACGCCGGTCGGCGGGGGCACGATTCCGGCCTCGGTGGGTCGGGGGGACGCTCCGACACCGGCTGCCGGATGATGGCGACGGTGTTCGCCGGGTTGTCCGGGTCGAATCTCAGGTCGATCGGTGCATCGGGGTCGTCGGGCTCGCCTGGTGCCTCCATGACGAAGGCCGGCTTGTCCATGCGTGTCTCGAGTGCGTGTTGGAGGCCCAGGGCGATGCCGGTCATCACTGCACCGGAGGCGGAGCGCTTCATCCAATTGTTGAACCGGAGTGGATCGTTGCCCCTGGGCGGCTCCCAATCGACGGCGCTCTCCTCATCCCCGGTCCCGGCCGAGTCGTGGGGCCCTCCAACCTCACCGCCCGGATCGCCCCCGGCCTGCGGGCCGACGGCGTGGACGGCCCCGTCCTCGAGCGGGTCCGGTCCGGGATGGCTGTCCACGACGTCCACGGTACCGCTCGACGGCTCAACAGCAACCGGACGGCAGGGGCCAGGCCTGTCCGCGGCGCCGGCGCGGCCTGCCCGCAGCGGTCCTCGGTGCCGTAGGATCGTCACCGTGCTTGACCGCTTCCATCCGCCGGTCGAGGAGTACCTCGAGACGATCTTCGCCCTGGAGGAGGAAGGCATCCCGGTCATCCAGGCCCGGCTGGCCGAGCGCCTGGACAAGGCGGCACCGTCGGTGTCGGAGATGCTCGACCGCCTCGAGGCCGACGATCTGATCGTGCGCAGCGCACGGCAGATCACCATGACGGCCAAGGGTGCAGCGTTGGCCGCGGGCGTGGTGCGCAAGCACCGGCTGGCCGAGCGCCTCCTGGTCGACGTCATCGGGCTCGACTGGGACAAGGCCCACGTCGAGGCCGGCCGGTGGGAGCACGTGATCTCCGACGACGTCGAGGCACGCCTGGTGGTGCTCCTGGGCAATCCGACCACCTGCCCCCATGGCAACCCCATCCCCGGGGTCGAGCCGGTCGGTCCCGAGCAGAGGCGCCTGGCCGAAGCCCAGCCCGGTGACCGGATCCGTCTGGAGCGCATCACCGAGAGCGTCGAGCACGACACGGCCTCGCTCACCTACCTCGGCGACCACGGCCTCACCCCCGGGACCACTGCGCTCATCCAGGCCAGGGCCCCCGACGGGACCTTGACCCTGGTGGTCGGGGACGCAACCATCGCCCTCGGGCCGGCGATGACCCAGCGGATGTTCGTCGCCTCGGCCTGAACTGCGTGCCGCGGTGGCCGGTCCCCGGCCGTTCCACCCTGCCGTGGAAAGGGCCCACCGGTGCCCGTGGCCGCCCGAATCGGCTCAGCACTCACTAGAGTGGAGTGCCAACACGCAGTGAACAGGGCTCCGGTTGCCACCCGCAGCCGACAGACTCGATTCCAGTGGCGAGAGAACATGCCGACCACCGACGACAGCCGATCCGATCAGGCCACATGCGGAGCAGGGGACCTCGACGCCCGTAAGGCGGCCATCCTCAACGCGGTGGTCACCGAGTACATCGGTTCCGCCCAGCCGGTCGGATCGCAGCACGTGGTCGATGCACCGGGTGTGAGCGTGTCCTCGGCCACGGTGCGCTCAGACATGGCAGCGCTGGAACGCGACGGGTTCCTGACCCAACCGCACACCAGTGCCGGTCGCATTCCCACCGACAAAGGCTATCGGTTCTTCGTCGACCATCTCGGGGGAACCGGTTCGCTCGATCCGGTCGGGCGGCACCAGGTGCGCCAATTCTTCGACCACGCCCACGGGGAGATCGAGCTGATGCTCGAGAAGACGTCCGGGCTCCTGGCCGACCTCACCGACTGCACGGCGATGGTGGTGGGGCCGTCGCACGAGTCCGCCGCCATCCGCTCGGTGCAGCTGGTCCGATTGGCACCGCACCTGGCGCTGCTGGTGGTGGTGTTGGCGGATGGAGCGGTCCAGAAGCAGTCGATCGAGTTCGCCGAGGAGGTGGACGAGCACCGGCTGCCCGAGGCGGCTGCCCGGTTGGCCGCCCATGTGCTCGGTGTCCCGCTGGCCCAGGTGCCCCCCACAGCCAACCCCAGCGGCGACGCCCACACCGATGCAGTGGTCTCGGCGGGCATCATGGCGCTGCGGGCGCTCGGCTCCGCAGAAGGGGGGGACCAGCTCTTCGTCGGTGGGTCGTCGCGGATGGCTGCCGCATTCGATGCGGTGGACACCGTGCGGTCGGTCCTGAGCATCCTCGAACAGCAACTGGTGGTGGTCACCCTGCTCCGCGACATCCTCGACACCGGACTGTCGGTGGCCATCGGCACCGAGCACGGGGTCGAGCCTCTGGCCTCCTGCGCCATCGTGGTGATGCCGATCTCCGTCGACGGCGTCGAGGCCGGCACCATCGGGCTATTGGGGCCGACCCGGATGAACTATCCGCTGGCCCTGGCCGCGGCCCGTGTGGTCGGCGGCCGCCTGGGCGAGCGTCTGAGCGAGACCGGCCGATGACCGGCAGGAGGAATGGCCGGTGACCACCGCCGATCTCTATGAGCTGCTCGGCGTGGGGCGGGACGCCTCGGACGACGAGTTGAAACGCGCCTACCGGTCGAAGGCCCGCGAGTTCCATCCCGACACCAGCGAGGAGGGATCCGAGTCCGGCGAGCGGTTCAAGGAGATCAGCCAGGCATACGAGGTCCTGAAGGACCCCGAGCGTCGGGCCCGCTACGACCGGTTCGGCCCCGAAGGGGTGTTCGGTGCGGGTGCCGGCGGTCCGGCGGGCGACCCGTTCGGCGGTGGCCTGGGAGACCTCTTCGACGCATTCTTCAACGGGATGGGCGGTGCGGGCGCGGCACGCAGCCGGCGCACCGGTCCCATGCCCGGCCCCGATGCCGAGATGGTCCTCCGACTGACGTTCAGGGAAGCGGTGTTCGGCGTCCAGCGACAGGTGGAGGTGCAGACCCCGGTCCACTGCGACACCTGCGAGGGCTCGGGCGCCCGGCCGGGGACCTCGGCCGTGCGTTGCCCCGAGTGCCAGGGTGCGGGTGAGCTCCGCCGGGTGCGCCAGTCGATCCTCGGCCAGGTGATCACCGCGGTGCCGTGCCAGCGCTGCCAGGGCACCGGGCAGGCCATCGAGGATCCGTGCCCGGACTGCCGGGGCGAGGGCCGGAGGAACCAGGACCGGACCCTCACCGTCGACATTCCGGCGGGTGTCGACGACGGGTCGACTCTGAGGCTGGCCGGCCACGGTCCGGCCGGCTTCCGGGGCGGGCCCAACGGGGCGCTGTTCGTCCACGTGTCGGTCGATCCGGATCCGGCCTTCGAACGGTCCGGTGTGGATCTCCATGCCGCGCTGCACATCCCGATGACACTGGCCGCGCTCGGGGGGACCGCCGGGTTCGACACGTTGGACGACGAACGTGACCTGGCCATCGCCGCCGGGACGCAGAGCGGCGCGGTGATCCACCTGAAGGGGATGGGCGTGCCCAAGCTGAGAGGGCGGGGCCGGGGGGACCTCTTCGTGCACGTGCAGGTGGACACGCCGACCCACCTCGACGACGGGCAGCGGGAGCTCCTGCACGCCCTGGCCGGGGCCAGGGGCGAGGACCTGGGGAGCGCTCCGCAGGGTGAGGGAATCTTCTCGAAGATCCGTTCGGCCCTCAGCTGACGGTGGTGTCCGGTCCGGACGGGCCTGATCCCCTGCTGCTTGCGGCCTCCGCCATGGTCTTCGTCGAGGATCCGGGTGCACCTGTCCTCACCTCGGGTGACGCCCACCACCTCCTCGGCGTCCTGCGGCTGCGCGTGGGCGAGCTGGTGGTGGCGTCCGACGGGGCCGGCTCGTGGACGCCCTGTCGTCTGGCAGGGTCCCCGTCGGGGAGGGGGTCCCGGGGCATCGACGTGGGGTCGCTGCTCGAGCTCGACGGTCGACCGGTCACCCAGCCCAGGCTCCGGCCCGAGATCACAGTGGCCTTTGCCCCGACCAAGGGGGACCGGCCCGAATGGGTCACCCAGAAGCTCACCGAACTGGGCGTGGACCGCATCGTGCCGATCCGGTCGGCCCGATCGGTGGTCCGGTGGCACGGCGAGCGGGGAGATCGCGCCGTGGAGCGACTGCGGCGGGTGGCCCGGGAGGCTGCGGCCCAGTGCCGGCGGCCCTGGCTTCCCGAGATCACTGCGGTGACCCCGCTGGACGGGATCGCCGCACTGGTGGGCGCCCGACCCCTGTTGGCCCGCCCTGGCGGGGGGAGGCCTTCGCTGGACCATCCGGTCCTTGCCGTCGGACCCGAGGGCGGGTGGGACGACGACGAGTTGGCCCGCTTCGGCGTCGGCGTGGGCCTGGGGCCGACCGTGCTGCGGGCCGAAACGGCGGCCGTGGCCGCCGCCACCGTGCTCTGCGGTATCCGGAGCGGAGTGGTCGGGGCCCTTGCGTAACCACGCTCCGTGAGCAAAACTACACAGAGAGGCAGGGCGTCCTGGTGGGTTGTACGGCCGTGATCGGAGCCGCCGGACCAGGCGGGACGGACATGGGCCTCCGACACATTGGCAAGACCGGAGCTCGGGGGCGTTCGGTGGGAGCAGCGGAGGTAGGCATGTCGGTGACTGACAAGAGGCTCGACGTGATGGACGACGACGAGCAGGAAGAGGCAGCCCGCATCGCCTACGCCCGGGCCGTCGGCTCGCGGCTGCGGGCGATGCGCAAGCAGATGCGCCTTTCGTTGCAGGCGGTCGAGGCCATGTCCGAGCAGGAGTTCAAGGCTTCCGTGCTGGGAGCCTACGAACGGGGCGAACGGGCCATCTCGGTGCCACGACTGCAGCGGCTGGCCAAGCTCTACGACGTGCCCGTCGACCAGCTGCTGCCTCCCGACGACGCCGCCGCGACCCGGTGGGGGCCGGCCGGGGCCACGGAGAACGTGGTCCCGCTCACGGGCCGGCGGGCCGTGCAGCCAGGGGTCGGAGTGGACAAAGTGGCCATCGACCTCACCAAGCTCCACACGGTGAGCGGGCCCGAGCGGGATCTGCTCCGCCGGTTCCTCAGCATGATCCAGGTGCATCGCCAGGACTTCAACGGCCGGATGATCACCATCCGGGCCGAGGATGTACGGGCCATCGCCTGCCTGTTCGGCGTGACCCCCGACAGCATGGGAGCCCGACTGGACGAGCTCGGTCTCCTTGTGAACGTCTGATGGCGAGGGACGGGGTGCCGGCCTGCCTGCTCCCACCGGAGTCCCGGGGCGCCCGGCCACTGGCGGCCGTCGCCCGCCGGGTGGGGGCCGTCGCCCCATGACCGAGCCGATCGACTGGCTGAGCACCAAGCAGGCCGCCGAGCGCCTCGGCATCACCTTGCGGAGCCTCTACCGATTCATCGACCAAGGTGATCTGGCCGCCTACAAGTTCGGCCGCGTCATCCGCCTCCAGCAGGCAGACGTGGACCGGTTCATCGAGGCGAGCCGGATCACCCCGGGCAGTCTCGAGCACCTCTATCCCGAGGTGAAGGGGAACGGTCGTGCCGGGATCTCCCCCGACGGGTTGTCGGCATCGACAGGAGCCTGATCGCCAGTGTCCGACTGTCTGTTCTGCGACATCGTCTCCGGTGAAATCCCCGCCGACATCGTCCGATCGGACGAACTCACCGTGGCCTTCCGGGACATCAGCCCCCAGGCACCCGTGCACGTCCTCATCGTGCCGAGGCGACACATCGTCAACGCCTCGACCGTTGGTGACGGTGAGGGTGGGGAGGTGGCCGCGATGCTGATGGCGGCCAAAGCGGTGGCCGACGACGAGGGGATCGGCGGCGACGACCGTGGCTACCGGCTGGTGCTCAACGTGGGGCCCGATGCGCTGAACTCCGTGGACCACCTGCATCTCCACGTGCTCGGTGGCCGGGCCTTCGATTGGCCCCCCGGCTGAGCTCTGCCCCGTCGGGGTGCCGTGATCGAACCCACCCCAGGTCGGTGCGGCCCGGGTCGCCCATGATCGGGTCGACGCGGCCGACCCACTGGTAGGGTCAGGACCAGAGCGCACGTGGCAGGCACCCAGGTCAGAATTCTCGTTCCCGGCAACCATCTCATGGCCGGCCTCCTCGGTCAGCGCGACGAGTTGCTGCGCCTGATCGAAGGGGCATTCGACGGCGTCCGCATCGCCGTCCGGGGGAACGAGATCTCCATCGACGGCGACGGTGCGGAACGGGTGGCCGCACTCTTCGAGGAGCTGATCATCCTCCTCGAGTCCGGCCAGGGCCTCGATGCCGTCCAAGTTCACCGCACCATCGACATGATGCACGACGACGTCCGGCCGTCCGAGGTCCTCACCTCGGAGCTGCTCCGATCGTCACGGGGCCGCGCGGTTCGCCCCAAGACCGGCGGGCAGAAGCAGTACGCGGATGCCATCGCATCCAACGTCGTGACCTTCGGGATCGGCCCCGCCGGCACCGGCAAGTCCTATCTGGCGGTGGCGCTCGCCGTCCAGGCCCTCCAGGCGCGCCAGGTCAACCGGATCATCCTGACCCGGCCCGCCGTCGAGGCCGGCGAGCGGCTGGGGTTCCTCCCAGGGGACCTGATGGCCAAGGTCGACCCCTACCTCCGACCCCTCTATGACGCGCTCCACGACCTGTTGGAGGCCGAGGGTGCGCAACGGCTGATCGACCGGGGTGCCGTCGAAGTGGCCCCGCTGGCCTTCATGCGCGGGCGCACCCTGAACAACAGCTTCATCATCCTCGACGAGGCCCAGAACACCAGTCCCGAGCAGATGAAGATGTTCCTCACCCGCATCGGGTTCGGTTCCAAGGCGGTGGTCACCGGAGACATCACCCAGATCGACGTCGCCAGCGGGCGCTCGGGTCTGGTCGGCCTCGAGCGGGTGCTGACCGGGGTGCCCGATCTGGCTTTCGTCCATCTCAAGCAACGGGACGTGGTCCGCCACCGGATCGTGGCGGACATCGTCGCCGCCTACGATCGCCAGAGCCCCCCCGAAGATCCCCATGACGCTTGACATCTACGCCGCCGACGAGCAGTCGGATCACCCGGTTGCCGTGGATCGATGGGCCGCGCTGGCCCGCTCGGTCCTCGAGGCGGAGGGGGTCGTCAGCGACACGGAGGTCTCGCTGCTCTTCGTGGACGAGGCGGCCATCGCCTCGCTGAACGAGCGCTTCCTCGACAAGGTCGGCCCCACCGACGTGCTGTCCTTCCCCATCGAGGACGAGGTGGACCGCAGCGGGAGGTCGCCGGACGAGGGCGGGACCGGACCGGCGTCGATCGAGGCGGACACCGATCGCCGCCTCCTCCTCGGGGACGTGGTGATCTGCCCGGCGGTGGCGGCGCGGAACGCCGTGGACCACGGAGTGACCTTTGACGACGAGATCGCCCTGTTGGTGGTCCACGGGATCCTCCACCTGTTGGGCATGGACCATGTGGCCGATGAGGAGGCCGAGCGGATGGAGCTCCGCGAGCAGCAGCTGTTGGCCCGGTACCACCACGTGGATCCATGACGCCGGGCGCGGACGTGTTGGTGGGCACGGCCGGCGTCAGTGTCGGCGACGTGGCCCTGCTCGTCGTGGTGCTGGTTCTCTTGGCGGCCTCGGGGATGCTGGCCCTGGCCGAGACCAGCCTGGTCCGGATGAGCCGGGCCAAGGCGATGGCCCTGGTGGAGGATGGACGGCGCGGGGCGAGGGTCCTGGTACGCCTCACCGAGAACCCGCAGGGGTTCCTCAATCCGCTGCTCCTGCTGGTGCTGATCTGCCAGCTGGTGGTGGCCACGCTGGTGGGCGTCCTGGCCGCCAGCTGGTTCGGGGCGTGGGGTGTCCTGGCCGCCACCGTGTTCGAGATCGTGGTCATCTTCGTCCTCGGTGAGGCCGTCCCCAAGAACTGGGCCGTGCACCACCCGGAACGGGCGGCACTGCTCAGCGCCCCCCTGGTGTCGGCGCTGGTCCGCTTCTGGCCGATCAGAATGGTGTCGGGTGCGCTGATCGGCCTGGCCAACCTCCTCATCGGCCAGAAGGGCGGGTACCTCGGATCCCACGTGACCGAGTCCGAGCTCTTGGCCATGGCCGACGTGGCCCTCGAAGGGGACGTCATCGAGACCGAGGAGCGTGCCCTGATCCACTCGATCATCGAGTTCGGCGACACGGTGGTCCGCGAGGTGATGGTGCCCCGTCCGGACATGGTGACCATCGGCGCCAAGGAGACGGTCGAAGCAGTGCTGGCGCGGGCCCTCGAGGCGGGGTTCAGCCGCCTGCCGGCCGTCGAGCAACACGTCGACGACGTGGTGGGGATCGCCTACACCAAGGACATGATCCGCACGGTCCGGATGGGGAAGGGGGCCGACGCGGTGCGTTCCCACCTGCGGGTCGCCCACTTCGTGCCGGAGACCAAGCGGGTGTCCGACATGATGCGGGAGATGCAGGCCGACAAGTTCCACCTCGCCGTGGTGGTCAACGAGTACGGCGGCACGGCGGGCCTGGTCACGCTCGAGGACCTGATCGAGGAGCTGGTGGGGGAGATCGTCGACGAGTTCGACGTGGAGGAGGCACCGGTGGAGCGGCTCGGCTCGGGCGAGTTGCGGGTGAGCGCCCGCCTGCCCGTCGACGAGGTCAACGAACTGGTCGATGCCCGACTCCCCACCGGGGCGTGGGACACGGTGGGCGGCCTGGTGTTCGACCTGTTGGGGCACGTCCCCGATGCCGGCGAGTCGGTGACCGTGGGAGGCCTGCGGCTGGTTGCCGATCGGGTCAACGGCCGCCGGATCGAACGGGTCCGGATCGTGCCCATGGCCGAACCGGCCACCGGTGACGGCAGGTGACCGTCTTCCGATCAGGGTTCGTCGCCGTGGTGGGCAGGCCCAATGTCGGCAAGTCCACCCTGGTCAACTCCATCGTCGGCACCAAGGTCACCATCACCTCCCCGCGCCCGAACACCACCCGCTCGCAGGTGCGCGGTGTCCTCAATCGGCCCGATGCCCAGGTGGTCTTCGTGGACACACCGGGGCTGCACAAGCCCCGCACGGCACTGGGTGAGCGCATGAACGAATCGGCGACGTCGTCCCTGGACGACGTCGACGCGGTGGTGGCCATGGTCGAGGCCACCGGCCCGGTGGGGCCGGGCGACCGCATGGTCCTCGGCCAGTCGGCCCGGCGGGTGCGGGCGATGGCGCGTGCCGCCTCCCTCCAGGAGGAGGTGGGTGACGCCGGGGCCGGCGAGTCGGGGCAGCCGACCCTGCTGGTGGTGGTCAACAAGATCGACCGGGTCGGCGGCGACCGGGTCCTCACCCATCTCACCGGGGTCGCGGAGGTGATCGCCGCGCTCGACGATGAGGAGCACGGCCCGCCGGTTCCCGTCGAGTACTTCCCGGTGTCGGCGTCCACCGGGGAGGGGGTCGGCCCACTGGTCGATGCGGTGGTGGCGCTCATGCCCGAGGGTCCCCGGTACTACCCCGAGGGGATGATCACCGATGTGGCCGAGGCCTTCTGGGTGGCCGACCTGGTGCGCGAGGAGCTGCTCCACCGGGTGCAGGACGAGCTCCCGCACAGCATCGCCTGCCGGGTGACCGAATGGGAGTGGCCCCGGGTCCGGTGCGAGATCCTGGTCGAGCGGGACTCCCAGAAGGGGATCGTCATCGGCAGGGGCGGGGAGACCCTCAAGGAGGTGGGAACCGCCGTGCGCAAGCAGATGCCGCCCGGCGCCTATCTCGAGCTCTTCGTGCGGGTGGAGAAGCACTGGCAGCAGCGCGAGGACGCCCTCGACCGGCTGGGATTCTGAGCCCCACTCCCTTCGAGCGGCCGCCGGCGCCGGCGTCGGCGGCCTACATTTGCTTGTACAAACAAATACTTCCGGAGGATTTCGTCACCGTCGGGGGGATGACCGACCCGCCGTGGCGGAACGACGGCGGCCGCCCGGTCCGTCTCTCCGGCGCGTTGACCATTGCCGGGCAGACCCGGCCGTTCGAGGTCACGGCCAAGGTCACGAGCGATGGGTCCTCGGCGCTGTCCCAGACCACCTCGTTGGATGTCGACCGGGCGCGATCCGGCGTCCAGCCCGGCCCGCGCGTCGATGAGCACGTCGATGCCTTTCGCCGGCTCGACACGTCTGAAGTACATGACGAGAAAGGGCTCGTCGGAGATGCCGAGCCGAGCACGGGCAACGACGCTCGCGTTGAGGTCTCCGGCGGGGCGCTCCCCCCGGTGGACGCCCAGGTCGAGGGCGGGCACTTCCTGCATGGAATCGCAGAACCCGGCATGGCGCGGGTGATACGGACGTCACGCATGTAGGGGAGGGCGAGGTCGCGGCCCCTCCGGGCCGGCTCCTCGGTCGCCTCCGTCGTCCGGACGTGGACCCCCGAGATCGGGGT
>DAIMIK010000018.1:0-33321 GCA_036722795.1 Acidimicrobiales bacterium | reverse complement strand
CGCAACGTCCTCCTGTGAATCGAGTCAGGGTCGGAAGGCAGCAGCTCTCAGCGGGTCAGGCCGTGTGCCGCAGCCAATCTGGCCGTCGCACCGAGCACCGGGGAGCGGGCCCGGTCCCCGGGACGACCGGCCCGATCCTGCGGGGAGGCCGGTCCCGGTGGCCGGTAGGCTCCCCCGACGTGGCCGACGCACCCGACGACGTTCCCTATCAATCGCTCTATCGGCGATTCCGACCGTCGACGTTCGGCGAGGTCCGTGGGCAGGACCACGTCGTCCTCGCACTCCGGAACGCGGTAAGGGACGGTCGGGTGGCCCACGCCTACCTGTTCAGCGGCCCCCGGGGGACCGGCAAGACCTCGACGGCCCGGATTCTGGCCAAGGCCCTCAACTGCATAGACCTGCAGGACGGCGAGCCGTGCGGCGTGTGTGCCTCCTGTGTCGAGATCACCAAGGGCACCTCGCTCGACGTGCACGAGCTCGACGCCGCGTCGAACAACGGAGTCGAGGCCATGCGCGACCTGGTGTCGCGGGCGGCACTGGGAACACCGGGCCGCCAGAAGGTCTACATCGTCGACGAGGTCCACATGCTCTCGACAGCCGCCTCCAACGCCCTGCTCAAGACGCTCGAGGAGCCGCCCGCCCACGTCGTCTTCGTGCTGGCCACCACCGACCCCCAGAAGGTGCTGCCCACCATCCGCAGCCGCACCCAGCACTTCGAATTCCGCCTCCTCGGCCCGGAGACGCTCGGTGAGCTACTGGCCCAGGTGCGCCAGGACGCGCATCTCGACGTCCCCGACGAGGCGCTGGACCTGGCCGTTCGGCGTGGCCGCGGATCGGCCCGGGACGCGCTCTCGGTGCTCGACCAGGTGGCGGCGTCCGATGCCGTCGACGACGACCTGCCCGAGCTCGACGAGGTCGTCGAGGCCCTCGCCGAACGGGACATCGCCCGCGCCTTGGTGGCGGTGGCCCACCTGACGTCAGCCGGGTTCAGCCCCCAACAGTTGACCGGCGACCTGGTCGACCACCTCCGCCAAGGCTTCCTGGCCCTGGTGGCACCCGAGCTGGTGACGGTCTCCGGGGCCGAACGGGAGTCGCTCGCCTCCCAGGCGGAACGGGTGGGGCTCGCGGCACTGGTGCGGGCCATGGAGGTGCTGGGGCGGGCCCAGGTCACTATGCGCGATGCGCCCGATCCCCGGGTCAACCTGGACGTCGCCCTGGTCCGGTTGGCCCACCCGGAGGCAGACGACTCGCCGGAGTCCATCCTGGCCCGGATCGAGCGACTCGAGGCCGCCGGCCGCGCCGCCCCGGGCACTCCCTCTGCTCCCTCGGCCCCGGCACCCTCTCAGGCCCCCGGGCCGGCTGCGGTCAGCCACCGACCGGCGCCCTCCGAGCCCGGCCCCACCGGAGCCGCGGGTCACCACGAAGCTGGTCCCCGGTCCTCCGCCCCCGGGGGGCCCGCCGTCGAGGAGCCCCCTCCGGGCACCACGGGCTCGGGCCGGAAGACGTTGGGTGCAGTGCGCCGGGAGTCGGCTCCCGCCCGCGCCGAGGTCGCACCGGCGCCTCCTCCCGCCGCGCCCGGAACTCCGCCTGTCCGGGACGAACCGCGTCCTCCTGCCCCGGATGCCCCATCGACACCGGTCCCGTTCCCGACCCGTGACCAGCTGGTCCAGGCCTGGGGTGATCACATCATCGTGGGCCTCCGACCCAAGGCGAAGGCGTTGTTCCAAGCCGGTCGATTCGTCGGCGTCGAGGACGGCCGGGCGGTGTTCGGTCTGCCCAATGACATCCACCGCAGGCGATGCGAGGAGATCCGAGAGGAGATCGAGGCGGCGTTGTCCGACCACTTCGGCCGTCCGGTGGGCCTGACGCTGGTGGTCGAACCCGGTGCCGGAAGCGAGTCGGACCCGGAGGAGAGCGGTTCCCGGGATGGTGCGCCCACCGGTGCGGTCACGACGAGGAGCTCCGGCCCGGCCACTCCCGGGCCGGAGCAGGTCTCGGCCCGCAGGCCCCCGGCCGCGGGCCCGGCCGCTGCCGCTCCCGCACCCGACCGCGATGGTCGGCCGGATCCTGACCCCCTCGATGACCTCGTGGGCTTCGACGAAACCGAGTTGGAGATCGCCGAGGTGGACAACTCGGCGGAGGCACGTGTCCTCCAGGCGTTTCCCGGCGCCGAGGAGGTCGGCTAGATGGCCGTGTTCTCCGGTCCGCTGCAGTCGCTCATCGACGAGCTCGGCCGACTGCCGGGCATCGGGCCCAAGTCGGCCCAGCGGATCACGTTCCACCTGTTGAAGGTGGCGCCCGAGGACGCGCTGCGGCTCGCGGAGGCGATCATCGCCGTCAAGGAGCGGATCACGCTGTGCACCCGCTGCTTCAACGTCGCCGAGGGTGGCCTGTGCGCCATCTGCCTCGACGACCGACGCGACGCCGCCTCGGTCTGCGTGGTGGAGGATCCCCGCGACGTCGTCTCGGTGGAGAAGACGGGGGAGTTCTCGGGGAAGTACCACGTCCTGCAGGGCGCGCTCAACCCGATCGAGGGGATCGGGCCGGATCAGCTCCGGGTGCGCGAGCTGCTGGTCAGGGTCGAGGAGGAGGGCATCAGGGAGGTGATCCTCTGCACCAATCCCAACCTCGAGGGTGAGGCCACGGCCATGTACCTGGCCCGCCTCCTGAAGCCCATGGGGCTCACGGTCACCCGGATCGCCAGTGGTCTGCCGGTGGGCGGGGACCTCGAATACGCGGACGAACTGACCCTCGGCAGGGCGCTCGAGGGTCGTCGCGAGGTGGAGGCCTGAACGGGCCGATCGGAGCCGTGGCGCCGGGTGCGGCGGTCCGGGCCCCTCAGGGAGCACCCATGGCTCCGGTTGGGGCACCATGAGGGGATGTCGATGTCAGTGAAGTCGCCGGTTCGCCACCTCTGGATCCTGCGCCACGGCAAGGCGGCCTCCGATGCCCCGTGGGGTGGGGGCGACAGGGAGCGCCCCCTGACCGGACGCGGGCGCCGTGACGCCACCGCGCTCGGGAGGCGCCTGGGAGGCGAGGGGCCGATCCTCGGGATGGACGGCGTTCCCGCGCCCGGCCTGGCCATCTGCTCGGACGCCGTACGGACCCGGCAGACCGCCGACCTGCTCATCGAGGCGACGGGCCACCCGCTACCGCTCGACTCGTACCGCTCGTTCTACCAGGCCGACTCCGACCTGGTGCTCCGGTACCTCCGGGAGATCGACGAAGGGGTGACCGGAGCCCTGGTGGTGGGGCACAACCCCGCCATGTACCGGCTGATCTGGGAGCTGGTCGGAGAGGACGAGGAGGGCGAGGCCGGAGCGGGTGCCCCCGACGGTCGTGCCGCACTCGAGGCCCGGGGGTTCCCCACCTGCTCACTGGCTGTGCTGGCCCTCGGCGTGGGCGCATGGGAGGACCTCGCCCACGGCTGCGGCACCTTGGTCGGGCTGTTCAAGCCTCCGTACTGAGCGGAGGGGCAGGAGCGTCACCAGCACCGGGACCGGGCGAGCCCAGGCGATTCCCGCCCCGGACCGTCAAAGCGTGCGCAGGATGGCCGCGTCGCCCTGGCCGCCGCCGCCGCACAGGCTGACCACCGCCGTGCCACCGCCCCGGCGCTTCAGCTCGAGGAGCGCGGTCAGCGCCAACCGCGTGCCGGACATGCCCACCGGGTGGCCGAGGGCGATGGCGCCGCCGTTGACATTGACCACGTCCGCGCCGATGCCCAGGTCGTCGGCGGAGGCCAGGCCCACCGCGGCGAACGCCTCGTTGATCTCGAAGATGTCGATGTCACCGGTGGCGAGGCCGGCCTTGGCCAGTGCCACTGAGATGGCGTGGGAGGGCTGGTGGAGGAGCGACGGGCTCGGGCCGGCAACCTGGCCGTAGCTCACGAACTCACCTATCGGGCTGAGCCCCAGCTCCTCGGCCTTGGCCCTGGACGTCACGATGACGGCGGCACCGCCGTCGGAGATCTGGGATGCGTTGCCGGCCGTGATGGTGCCGTCCTTGTCGAAGGCCGGGCGCAGTTTGCCCAGTGATTCGGCGGTCGTCTCGGGGCGGACGCCCTCGTCGGTGTCGACCACCAGCGGGTCACCCTTGCGCTGGGGCACACTGACGCCGACGATCTCCTCGGCGAACTTGCCGTCCTTGATGGCGGCCGCGGCCCGCTCGTGGGAGAGGGCGCTGAAGGCGTCCTGGCGCTCGCGTGACACGCCGTCGGCACCGTTGTAGCGCTCGGTCCCGAGTCCCATCGCGCAGTTGTCGAACGCGCAGAACAGTCCGTCGTACATCATGGAGTCGACGAGCGCACCGTCGCCGATCCGGTAGCCGGCGCGCGCCCCCGGGAGCAGATAGGGGGCCTGGGTCATCGACTCCATGCCCCCGGCGACCACGATGTCCGCCTCGCCCGCGTTGATCATCAGGTCGGCCAGGTAGATGGCGTTGAGACCGGACAGGCACACCTTGTTGATGGTGGAGGCGGCCACGTCCAGCGGGATCCCGCCCTTGGTCGCCGCCTGGCGTGCAGTGATCTGCCCGGCCCCGGCCTGGATCACCTGTCCCATGAACACGTAGTCGACCTGCTCGGGCCTGATGCCGGCCCGCTCGAGGGCACCGGCGATGGCGAAGCCACCCAGGTCCGTGCCCGAGAAGGATCCGAGGGCCCCCGAGAGCTTGCCGATCGGGGTGCGGGCTCCTGCGACGATGACGGTTCCGGGCATGACGACCTCCGAGGCCTTCCGGCCAGCTAAGGCGGCGTTCCCCCCATGGGCCCGCCACGACGACAGGCCATCATGATACGACCTCGCCCGGAGGTCCCACCACACGGCCCGGTACGGCCGCCCGGGGGACGGTGGCCCTCAGCCGCCGTCCGGGCTCCGCGTCGCGCCGTCGGGCTATCCTCGCTTCCCATGCAGGAGTTCCTCTCAGCCATCCAGTCCGGCGCCTCTGGCGAGGAGATTGCCGCCGTTCCGCTTCCGGAGGCCTATCGGGCCGCCCACGTGCGCCGCGACGAGGTGGGGATGTTCGACGGCCTCGAGTCAGCGGAGAAGGACCCGAGGAAGTCGCTCCACGTGGGCGACGTGGCGGTGCCCGAGCTGGCTCCCGACGAGGCCTACATCGCGGTCATGGCCAGTGCGATCAACTTCAACACGGTCTGGACCTCGATCTTCGAGCCGCTGCCCACCTTCGGCTTCCTCGACCGGTTGGGCAAGGAGAGCAGGTGGGGCGCCCGCCACGCGCTCGACTACCACGTGGTCGGGTCGGACGCCGCCGGCGTGGTCCTCCGCACCGGATCGGCGGTTCGGAATTGGAAGCCCGGCGACAAGGTGACCGTCCACTGCAACTACGTCGACGATCAGAGCCCGAGCGCGCACGACGACTCCATCCTGGCCGACAACCAACGGATCTGGGGGTTCGAGACCAACTTCGGCGGCCTCGCCGATCTGGCCGTGATCAAGGCCAACCAGCTGATGCCCAAGCCCGGGCACCTCACGTGGGAGGAGGCCGCGGCCAACGCGCTGTGCAACTCCACCTCCTACCGGATGCTCGTCTCGAAGAACGGCGCCCAGATGCAACAAGGGGACAAGGTCCTGGTGTGGGGGGCGTCCGGTGGGCTCGGGGCCTATGCCGTGCAGTACGTCCTCAACGGTGGCGGAACCCCGGTGGGAGTGGTGTCCTCCCCGGAGAAGGTCGGGCTGCTCCACGAGCTCGGGGTGGATGCAGTGATCGACCGCAAGGCCGCCAACTACCGCTTCTGGAAGGACGAGCACACCCAGGACGAGTCCGAGTGGCGTCGTCTGGGCAAGGATATCCGGAGCCTGGTCGGTGACGACGTCGACATCGTGTTCGAGCACCCGGGTCGCCAGACGATGGGCGCCTCTGTGTTCGCAGCCAAGCGCGGCGGCACCATCGTGACCTGTGCGGCCACCTCGGGCTACATGATCGAGTACGACAACCGTCATCTGTGGATGAAGCTGAAGACCATCAAGGGCTCCCACTTCGCCAACTACCGCGAGGCGTGGGATGCCAACCAGCTGGTGTGCGAGGGGAAGATCCTGCCGGCGCTCTCTGCCGTCCACACGCTGGAGCACGTAGGAGATGCGGCCTATCAGGTGCACCGGAACCTCCACGAGGGCAAGATCGGTGTGCTCTGCCTGGCGCCGGAGGAGGGCCTGGGAATCGACGACCCCGAGTTCCGCGCCGCGGTGGGCGAGGATCGGATCACGCTGTTCCGGAGGCACGGGGCATGACGGAACCCCTGCTGACCGAAGTCGACCATGTCGCCATCGCCGTGCGCGACCTCGACGCGGCCATCGCCTACTACGAGGAGACGTTCGGGGCCGCGGTGGTCCACCGCGAGCGCGTTGACTCCGACGGCGTCGAGGAGGCGCTCATAAAGGTGGCGGACAGCTACGTCCAACTGCTGACCCCCACCAGGGTCGACTCCCCCGTTGCCAAGTACCTCGAGAAGAAGGGGGAGGGTCTCCACCACGTCGGCTACCGGGTGGATGACTGCGCGGCCGCACTCCAGTCGGTGAAGGACCACGGCGGTCAGGTGATCGACCAGGCCCCGCGCCCGGGGTCGCGGGGGACCACTGTGGCCTTCGTGCACCCGAAGGGTGCCTTCGGCACGTTGATCGAACTCGTCGAGGAATGACACCGATGTAGTTCGCTCACGTCCCGAGGTAGTAGGCTCTCCCTACGATGGAAGCAGCCGACACGGCCCGCGCGTCGACGCCCACGGCTACCGATGGTGACCAGCTCTCCGAGACCCCGGTGCCCGGCGTGGACGTTCCGGCGGACCAGGCGACCCAGGCCCTCGGAGTGCCCGTCGTCTCCTCGCAGGCTCGCCCGGTCCCGGCCATCCCCGTCCCGGCTGCCGCCGCGACGACCGCCGTCCTGCCGCCGGCCCGGTGGGCCGACCTTGAAGGACCGATCGGCACTGCCCGACCGATCGGCGCTGCCGCCCCCGGGGCAGGTGACGCGCCACCCGAGGGCGGCGAAGGCTGCAGCGAGGCCGACGAGGGGTTCGCCCCCGGGGTCTCGGCAAAGCTGCGCTCCTACGTCTACCTGTTGGTCGACCCCCGTACCGGGCGGACCTTCTTCGTGGGCCGGGGCCGGGGTGACCGCTGCTTCGACCAGGTGAGGGCGGCGCGACATGGTTCCGGCGAGGGCCCCGAGGCGGCGGGCCGATGCCCCGAGGACCCGGTGCTGGAGCGGATCAGGGAGGTCGAGTCCGATGGCCGGGCCGTCCGCATCGACATCCTGCGCTACGGGCTGAGCGCGGAGGAGGCGTTGCTAGTCGAGGCCGCCGCCGGAGATGCACTCGGGCTGGCCTGTGGTCCCGACGCCGTCAGCCAGCGCCGGCCGGTGACCGAGGTGCGCTCCCTCCTGGCCAAGCGGGCCAAGTTCAAGCGGGGGCACCAGGTGGTGCTGCTCCGGGTCGGGGGCACGGGAGCGGACCCGTCCTACGAGGTGGCCCGGCACAGTTGGCGCATCGGACGGCGGTGGATCGACCTCGACTCCCCACGCTCGCCGCAGTGGGCGGTCACCGTCGTCGGCGATCTGGTCGCTGCCGTCTATCGGATCGAAGGGTGGGAGCCGACCGCCGACCCGCGGGAGCCTGCCCTCTGCTCGGGCAGTCCGGGCGGTGCCGTCCGCCCTGTGGACCGCTACTCCTTCACCGGGACGCGGGACGCCGAACTCGAGGGGCGCTACGTGGGGAAGAGTGTCGCCGCCCACCTGGGCATGGGCGCACAGAGCCCCGTCACCTACGTGTGGTGCGGGCCCCACTGGGTGAACTCGGCCCACTGAGCAGCGTCCGCAGGTCGGGGTGCGGGAACATCCCCGGCGTGGGCACGCCGCCCGGCCGCCCGACGGACCCCTTCCGACAGGTCCGCTACCCTCGGGGGCCATGGATGTCCCGATGACCCGCCGACTCGAAGAACTGGCCGAGCGCCGCGAGCTCGCCCGCAATGCGGGATCCCCCCGGGCCGTGGAAAAGCACCACTCAAGAGGCAAGATGACGGCTCGGGAACGGGTCGAGTACCTACTCGACGACGGTTCCTTCCAGGAGCTGGACATGCTGGCCCGCCATCGGTCCCACGGCATGGGGCTCGAGGAGCATCGCCCGTACACGGACGGTGTGATCACCGGGTTCGGGACCATCGACGGCCGCCGTGTCTGCGTGTTCAGCCAGGACTTCACCGTCTTCGGCGGGGCGCTGGGAGAGGTCTTCGCCGAGAAGATCCACAAGGTCATGGACCTCGCCTCGTCGATCGGGGTGCCGATGATCGGGCTGAACGACGGGGCCGGCGCCCGCATCCAGGAGGGCGTCGTCTCGCTCCACTCCTACGGGGGAATCTTCTACCGCAATGCGCAGGCATCGGGCGTCATCCCCCAGATCAGCGTGATCCTGGGCCCCTGTGCCGGGGGCGCCGTCTACAGCCCGGCGATGACCGACTTCATCTTCATGGTCCAGGAGACCAGCCACATGTTCATCACCGGGCCCGACGTGGTCAAGACGGTCACCGGCGAGGACGTCACCCTCGAGGAGCTGGGCGGGGCCATGAGCCACGCCACCAAGTCCGGAGTGGCGGCATTCGTCGCCCCGGACGAGAAGTCCTGCCTGGACGACGTCCGCTACCTCCTGAGCTTCCTCCCCTCCAACAACCTGGAGGAGGCACCACTGGTGGAGACCGGAGACGACCCCGACCGGCTCACACCCGAGCTGACTGCGCTGATGCCGGCGTCCCCCAACCAGCCCTACGACATGATCAAGGTCATCGAGGGCGTCGTCGACGACGGCGAGTTCTTCGAGGTCAACCACCATTGGGCGATGAACCTGGTCTGCGGCTTCGCCCGGATCAACGGCCGGGCGGTGGGCGTGGTCGGGAACCAGCCCCAGATGCTGGCCGGCGTGCTCAACATCGACGCCTCGGAGAAGGGCGCGCGCTTCGTCCGCACCTGCGACGCCTTCAACGTCCCGCTGGTCACCTTCGTCGACGTGCCGGGCTTCATGCCCGGCACCGACCAGGAGTACGGCGGCATCATCCGTCACGGTGCCAAGTTGCTGTACGCCTACTGCGAGTCCACGGTCCCCCGGGTCCAGATCATCACCCGCAAGGCCTACGGCGGGGCCTATGTGGTGATGAACTCCAAGTCGATCGGAGCCGACCTCGCCTTCGCCTGGCCATCCGCCGAGTTGGCGGTGATGGGCCCCGAGGGCGCCGTTGAGATCGTCTACCGGCGTGATCTTGCCGAGGCTGCGGATCCGGTGGGCCGCCGGAAGGAGCTGGTCGAGGAGTACACCGAGGCCTACGCCAACCCCTATGCCGCCGCCGAGCGCGGGTACGTCGACGACGTCATCGATCCGGCCGAGACCCGGAGGGTGCTGGTCCGGAGTCTCGAACTCCTGTTGTCCAAGCGCGAGGACCTGCCCAAGCGCAAGCACGGGAACATGCCGCTGTGACCGCCCGGGGCGAGATCGATCCCGAGGTGCTGGCCGTGCTGGCCGCCGCCGTCGATCAGGCGTGGCCACGGGTGGCAGTGGCCCGACACGTGGAGAAGCCGCCGGCATGGAGGTTCAGCGGTCGATGGTGGTCGAGGCCGGCCACCGCTCGCCGGGAACGCCCGCAGGCGGTGGGCTGAGCCTCCCCGGACCGGGTCAGGTGGTGTCGGTGACGAAGTCGATCAGCCGCTCGACCGACCCCACCAGCGCCGGTTCCAGATCGGCGTAGGTCCGCACGGACGACAGGATCCGACGCCAGGTGGTCGGGGCATCACCGAACCCCAACACCTCGCACACGCCGGACTTCCAATCGACGCCCTTCCCGACGTGCGGCCATGCGTCGATGCCCAGCACCGCCGGCTTGACGGCCTGCCAGACGTCCACGAAGGGCGTGCCGGTGACCAGCACGTCCGGATGGTGGAGGCCGGCGGCGATCCTCGACTCCTTGCTCCCCTCGATCAGGTGGTCCACCAGTACCCCGAGCCGGCGGGCAGGGCCGGGACGGAACGCCTGAATGGCGCTGGCCAGGTGATCGAGGCCATCGAGCCGTTCGACGACCACGCCCTCGATGCGGAGGTCGTCACCCCACACCCGCTCGACCAGCTCGGCATCGTGCACCCCTTCGACGAGTACGCGTCCCGCCCGGGCCACCCGGGCGGGCGCGCCGGGTACCGCCACCGAGCCCGAGGCGGTGACTTCCGCCACAGAGCCCCGGGCCGCCATCGGTGGCGCCGGTCGGATCAGGGTCACGGCCCGGCCCCCGACCGAGAATGCCCCCGGGGCCAGATGGAAGACCCGTTCCAGCCCGGTGCGGCCCCGGATCTCGACGCCGCCGCCTTCGATCCTCACCAGGACGCCGTTGAACCCGCTGGCCCGATGGGCCACGGACATGCCCGGTACCGCCGGGACCGTGGGAAAGACAGCCGCCAACCGGTCGGCGGGCGGGGCGTCGATGGGGCCGGCGAGGATCCCGGCCATCGGGTTGCGGCGAGTGGACACGCCGGGAACGTAGCCCGTGGTGCGCACCAGGGGGTGGACGCCGATCTCCCGCTCCTGGGTCCCCCGGGGCCCGCCGGGCTCCACGATGACCAACGTCCTGCGGCGGCTCAGCCGTCCCGCAGGTGCTCGAACTCGGCGCACTGGGAGACGACGACGGCCACGGCCGGCTCGTCGTCGGCCAGTGAGTGATCCAACGCGTCCAGGACGTGCCGGACCGCGTCGGGGAGGGGCCCGCGGGCGAGTTCGACGAACTCCCCGGCGCGTACGTCGACGACCGGTGCACCGCCGCCTCGCAGGTGCGAGATCCACGCCGCAAGCACCCTGAGGGCGCCCTCGGGCACCCGGCCCGCGGACCGTTCGGCACCCAGGACCGGCAGGATCCGCATCGGCAGTTTCTGTGAGCCGTCGGCGGCGATCTGGTCGAGTCGGTGGCGGATCCGGCGGTTGGCGAACCGTTCGAGCAGCGCTGTGCGGTACTCCTCGACGCCATCGGCCGATTGACCCACGTGGGGAGACGCCTCCGACCACCACTGGTCGAGCCACCGGCGGCACACCTCGTCGTCGACGGCTTCGGCAACCGTCGCGTGGCCCAGCGCCGGCCCGACATAGGCAAGCAACGAGTGCGCGCCGTTGAGAAGCCACAGCTTGCGGTGCTCGAACGGCGTCACGTCGTCGACGAAGGTCGCCCCGGCACCTTCCCAGTGGGGCCGTCCCGCAGGGAAGGTGCCGCTCAGCACCCATTCGTGGAACGGCTCGGTGACGACCGGGCACCTGTCGACCGACCCGGTGGCCCGGGCGACGGTGCGGAGGTCCCCGGGCTCTGTCCGCGGGGTGATCCGGTCGACCACGGTGGTCACGATCGAGACCGACTCGGCGATCCACGACGCGAGATCCGGGTCGATCAGCGCCGCCAGGTCGAGGACCACCCGGGCGGCGATGGCCCCGTTGTGCTGCAGGTTGTCGCAGGGGACCAGGGCCATGGGGCCTGCATCGGCCTGCCGTCGAGCGGCGAAACCGGCGGCAAGACGGCCGGGTGCGGTGACGGCGCGGGCAGTGATGTCGCGTCGCAGCGTTTCGATATCGGCCCCGACTGCCGGGTCGGCGACGTCGAGCCCACCCCCATCGGCCCACAGGTAGCCTGCCTCGGTCACCGTCACCGTCACCGCGGCGAGGGCAGGGGAGCCGAAGTACCCCGACCACGCGTCGTCATCGGTGGCGGTGTGCGATCGCGCCACAGCCCTCACCACCTCGAACCGGTCGGCATCGGGTGCGCGTGTGACGAGGGTGTAGAGCCCCTCCTGGGCGGTCAATCGCCGGGCGAGGGTGCTGCGGTCGTGTCCGCTGAACGCGGCGATGCCCCACTCGGCGCCATCGGGCGCCCGTTGCGTGTACCAGGCCTGGTGGGCACGGAAGAAGTTCCCCAGTCCGAGGTGGACCAGCCGGACCGGCGGAGCCGGGCGCCCACTTCCTGCGGAACGGGCGAGCGGGGTGGCCGTCACAGCTTGAACACATGAGCGGGCTGCCTGCCGGCGAGGGCGACGGCGGTGTCAGCGGCCTCGTCCTCGCCCAGCCGCCCCTCGGCCACGAGCCGGGCCAGCGTCCCCGCGTCGATGCGGCGGGACATGTCGTGCCGGGCGGGAATGGAACAGAAGCCCCGCGTGTCGTCGACGAACCCGGACAACCGCGAGAAGCCGGCGGTCTCGGTCACGGCCGCGTGGAATCGCCTGATGGCGTCGGGAGCGTCCAGAAACCACCACGGCGCCCCGACGTACACCGAGGGATAGAACCCGGCCAGCGGGGCGAGCTCACGCGACCAGACCGCCTCGTCGACCGTGAAGACGACCAGGTGGAACCCGGGGTGGGTGCCGTAGCGCTCGAGCAACGGGCGCAGCGCATCGGTGAGCTCGATGCGGATCGGGATGTCGTGGCCGGCGTCGGGCCCGAGCCGATCGAAGGTGGGTCGGTGGTGGTCGCGCCGTACCCCCGGATGCAGGACCATGACCAACCCGTCCTCGCACGACATCCGCGCCATCTCTCCGAGCATGTGGCGGCGGAACGCCACCGCTTCACCCGCCGTCGCCTCCCCGGCCAGGCCTGCCCGATAGATCCCGGCCGCCTCTTCGGGCGCCAGCGCATCGGTCCGTGCGTCGGCATGAGCGTGGTCCGCCGCGGTGGCGCCATGGGCGATGAAGTACCGCCGACGCTGCTCGAGTGCCTGCAGGTAGCCGGCGTACCCGCCCGTGTCGACGTCGGCCGACTCGGCCAGCGTGCCGACGGCATCGGCCCAGCCGGGCCTGTCCATCTCGAGGTAGCGGTCGGGACGGAAGGTGGGGATCACCCTCCCCGACCAGGTCGGGTCGGCGGCGAGCGCGGCGTGCGCCGCCAGGTCGGCACAGGGGTCGTCGGTGGTGGCGAGCACGGCGATGCCGAAGCGCTCGAACAGCGCCCGCGGGCGGTAGGCGTCCTCGCTGAGATGCGCCGCCACCTGGTCGTAGATGGAGTCGGCCGTCCTCGCCGACGGCCGCACCGCTACACCGAAGATCTCCCCGAGCTCGGCCTCGAGCCAGATGCGCACCGGCGTCCCACCGAAGACAGGCCAGCGTTCGCAAAGGTGCCGCCACACCTGCCGTGACGCACCTTCGGACAGCGGCCCCTGCCCGACCCCCAGTGCCTCGAGGTCGACCCCGTCGGCGTGCAGCAGCCTGGTTACGTAGTGGTCGGGGGTCACCAACAATCCAGCGGGGTCGGCGAAGGGCTCGTCGTTGACCAGGAGGGCCGGATCGACGTGACCGTGCGGGCAGAGCAGTGGCAGATCGGCCACCGCCTCGTAGAGCCGGCGCGCGATCGCCCGCACGCCGGGCTCCGCCGGCAGCAGCCGGTCCGGTCCGAGGACGAGGGGAGCGAGGGCGTCGGACACGAACCTATGATCTGCCCGTGGGGAGGCCGGCGCAACCGTGGGGTCCGCCACCTTCCCCACCGGAGTCCTGGCGGCACAGGTCGGGGAATCGGGCATCGCAGTGACCTCGACGGCTTCGGTGGCTCGGATCGGCGGCCCGCGCAGCGTCCTCACCGAAGACCAGGTCCGCGGGTTCGTCATCGAACAGCTGGGTGCGGCCGACGTCGACGGGCGGAGCGTCTGCGTGCTCGTCCCCGACGGAACCCGCAGCTGCCCGCTGCCCCTGCTGGTGTCGGCTGTCCATGGTGCGCTCCACGGTCGGGTGACGCGACTTACCGTGCTGGTGGCCCTCGGTACCCACAGGGCGATGGACGAGGAGGCACTCGCCGCCCACCTGGGGTACGAGCCCGGCGCCCTGGCCGACCGCTATCCCTCGATGGAGGTGCGCAACCATGCCTGGTGGGACCCGTCGGAGCTCGTGGATGTCGGGACCATCACCGCGGGCCGGATCGCCGAGCTCTCTGAGGGCATGCTCCGCCGGGACACCCGGGTGCGGATCAACCGTGCCGTGGTCGAGCACGACGTCACGCTCATCCTCGGTCCGGTCCTCCCCCACGAGGTCGTCGGCTTCTCCGGCGGCAACAAGTACCTCTTCCCCGGAGTGGCGGACCGGGAGCTGATCGACCTGTCCCACTGGCTGGGTGCGCTGATCACCAGCGCCCGGATCATCGGCACCCGGGGTGTGACCCCGGTGCGGGCCCTGATCGACGAGGCGACGTCGATCGTCCCCGGCGAGCGGTTGGCGTTCTGCGTCGTCACCAGGTCCGGGACGGACTCCCTCCACTCGGTCGCCTTCGGCGATCCGTCGGCGGCCTGGGCGGCGGCGGCGGACGTATCGGCCGAGACGCACATCCTCTACCTCGACGCGCCGGTGAAGCGCGTGCTGTCGCTGATCCCGACCCGGTACGGCGATCTGTGGACCGGGGCCAAGGGGTTCTACAAGGTCGAGCCGGTCGTGGCCGACGGCGGCCAGGTGGTGCTCTACGCGCCGCACATCCACGAGATCAGCGCCGCCCACCCCCAGGTCGCAGAGGTCGGCTACCACTGCCGCGACTACTTCACCAAGCAGTGGGACCGGTTCGAGGATCTCCACTGGGGCGATCTGGCCCACGCCACCCACCTGCGCGGCGCAGGCACCTACGACGAAATTGCGGGCGAGCACTGCCGGCTCACGGTGACCCTAGCCACCGGCATCCCCGAGGACGTGGCCCGGGCGGTGAACCTCGACTACCTCGATCCCGACCGGATCGACCTCGCCGCCTGGGAGGCCGATTCCGACGCCATGGTGGTGCCTGAAGCCGGGGAGGACCTCTACCGGCTCCGCTGACCGGCCCGGCGGGCCGGCCCATGGCGACGTGGTTCACACGGGTGGGGCAGGGTCGTACTGGATGACCCTACGGACCTGGCGGGCCCGCTCGACCCCGGCCAGACGCATCACCAGGTGCAGGGCCATGTCGATGCCCGCCGACACGCCGGCGGAGGTCACGACATCGCCGTCGTCGACGAACCGCTCCTCACCTCGCACGTCGATGGTGGGGTCGAGTTCGGCGAGGTGCTCGAGTGAGCCCCAATGCGTGGTGGCGGGACGATTCGCCAGAAGGCCGGCGGCGGCGTAGACGAGCGATCCCGTGCAGACACTGGTCATCAACGGCACGTCCTGGCGCTGGCCGCGCACCCAGTCCAGCTGTGCCTCGTCGCGCAGCTGGGGTCGGGTGCCCTGGCCACCGGGGTACACCAGTACCTCCAGCGGCGGTGCGTCGGCGTACGAGTGGTGGGCCTGGAGCACCAGGCCCTTGGCACACCGGACGCGCCCGCCGGCCTGGGAGATGCACGAGACGGCAAAGCCGTCATCGGGGAAGTACCGCGTCCAGGAGGAGAGCACCTCCCAGGGTCCGACCGCGTCCAGCTCCTCCGCGTCGTCGAACAGCAGTATCCCGATGTGCCTGGTCCCGCTCGTCTTCACCTGATCAGTCAACCACCGGTGGATCCGGGATGCACCGGTCAGCGGGCAGGCGCCCCCCGGTGCTGTTCCGCCAGGCCGACCATGTCGTCCATGATCTGGCCGATCTCGAAGTCCTTGGGGGTGTAGACGCGGGCCACTCCCTTGCCCACCAGGACCTCTGCGTCCTCGGGGGGGATGATGCCGCCGACCACCACCGGTGCATCGACCCCGGCGGCCCGCAACCGGTCGACGATCTCGGGGACCAGCTCGAGATGACTGCCCGAGAGGATCGAGATGCCCACCACGTCGACGTCCTCGTCCCGGGCGGCGGCGACGATCTCCGCCGGTGACAGTCGGATGCCCTGGTAGACGACCTCGAATCCGGCGTCACGGGCTGCCACCGCGATCTGCTCGGCCCCGTTGGAGTGCCCGTCGAGGCCCGGCTTCGCCACCAGCAGCTTCGGCGGGCCGCCCGCATGTTCGCCCAGCGCCCTGGACCGCTTCAGCACCGCACGGAACTCGTTGCCTCGATGGCCGACGCCGCCACTGACCCCGGTGGGGGCCCGGTACTCGCCGAACACCGCTCGGAGGGCGCCCGCCCACTCGCCGGTGGTGCCGCCGGCATGGGCCAGGGCGATGGTGGCGGGCATCACGTTGTCGGTTCCCTCGGCGGCCCGCCGCAGGTCGTCGAGTCCCCGTCGGACCGCACCGGCGTCCCGCTCGGATCGCCACGCCTGGACGTCGGCGCGCAGCTCGGACTCGACGGCCGGATCCACCCTCAGGATGGTGCCGATGGAGGGCCCGTTCCCGTCCCCGGCATCGGGGGTGAGGGGCGACTCCGCACTCTCGGTGAAACAGTTGACCCCGACCACCTGGAGATCGCCGGTCTCGATGCGGCGAACGCGTTCGGCCTGGCTGCCCACCAGGCGGGACTTGAGCTCGTCGATGGCCTCGAAGGCACCACCCAGTGCCAGAACGTCGTCGAGCTCCTCCCATGACGCCTCGGCCACCTCGGCCGTCTTCTTCTCGATTACCACCGAGCCGTCGAAGATGTCGCCGTACTCGAGGAGGTCGGACTCGAAGGCCAGGATCTGCTGGATGCGCAGCGACCACTGCTGATCCCAGGGGCGTGGCAGGCCCAGCGCCTCGTTCCATGCCGGGAGCTGCATCGCCCGGGCCCTTGCCCGCTTGGACAGCGTCACCCCGAGGGCCTCGAGGACGATCCTCGGGACGTTGTTCTCGGGTTGCGCCTCGGTCAGGCCGAGGGAGTTGACCTGCACGCCGTAGCGGAATCGGCGGAGCTTCGGATCGGTCACCCCGTAGCGCTCGGTGCACACGCGCTCCCACAGTGCGGTGAAGGCGCGCATCTTGCAGGTCTCCTCCACGAAGCGCACGCCGGCGTTGACGAAGAAGGAGATGCGGCCGACCACCGAGGGGAACTCGTCCTCGGGGATCTGCCCCGAGTCGCGTACCGCATCGAGGACGCCGATGGCGGTGGCCAGGGCGTAGGCGACCTCCTGGGAGGGCGTGGCCCCGGCTTCCTGCAGGTGGTAGCTGCACACGTTGATCGGGTTCCACTTGGGGACGTGGCGCACGGTGTAGGCGATGGTGTCGACGGTGAGCCGCCGGCTGGGGATCGGGGGGAAGATGAAGGTGCCCCGGGACAGGTACTCCTTGACGATGTCGTTCTGGGTGGTGCCGGACAGCACCGAAGGATCCACGCCATGGTCCTGGGCGTTGGCGATGTAGAGGCCGAGGAGCCAGGCAGCGGTGGCGTTGATGGTCATCGACGTGTTCATCGACTCGACAGGTATGCCGTCGAGAAGCTGGGACAAGTGCCCGAGGTGTGCCACGGGCACGCCCACCTTGCCGACCTCACCGGCCGCCTCCGGGGCGTCGGGGTCGTAGCCGATCTGGGTGGGCAGGTCGAAGGCGATCGACAGCCCGGTCTGGCCTTTGCGCAGGTTGGTCCGGTAGAGCTCGTTGGACGCCTTGGCCGAGGAGTGGCCGGAGTAGGTGCGCATCATCCATGGCTTGTCCCGTGCCGGGGCGGCGGCCACCGGTGGATCGACGGACTCCCTGGGGGGTTGCACTTGTTCCACGTCGCTCATTCCTCCGTTGTTGCCCGGTCTACCGCTTTCAACCGTCGGTCGATGCGCTCGCCTGTCCTGGGTGCGTCGTCGCTGCGTCGTCGGTGCGTCGTCGCTGCGTCGTCGGTGCGTCGAGTGGGCAGAGGGGACCGACGAACCGGCCGCTACTTCCGGTAGTCGTGGAAGCCCTGTCCCGACTTCCGGCCGAGCTGCTCGGCCGTCACCATGCGCCGGAGCAGCGGCACTGCCGCATAGTTCGGGTCGCGGAACTCCTCGTAGAGCGCGTCGAGGATGGCCAGGGAGGTGTCGAGCCCGACCAGGTCGAGCAGCGCGAACGGCCCCATGGGGAATCCGCAACCGCCCTTCATGGCGATGTCGATGTCGCCGATCGAGGCCACGCCCTGTTCGTAGAGGCGGACCGCGTTGTTCAGGTAGGGGAAGAGCAGGGCGTTGACGATGAAGCCTGCCTGGTCCTTGACCTCGACCGGCGTCTTGCCGCACGCTTCGGCGAACTGGCGGGCGGTGGCCAAGGTCTCATCGGACGCGGTCAGCGGCCGGACCAGCTCCACCAGGGACATCACCGGGGCCGGGTTGAAGAAGTGGACACCGCACACCTTGTCCGGCCGGCCGGTCTGCATGGCCAACTCGATGACCGGCAGGGTGGACGTGTTGGTGGCCAGAATGGCGTGGTCGTCGGTGATCCGGTCGAGCTCGTTGAAGAGCTCCTTCTTGACGGCTAGGTCCTCGACCACCGACTCGATCACCAGGTCCACACCTTTGAGGGCACTGAAGTCCGAAGTGCCGGTGACCAGGGACAACGCCTTGCCACGCTCTTCCTCGGTCTTCTTGCCTTTCTCGACCTGCCGGTTGAGCGACTTCTCGAGGGCGGCGATGGTGGCATCGGCCGTCGACTGGCTGCGTGACCGGAGCACCACTTCGAAGCCGCTGACGGCCGCCGTTTCGGCGATGCCCGAACCCATGATCCCCGACCCGACGATTCCCACGCGTGCGATTGACATAGGGAACAATCGTAGCGGCGGACCGGTGGCGACGCCTGCGGCAGGGTGGGACCGACCGGAGAGACGCTCAGCGGCCGGCAGCCCGGCGGGCGGTGATGGACCGGATCCGCCTCGGGCTCTGGTCGATGAGCAGGCCCGGGGCGAGCCGGTAGGCGGCCCACACGGCCTTGGCCCGGCGTGGTGCCACGATGATCGGCCGGTTGAGCGCGACGTTGTCGAGCACGTCCCGAGCCAGGGCCGCTGCCGGATACGGCGTGCCGATGAGCCGGGACAGCATGTCCCGGATGTCGGGCATCGACGCTGCCGGGGGCAGGTCGCCGGGGTTCCCCTTGTCCAGCAGGGGGGTCTCGATCACCCCGGGGCAGACCACGCTCACCCGCACCCCGTGGTCGGCTGCCTCGACCCGGAGCCCGACGCTGAGGCCCACCACGGCGTGTTTGGTCGTGGAGTAGGGCACCAGCAAGGGGCTAGGAACGAGGCCCGACAGCGACGCCGTGTTCACGATGTGGCCCCGCCCCTGCTCGATCATGAGGGGGTAGGCGGCGGCGACCCCGTGGATGACGCTCATCAGATTGACGTCGACGGCCCGTCGCCAGTGGGCGAGGGACAGGTCGCTGACCTCACCTCCGACGGCGATGCCGGCGTTGTTGAACATGAAGTCCAGCCCGCCGTGCTCTGTCGCGAACCGGCCGACCGATTCGGTCACCGCGCCTGCGTCGGTCACGTCGACCGTCGCGGGCAGGGCACTTCCGTGGGACCGGGCACCGGTGCCGGCCCGACGCGGGAGGTCGACAGCGGTCGCCTCGGCGGCTTCACCGTCGATGTCGGCGACCAGCACGGTGGCGCCGCGGTCGACCAGCTCCGCGGCGAGGGACCGCCCGATGCCGGACGCCGCCCCGGTCACGACGGCAGTCGCCCCGTTGAAGTGCGCCCACTGCATGGCGGCCCTGTCACTCGATCGGCCCATGGCTCTCCCTCATCCCGCCCCCTGCGCTTGCCTTCCCCCGACCCTACCGACACGATGGTGGCGATGAGCAACCCACCGGAGCGCCCAGAACTGCCGCCACTACGAGTGGGCCCGTCCCGGAGCGGTCCGGACGGGCCCGCCGCCACCGGCGCGTCCGACCCACCGGCCCCGCCTACCCCCCGGGCGCCCCGAACGCGCAAGCGCGCCACGCCGAAGCCCGCGGCCACACCGTCATCGGGCCGGCCGGGTCGTGTCGCCAAGTCCGCCGCGCCACGTGACGGTGCGACCTCCGCTGTGCCGGCCGATCGGCCGTGGCCCGGTCCCCCACGGGGGAGGGGTCGGAGCAGGATGCTGTACAACCGCCGGCTCCAACGGACGAACGAGCGCTGGCCGCTGGCGACCCGCCTGGGCTCGGCCCTGTTCTCGAGGCCCGGTCTCGTGCTCGGGCTGACGGGAGGGCGCTCGCCGGTGGAGCGTGACGGAAGGGTGCTCAACCGGAGCGTGCAGGCCCTCCTCGCCGTGGTCAACCGCATGGAGGGGTTCTCGGACGGCCCCGCCGGTGCCGCCCAGGCCGACGACCCGGCGGCCATGCGCACCCAACTCACCCGAATGGCGCGCCTGGCCATGCCCGTCCGGACCGACGTGCACGTGACCGGTCGGGTCATCCCGGGGCCGGAGGGTGCTCCGGACCTCCCCGTCAGGGTCTACCGCCAGTACGGCACGGGCATCGGGCCGACCTCGGGGGGCCGCGGTCGCCCGCCGGCCATCGTCTACTACCACGGCGGCGGATGGGTGACCGGCGGTCTCGACTCGCACGACGCCTCGTGCCGCTTGCTGGCCGCAGTGAGCGGCTGCATCGTCGTGGCTGTCGACTACCGTCTGGCCCCCGAGGATCCGTTCCCCGCGGCCGTCGACGACGCACTGGCCGCGTATGCCTGGGTGCAGCGGCACCGCGAAGACCTCGGCTCCGCACCGGGCCAGGTCGGCGTGATGGGGGACAGCGCCGGGGGGAACCTGGCTGCGGTGGTGGCCCTGGAGACCCGGCCCGGAGGAGGTGCCGCCCTCCCCGACGTGCCGCCCCCGGTGGCCCAGGGCCTGGTCTACCCGGCCGTCGATGCACGATTCGGCACCGAGTCGTTCCGGACCGTAGGCGACGGGTTCTTCCTGACGCAGCAAGGCTTGGAGTTCTTTCGCAGGACCTACCTCCCCGACCGCGCCGACTGGGAGACGGCCAGGGTGTCCCCGCTGCTGGCCACCGACCACCGTGGCCTGGCCCCCGCCCTGATCGTGACGGCCGGGTTCGACCCGCTACGCGACGACGGGGCCACCTACGCCGCGGCCCTCGAGGAGGCCGGCGTCGAGGTCGAGTACCGATGCTACGACGACCAGGTGCACGGGTTCTTCGGCATGGGCCTGCTGCCCGATTCGTGGGCACTGGCCACCGAGGTGTGCGATGCCATGGGTCGGTTGATCCGCCGGTCGGTGGCTCCCCCGGGTTGACCTCTACAGTTGCGCCATGGAACGGGCTCCCGGGATTCTGGCTCTGGTCGGCGGCGGCGAATGGCAGGAGGGGTGCTCGTTCGACGAGGAGTTCCTGACGGCCTCAGGGTCCGACCGGGTGCTGGTCCTGCCGACGGCTGCCGCCTATGAGCACCCCGAGCGCCTGGTGGTCGCCGCCGGCGAGTGGTTCGCTCCGCTGGGCGGACGCGTCGAGGGGTTGATGGTCCTCTCCCGTTCGGACGCCGAGGACGACGGTGCGGCGGCAGTGATGCGCAACGCCCGGTTCGTCTACCTGGTCGGCAGCTCGCCCATGCACGTGCGCAGCGTGCTGAAGAACTCCAAGGTGTGGAAGGCGCTGATCGACGCGTGGCGGGGCGGCGCCGTCGTGGTGGGCTCGTCGGGTGCGGCGATGGCCCTCACCGATCCGATGGTCGACGCCCGAGGTGGGGGTCTCACCATCGGACTGGGACTGGTCAGCGGGGTGGCAGTGGTGCCCCACTTCGGCGATGCCCATGAGGACCAGCACGGCGAGAAGCTGCACCGGTCCGTACTGCTGGCGCCCGCCGGAACCCCGGTGGCCGGAATCCCCGAGAGGACCGCGCTGATCCGCGACCCCGGCGGTCGGTGGCGCTCTGCCGGTGTCGGGTCGGTGGCCGTCTTCGTGGACGGCGCACGGGCCGGAGGGGGACTGGGCGCGCTTCCCTCCTGAGGGCCGTTTCCGGGGTCGAGCCCGGTGGGTCCCGGTCGGACTCAGTCGGACTCGGTGATGGCCACCGACTCGATGACCACCTTTTCGGACGGGGCGCCCGACCTGCTGCCCACGGACTCGATGGCCTTGACCACGTCGAGCCCCTTCACCACCTTGCCGAACAGCGAGTAGCTCGGTGGGAGGGCGGCGCCGTCAGGTCCGCTCACGATGAAGAACTGGCTGCCGTTCGTGTTCGGGCCGGCGTTGGCCATGGCCAGAGAGCCGATCTCGTAGCGACCCGGGGCCGGCAGCTCGTCGGCGAACTTGTAGCCGGGGCCGCCCCGTCCCGAACCTTCGGGGTCGCCGCCCTGCAGCATGAAGCCCGGGATGATCCGGTGGAAGACGATCCCGTCGTAGTAGTGCCAGCGGGCCAGGAACACGAAGTTGTTGACCGTCCCCGGTGCGGCGATCGGATCGAGGGCGACGGTCAGCGCGCCCTTGGAGGTCACCACCTCGGCGGTGTACCGCTTCGCCGGGTCGATGACCATGGGCGGCGGGCCGTCGAAGCGCTGGGTCTTCGGGCTCGAGCCATCTGCTGCCGGGATCTCTGGGGACATGGCACCTACTCCTCGTGTCGTATGCGGCGGGATGGGATGTGGGGTGGAGCGTTCGGATGGGTCGCCCGGGCCCGTGTGCGGGCCCGGTGCGGTCAGGACTCGGTGACCGTCACCGACACCATGCGGTGGAGCGTGGTGGGCGTCCCCGAGCTGGAGCCCGCGGCGTTGATCTTGTCGACCACGTCCTGACCGGAGGTCACCTTGCCGAACAGGGTGTAGCTCGGCGCCAGATTCTCCCCCTGCGATCCGGCCACGACGAAGAACTGGCTGCCGTTGGTGTTCGCGCCGGAGTTGGCCATGGCCACCGACCCGAGCGGGTACTGCGGTGACGCGGTCGGGGGTAGCTCGTCGGCGAACTTGTAACCGGGCCCACCGGTTCCGGCCCCGGTCGGGTCGCCGGTCTGGTCCACGAAGGACGGGATGACCCGATGGAAGATCATGCAGTCGAAGTAGTGCTGGTTGGCCAGGAACACGAAGCTGTTGACCGCCTTCGGCGCCGCCTTGGGGTCGAGCTGGACGGTGAACGGGCCGATGTCGGTGGTGACGGTCGCCGTATAGGTCTTGGACGCGTTGATCGTCATCGGCGGGTACGACGGGTAGGAGGGCTTGTTGAGGGTGGCGCTGAAGTTGGCCGGGCAGTCGGCCGAGGTGGTGATGGCGCTCGGCGACTTGTCGCCCGACCCGCCCGCCGGGGCCGGCGTGGTGGTGGTCGAGGCGGAGGTGGTCGTCGAGGTGGTGGCGGCGGTCGACGTCGACTTCTTCCCGGGCTTGAAGATCAGATAGGAGACGCCGACCACGACGGCGGCCACCACCACGATGGTGATTGTGCGCCGAAGGGACTGCTTACGCTTCTGGGCCTTCTGCTCTGCCTCCAGTCGGGATTGCCGACCGGCCTTCTGGCGTTGACGTTTCTCGGTTCCCACGGGGGATCAGGGTAGCCGCTACGCATGACGCCTCAGTCGTCGCCCGCCTCCCCACCACCGGGACCCCCGTACGGCTCGCTGTAGCCTTGGCCACCATGTCCCTGGTGGTGCAGAAGTTCGGTGGAACGTCGGTTGCCGACGCCGACCGCATCCGGGCCGTGGCCGACCACGTGGCCCGCACCCGCCGCGCCGGCCACGACGTCGTCGTCGTGGTAAGCGCCATGGGCAGGACGACGGACGAGCTGGTCAGGCTGGCCGCCGATGTCAGCGCCGTCCAGCCGACCCGCGAGGTCGACATGCTGCTGAGTGCCGGTGAGCGCATCTCCATGTCCCTGCTGTGCATGGCCCTGGCCGAGCTCGGAGTGGAGGCGACGTCCTACACCGGCAGCCAGGCCGGCATCATCACCGACGCCGTACACACCAGGGCCAAGATCCTGGAGATCCGTGCCGATCGGCTGCGGGCCACCCTGGACGGCGGCGGCGTCCCGGTAGTGGCCGGGTTCCAGGGGATGTCGGTCGAACGGGACGTGACCACTCTCGGCCGCGGGGGGTCGGACACCACCGCCGTGGCGCTGGCCGCCGTGCTGGGGGCTGCTGTCTGTGAGATCTACACCGACGTGCCCGGGGTGTTCAGCACCGATCCGCGCATCGTGCCCGAGGCCCATCGCCTGGCGCGGGTCAGCTACGAGGAGATGCTCGAGATCGCCGCCAGCGGGGGTCGGGTGCTGTCCCTGCGGTCGGTGGAGTTCGCACGCAACCACCACGTGCCGCTCCATGTGCGGTCGAGCTTCACATGGGAGCCCGGGACCTGGGTCGACGAGGAGGATGCAACGATGGAACAGGCAGTCGTCACCGCGGTGACCCACGACGAGTCGGAGGCCAAGGTCACCGTCATCGGCGTGCCCGATCGCCCCGGACTGGCCGCCCGGTTGTTCCGGGGCCTGGCCGAGCGCAACGTCAACGTGGACATGATCGTGCAGAACACCTCGCTGCACGGGACGACCGACATCTCCTTCACCGTCCCCGGGCACGACCTGGCCGTGAGCACTGAGGTGTGCGAGGCGCTCGTTCCCGACCTGGGTGCCTCCGGCGTGCACAGCGACTCCGACGTCGCCCGGGTGTCGCTCGTCGGAGCAGGGATGAAGACGCACCCCGGCGTGACCGCGCTCACCTTCGAGACGCTGGCGGCTCTCGGGATCAACATCGAGATGATCTCCACCTCGTCGATCCGGATCTCGTGCATGGTCCGTGCCTCGGCAGCAGAAGAGGCCGTGCGCGCCCTCCACGCCGCCTTCGACCTCGCCTGACCGACCGCGGCCCCCGGCGGGCCGGTGTCGGAGCGCTGCCGGTCGGCATGCAGCTGTGCCGGTCGGCATGCGGCGCCGCCGGTGGGCCCTCTGGCCACTCATAGACTGTGGCCATGCGAGTGGGAGTCGTCGGTGCGACCGGCCAGGTGGGGGCGGTGATGCGCTCCATCCTCGTCGAGCGGGACTTCCCGCTCGACGAACTGCGGCTGTTCGCGTCGCACCGCTCGGCGGGTCGCCGGCTGCCCTTCCGGGGCGACGACGTGATCGTCGAGGATGCGGCCACCGCCGACCTGGGCGGGATCGACATCGCCCTGTTCTCCAGTGGGGCCACCGCCTCGCGTGCGCTGGCCCCGCGCTTCGCCGGGGCGGGGGCCATCGTCGTCGACAACTCCTCGGCCTGGCGGATGGACCCCGACGTCCCCTTGGTGGTCCCCGAGGTCAATGCCGCCGCCCTCGGCTCCATCCGGAAGGGCATCGTGGCCAATCCGAACTGCACCACCATGGTTGCCATGCCGGTGCTCAAGCCCCTGCATGACGCAGTCGGCCTCCGCCGGCTTGTCGTCTCCACCTACCAGGCCGTCTCCGGCTCGGGGCTGGCCGGCGTGGCCGAGCTGGAGGGGCAGCTGATCAAGACGGTGGACCAGGCTGCCGCCCTCACCTTCGACGGCGCGGCCGTGGAGTTCCCTCCGGCTGCCACCTTCCCCGACACCATCGCCCACAACGTGATCCCGGTGGCCGGGCACCTGGTCGGCGACGACTCCGGTGAGACCGACGAGGAACAGAAGTTCCGGAACGAGAGCAGGAAGATCCTGGAGATCCCGGGCCTTGCGGTCAGCTGCACCTGTGTCCGCGTCCCCGTGTTCACCGGCCATTCACTGTCCATCGTCGCCGAGTTCGAGTCGGCACTCAGCCCGGCAGAGGCAGTCCGGCTGCTCACCGGGGCGCCGGGCGTGCAGCTGTCCGATGCACCCACCCCGCTGCGGGCTGCGGGCAGTGACCCGTCGCTGGTGGGTCGGATCCGGGTGGCCGAGGGGGCCGATCACGGCCTGGCCCTGTTCGTCAGTGGCGACAACCTGCGCAAGGGGGCCGCGCTCAACGCGGTGCAGATCGCCGAGGCGCTGGTCTCGCTGGGCATCGTCGCCTGACCCGGCTCAGGCCCGGCCGTCGTCGCCTCGGCGTCCGGGCCTAGATGACGGGGCCCGTGGAGGGCGCCAGCACCGCGACCCGCTTGGCCAGGTTGACCGCGTGGTCGCCGAATCGCTCGTAGAAGCGGGCCACCATGGCCAGCTCCACCGCCACCGGAAGGGGCATGGTGCCGGCCACCACCTCCATCATGAGGCTGACGTGGAGGTCGTCCATCTCGTCGTCGAGGGTGTCCACCGCCGAGGCGCTCAGGGGGAGGCGCTCGGCGTAGGCGTCGGCCGTGGCCCGCCACATGTGGATGGCCACCTCACCCATGCGTTCGATCAGGCCCCTGCTCCGGGCCGACAGCTCTCCGCCGAGCCCGCGCGCGGCCCGTCGGGAGATGTGCTCTGCCAAATCCCCGTTCCGTTCGAGGTCGGGCAGCATCCTGATCACCGTGACCAGGAACCGCAGGTCGTTGGGAGCGGTGATTCCGGCCACGGTGAGCTGCTGGAGCGTCAGCTGCTCGATGTCGTGGTAGACGGCGTCGACCACCTCGTCCCGATCGGCGAGGACCTTGGCTGCCTCCCGATCCCCGGAGAGGAGGGCGTGGGTGGCCCCGGACACGGATTCGCCGACCAGCGCGAACAGCCGGAGGACCATCCGGTCGATGCGTTCGAGGGAGTCGTCCACCCGGTCAACCGTATCCGCGATGGGGAGGGGCGGTACCGGGGCCACTGCTCCTCCTCGTCGGCGCAGCCGACCGGTCGTCGTCCGGTGGCCGGTCGGCTGCGGGTGGCCGGGCGGTGTCGTTGCCGGGCCGGTGGCGCTGCCCGAGCGGCGGCCTTCCGGCTGCCGGTCAGTCCCCCCCCGGTCCGCCCGCACCGAGTTCCTCCCCGCCCTCATCGACGTCCTCATCGACGTCCTCGTCGACGTCCTCCCCGACGATGACCCGCGGCCCCGAGCCCCACGACAGGTAGCGCCACGACCAGTTCACGAACACGATGATCTTGTTGCGGTACCCGACGAGGTAGAGCAGGTGGAGGGCCAGCCAGGCCAGCCACCCGAGGGTGCCCCGCACCACCGTGCCGTTGCGGAACTGGGTGATGGCGGCCCGGCGGCCGATGGTCGCCATGATGCCCTTGTCCCGATAGCGGAACGGCTCGACCGGCCGGCCCTCGATTCGATCGAGTATCTGGCGGGCTGCGTGGGCACCCGACTGGATGGCCACCTGGGCCACCTGTGGGCAGATCCGATCCGAGTCGCCCGGATCCGGCCCCCACAGCACCGCCGCCGCATCCCCGACGCCATAGGCCCCGTCGTGCCCGGGGAGCGACAGGTCCGGTCCCACCACGAGCCGGCCGTTCTGGCCGGTGGCTGCACCCAGATGGGAGGCGATAGTGCCCTCGACCGTGACCCCACCGGCCCAGATGACCGTCCGGGTGGGGATCTGGGTGCCGTCGTCGAAGTCGACACCGGAGGCGGTGACCGCCTTCACCATGTGGCCGAGCTTGAGCTCCACCCCGCGGCCCTCCAGGGTGGCCGCAGCATAGGAGGCAGCCGATTCCTTGAACGGGGTGAGCAGCCGGTCGAGTCCGTCGACCAGAATGACCCGCTCCGCCGCCCGGTCGAATCGGAAGCCGTCGTGGCGCACGGCGACATCCAGCAGCTCGGCCAGGGCACCGGCCACCTCGACCCCGGTGGGCCCGCCCCCGACGACGACGAACGTGAGGGCGCCCTCCGCAACCATCTCGGGGTGGGCATCGACGTCCTCGAGCCTGCGGAGCACGTGGTCCCGCAGGCTGCGTGCATCGGTGAGCGTGTAGAGGGGGTAGCTGTGCTCCGATGCCCCGGGGATGCCGAAGAACCTGGCGGTGGCGCCGCTGGCCACGATGACCGAGTCGAACGGTAGGGGGTGGGTGTCCTGCAGGAGGATCTCGCCGCGGTCCCAGTCGACGCCGGTGACCGTGGCGAACCGGAAGGTGACGTTGTCGGCCCGTCCGAAGATCGCCCTGATCGGGTAGGCGACGTCGCCCGAATCGAGGCCGGCGGTGGCCACTTCGTAGAGCAGCGGCTGGAACGTGTGGAAGTTGCGCTGGTCGACGATCGTCACCTCGACGGGCCTGCCGACCAGGGCCCTGGCCGCCGACAGCCCGCCGAAGCCTGCGCCCACGATGACGACGCGATGCATCGGACCATGCTGGCACACGTCCCGTGACCCGGCGGCGCCGGTCGTCCCACGGTTGGTGTCGCACCGTCTCGGTACGCTTGCCGCCGAGGGCCCTCGGGGCCCCTCTGGGCCCCGAGGAGGACTCGTCATCATCACCGGACTCGTACTCGGCCTCGTCGCCGGCGTCGCCCTGGGCATCGCGGTGGGGCTGTTGGTCCGCGCCAACCAGGTCACGGCGGCCCGGACCGCCGAGGCCCGCCTGGCCGACGCCCTCGATCAGCAGCGGCTCCTCGCCGAGGAGCTCCAGGACCTCCGGACACACGTGGTCGCCGAGCAGCAGCGGGTGGTGGCGCTCCAGGCTGAGGCGTCCCGTCTGGCGACGGAGCTCAACTACGAGCGGGAGGCCGCCTCCCAGCGGGCCGCCTCCTTCGACGAAGTTCGTGATCAACTGCTCGGAGAGTTCGCTCGCCTGTCCACCGCGGCGCTCCAGCAGAACAGCGACCAGTTCCTCCAGCTGGCCGACACCAAGCTCAGCGAGACCCGCCAAGCGGCCGAAGGGGAGCTGGCCAAGCGCCAGGAGGCCATCGAGCTGCTCCTCAAGCCGATCGGCGAGCAGCTGGGCAAGTACGAGGCGGGGATGCAGCGCCTCGAGGTCGAGCGCCAGCGGGCCTACACGACGCTCACCGAGCAGATGAAGCACCTCTCTACCTCCCACGACCAGCTGCAGAAGGAGACCCGCAACCTGGTCACCGCCTTGCGTTCACCCCAGACCCGTGGCCGCTGGGGGGAGCTGCAGCTGCGCCGGGTGGTGGAGATGGCGGGGATGCTCGAGCACTGCGACTTCGACGAGCAGGTCACTTCGGACGCGGACAGCGGTCGCATGCGTCCCGACATGGTCGTGCACCTCCCGGGGGGAAAGAACGTGGCGGTCGATGCCAAGGTCCCCATGCAGGCCTTCCTGGATGCCAACGAGGCGGACGACGAATCGACCCGCCGCGCCCATCTGGCCAGCCACGGCCGCCAGATGAAGGCCCACGTCGATGCCTTGTCCAAGAAGGAGTACTGGAAGCGTGTCGACCCGTCGCCCGAGTTCGTGGTCGCGTTCATCCCCGGCGATCCGCTGCTCACCGCCGCGCTCGAGCACGAGCCGGGGCTGATGGAGCATGCGGTGGCCAACAACGTCCTGCTGGCCACGCCCACCTCCCTCATCGCCCTGTTGCGGGCGGTGGCCTACGGGTGGCAGCAGGACGCACTGGCCGAGAACGCCCGTGACGTCCAGAAGCTCGGTGCGGAGCTGTACCAGCGCCTTGCGGTGCTCGGCGATCACGTGTCCGCCGTCGGCAAGGGGTTGAACAGCGCGGTGGCCGCCTACAACAAGGCCGTCGGCTCGCTCGAAGGCCGTGTGCTGGTCACCGCCCGGCGATTCGTCGAGATGGGCGTGGTCCCGGCGGGGGAGAAGGAGTTGCCCTACCCCCCCTCGGTCGATGCCACCACCCGGGCGCTCCAGTCACCCGAGCTGAGCCCACCCACACTGGAACTCCCGTTCCCCGGTGGCCCGCTGCCGGCGGGCGACGGACCGGTGGGCGCCGGCACGGGCCCTGTCGACGACCCGGACTGACGTCGTCCGGCGGGATGGCCCGCCTTCGAGATCCGCCCGAACTCGGCAATCGTCCAACATAAGCAATTGTGAAGAATGTGACGATCTGATTGCAGTTCTCAGGTGATTCCAAGGTCCGTAGTGGTAAAAATGCAGCGGGACGGCCTCTCCGCTCGTACGACGACGCTGGTGAGCCGCACACAGTTGCGCGACCAAGAGGGAGGCATGACGTGAACATCCTGGTGCTCGGCGGCGACGGCTATCTCGGTTGGCCGACGGCGCTGTACCTCTCACGGCGGGGTCACCGCGTGGGAATCGTCGACAACTTCGCACGGCGGGGCTACGACCTCGAGATGGGCGTCGACAGCCTGGTGCCCATTGCCAACCTCCAGCAGCGCGTCCGCCGCTGGCACGAGATCTCCGACCTCTCCATCGACGTCTTCGTGGGGGACCTCACCGACGCGGCCTTCGTCGGCGAGACGCTCGCCTCCTTCGAGCCCGAGGCCGTGGTCCACTTCGCCGAGCAGCGCTCGGCCCCCTATTCGATGATCGACCGGAAGCATGCGGTCTACACCCAGGTCAACAACGTGGCCGGGACGCTCAACCTCCTCTACGCCATTGCCGAGCAGAACAGGGACATCCACCTGGTGAAGTTGGGGACCATGGGCGAGTACGGCACGCCCAACATCGACATCGAAGAGGGCTACATCGAGATCACCCACCGGGGTCGCACCGATGTGCTGCCCTACCCGAAGCAGCCCGGCTCCTTCTACCACCTGTCCAAGGTCCACGACAGCGCCAACATCATGTTCGCCTGCCGCATCTGGGGCATCCGGGCCACCGACCTCAACCAGGGGATCGTCTACGGGCACCAGACCGAGGAGACCGCGCTCCATCCCGACCTGGCCACCCGATTCGACTACGACGGGGTCTTCGGGACGGTGCTCAACCGTTTCTGCGTCCAGGCCGTCACCGGCCATCCGCTGACCGTCTACGGTGCCGGCGGGCAGACCCGGGGGTTGCTCAACATCCTCGACACGCTCGCCTGTGTGGAGCTGGCCCTCCTGCACCCTGCGGACCCCGGGGAGTTCCGGGTGTTCAACCAGTTCACCGAGTCACTCTCCGTGCAGGAGATGGCCGACCTGGTGGTCGCCAACTACTCCGGACACGCGGTGATCGAACACTCGCAGGATCCGCGGGTGGAGAAGGAGGACCACTACTACCGGGCGGCCCACACCAAGCTGCTCGACCTGGGGCTGGTCCCCAATCTCCTGACCTCGTCGGTGATCCAGTCCATCCTTGCGGTGGCCGACAGGAACAAGGCCAATGTCGACCCGGCTGCCATCCGGCCCACGGTCGAGTGGCGGAGCACCGCGAGCGGCCTGGCCACCTCGGGGGGCATGGGTCCGCTCGACGTTGCCCCGGCCGGCCCCGGCGCCGATTCCCGGGTGTCGGTCAACTGATCCGTCCGTAGGGCACCCGTGGCCGGATCGCCGGCCACGGAGATCCGCCCCTTTGGCGGCGGGAGTCGCAGGGTCCGGGCCCGAGGGGCGGCACTATCGTCGTCGAGATGCCGAGATCCCGCCGTAGACGCCGCCCTGCCGGCCATCGCGGTCTGGGGAGGCCGTTCCTCGTCGGTCTCGCCGCCACCTTCACGCTCGTGGTGATCGTCGGCTCGCTGATCGAGATCCACGTGCAGTCCAGCGGCTATCGGACGGCGACGGACACCGGGTACGGGGCGCTGGCATCGCGGGTGGTGGAGGCCTCGAACCAGACCGGGGCCGAACTGGCGGCCCTCGTGGACAAGGCTCCTCAGCTGTCCAACCAGCTGCTTGCCGGCACCGCGGTGCCCCGGACGGCGAGGGCGGAGATCCAACAGGGGCTCGACCAGGCGGTGCAGTCGACTGCGCAACAGGCGTACCAGGCGGCCCACAGCGTGCCCCCGATACCCACCGGCGGCGTGAGCCCCCGGTTCACCCAGGTGATGGCGGACCGGGCCGCCGCGGTGTCGGGGCTGCGGGAAACCGTCGACCAGCTGCTGGGCATGGCCCCCCTGCCCATCGCCGGCGCACCGTCGACCTCGGTGTCGCCCAGCTCGGCTCCCCTGATCCCGATCGGCCAGGCGGCCTCGGCCATGGCCGCCCAGGGCCACCTCCTCCAGCAGGCCGACGACTCCTACCGGGCCCTTCTGGCCGATATCCACCTGCACCGGATCCCGGTCCACCTGCCGAGGTCGGTGTGGGTGCCCGCTCCGGTCGACGCGGCAGCCCTCGGTGCCACCCGGCTCGGCGCATCCGCCTCGGCGTTGTCGACGTCGCCGGCGCTGGTCCCCTTCCATCGGCTGGTGATCACCGCTGTGGGCCTGACGCCCGCTGCGGTCGCCTCGGGTGCCGTCGGCATCGTGGGCGACTCGTGCAGCGACCCCCGATCGCTCGTCCCCGGGCCGACCCCCACGGTGCTGCCACCGACCACCTCGGTCGCCGCCACCGTCACCGTGACCAACTGCGGCACAGTCACCGAATCGAGTGTGTCGGTGACCGCCACGCTGGTGCCGGCCGACCCTTCGGGCACCGCGCCGCCGCCTGCCGGCTTCGGCGGCGGACGGTCCCGGGCCACGGTCTCGGTGCGGTCGGGGGGATCCCTGGCCCTGTCGATGGCCCCCCTCGCGGTTGCCGGCGGCCACCTGTACACCCTGACCGTTGCGGTCGCCACACCCCCCGGCCAGGGCAACACCACCGGGTCCACCCAGGAGTTCCTCCTCCAGATCGTCAGATGACCGGGTGGGCCTGCGCTCCGTCGTCAACCGGTCCCACCGGCGGTCGGGCGGATCGGGTCGGTGCCGACCCGTGGCGGACTCCGCTGCGCCGGTTGGTCAGGGTCGGGGAGCGACGATCTAGGATTGGGTCCGACAAGGAGTGAAGTGACCAACGGAAGGTTCTGAGGCGAGTGACCGACAGCATCACGATCACCGACAACCGCACCGGTGAGTCCCTCGAGATTCCCTTCGAGAACGGGGGGATTCCGGCAACCCAGTGGGGGAAGCTCCTCCCCGGCGTCTGGTTCTACGACCCGGGCTTCGTGTCGACGGCGGCGTGCGAGAGCTCGATCACCTTTCTCGACGGCGACGAGGGGATCCTCCACTACCGGGGATATCCGATCGAGCAATTGGCCGAGCAGTCGACCTTCCTCGAGGTCGCCTATCTCCTGTTGAACGGCGAGCTGCCCAGCCCGGGGCAGTACGACGTGTGGCAGCACGAGATCACCCATCACACGTTCATCCACGAAAACGTGCGGAAGCGCTTCCTCGAGGGGTTCCACTACGACGCCCATCCCATGGGGATGCTGGTCTCGGCGGTGGCCGCCCTCTCCACCTTCTACCTCGACGCCAAGGACATCTTCGACATCGAGTCGCGGAACAAGCAGATCATCCGCCTGATCGCCAAGATGCCCACCCTGGCGGCGGCTGCCCATCGCTTCAGCGTGGGCATGCCCTTCGTCTATCCGGACAATTCACTGACGTTCACCTCCAACTTCCTGTCCATGATGTGGAAGACCGCCGAGCCGCGGTTCGATGCCAACCCGGCCCTGGCCCGCGCCCTCGACGTGCTGTTCATCCTCCACGCCGACCACGAGCAGAACTGCTCGACCACCGCCATGCGGGTGGTGGGCTCGTCTCATTCCGACCCCTACTCGGCCACCGCCGCCGCCGCCGCCGCGCTGTACGGGCCCCGGCACGGGGGGGCCAACGAGGCGGTCATCCGGATGCTCACCGACATCGGTTCGCTCGAGAACGTCGAGCCGTTCATCGCCTCGGTCAAGGAGGGCTCGGGGAGGCGGCTGCAGGGGTTCGGCCACCGGGTCTATAAGAGCTACGACCCGCGGGCCAAGATCATCAAGAAGACCGCCGACGAGGTGTTCG
>DAIMIK010000017.1:0-33442 GCA_036722795.1 Acidimicrobiales bacterium | reverse complement strand
GGGCACGCCGATCATCGTCTCGGCTGCCTGCACGGCACCGGCCGCCCCGGCGGCCAGGGGCGGAGGGGGCGCGGTGGGCACCGAGGGAGCCGAGGGAGCCGAGGGAGCCGAGACGCCGCCGCTCGATGGGCCTCCGCCCCTGCTGCTCGTGCTAGTGCTCGTGTTGGCGCGGCTGGCCGTGGCCTGGGCCTGGGCGGCCTGGGCGGCCTGGGCGGCGGCGACCTTGTCGTTGAAGGCCTTGGTGGCAGCTGCCTGGGCGGCGGCGGCCTGGGCGGCCTGCTGCTGCTGGACCAGTGCCTGGATGTTGGCGTTGACGCTGTTCAGGGTGCCCTGGTATTGGCTGGCCAGGGTCGAGGCCTGGGTCTCCGCACCGGCCAGGCTGTTCAGGGTGGCCGTCGATTGTGCCTGCTGCTGCTCCAGGGAACTCTGCGTGGCCTGCAGTTGCGCCTGCGCGGTGTGGAGGTGATCGACGGTGGTCGTCACATTGCCGGTGGCGATCGACGAGTACTCGGAGCGGACTCCACTGGTGTTGACGTTCGATGTGAACATCTGGGTCACCTGGCTGCTGGTACCACTGCTGGTGTAGTCACTGATGGCCTGCCCCCGGAGCTGGGCCTGGTCCTTGGCCACCGTGGCCTGGTCCTTGGCCATCTGGCTCTGGCTGGCAGCGATCTGGCTCTTCAGCTGCGCGAGCTGATAGTCGGCCGCTGTGACCTGTCCGGTCAGCGCCTGCCGCTGGGCGTCGATGGACTGGATCTTGGCGGTGATGGCCGCAGCCTGCGCCTTGGCGTCGGAGATCTGATCGGCCGAGGCCGGCACCGAAGTGCAAATCACCGTCGCGGCCGCACCAAAAGTGGAGGCCATCGCGAGCAACGCAACTACCCGTCTACGCGGCTTCCTTCGTGCGGTTTGGCAGGCACCTGGCTCGGACGTCGAGTATTGCTCGGCGTGAGTCATATGTGCATAGGTTCTAGCCCAACCAGTGACCGACCACAAGGACACCCCCCCCTCGTGCGTCGCTGACCTGGGCATTCACCCCGCAGAATCACCCCGGGAACCTGCGATACCGACCCCCCCGGCGGCGTCGCCGGAGGCCGGACCGACCGTCGGAGCACGAGTCGACACGGGCGGGTAGGGTCGATGTCCATGGCTGAAATCATCGAATTTCCGAGCAATGGAAGCAGCGACCAAGGCTATATCGCCAGCCCTCCGGAGGGGGCTCACTCGACCACAGGGATCATCGTGTTGCAGGAGTATTGGGGCCTGGTGGAACAGATCACGCGCACCTGCGATCGCTTCGCCGCGGCGGGCTTCACCGCCCTGGCCCCCGACCTGTATCACGGCACCACGGTGCCGCTGACGGAGCCGGACGAGGCGGGCAAGCAGATGATGGCCCTCAAGATGGAGTCCGCGGCCAAGGACCTGAGCGGCGCGGTGGACGAGTTGATCCGCCGCACCGGGAGAACACAGGTCGGCGTGATCGGGTTCTGCATGGGAGGCGGCCTGGCCCTGGTGCTGGCCACACAGCGCCCCGATGCCGTCAAGGCGGTTGTGCCGGCCTACGGCGTGATCCCCTGGTCGGATGCCCGGCCGGACTACTCGCGGCTGGACGCGGCGGTGCTGGGCCACATCGCAGAGCACGACGACTACTTCACGCCCGATGCGGCACGCACTCTCGAGTCCGAGCTGCGAGGCCTCGGAAAGGACGTCACGTTCCAGCTCTACCCGGGCGTCGGACATGCCTTCTTCAACGAGGACCGACCCGAGGTCTACGACCAAGACGCGGCCGAACTCCTCTGGGACCGCACGGTCGCCTTCTTCCGAGAGCGCCTGAGCTGAGCCGGAGTGGCCGCGCCCGGTCTCGTCGACGAGTACCTGACCCTTGGCCTCCGACTGGGTCGCCACATCGACGGGCTGGTGGACGCGTACTATGGGCCGCCCGAACGGGCCGCTGCAGTCGCCGACGAGCCGGTGCCGGCACCGGAGCGCCTGGTGGCCGAGGCCAGGGGCCTGATTGCCGCCATCGACGCAGGGCAGGAGCTCGACCGATCGACCGGCGGCACCGGTGCCGCCGGCGGAGCCGCACCCGCACCCGCTCGCCGGCACTGGCTGCGGGCCCAGGTCGTCGGGCTACTGACCACGGCACGGCGACTCGCCGGGGAGTCGATCGGCTACGCCGACGAGGTGGAGGCCTGCTACGGGGTGCGCCCGACCCGGGTGGATGAGGAGGCCTTCTCGGAAGCTCACCGCAGGCTCGACGAGGTGCTGCCTGGCTCCGGCCCGCTGGCCGAGCGGCTGGTGGCGTGGCGGGAGTCACACGCCGTCCCGGTGAACCGTTTGGGCGCGGCCATCGATTCACTGGCGGAAGACCTCCGTGAGCGGACGAAGCGCCTGTTCGGCCTGCCCGAGGGGGAGCATGTCGAGTTCGAGCTGGTCTCGGGTCAGCCCTGGTCCGGCTTCAACTACTACCTGGGCGACCTGCAGAGCCGGGTGGCGGTCAACACCGACCTCCCGGTGCTGTCGACCGGTCTGGCCCACCTGGTGGCCCACGAGTCGTACCCCGGGCACCACACGGAGCACACCCGCAAGGAGGTCGGACTGGTCCGGCGCCGGAGTTGGTGGGAGGAGTCCATCTTCCTGGTGGGCACCCCGCAGTGCCTGCTGGCCGAGGGCCTGGCCGATCTGGGCCTCGAGGTCGTCATGGGCCGACGGCCCGAGGCGGTGGTGGCCTCCCACCTGGCACCCCTCGGCATCCGCTACGACACCGAGGTCGTCGCCGCGGTGTCCGAAGCCGGCGAGGCCCTGGGCGCCGTCCGACAGAACGCGGCCTTCCGCCTCCACGAGGACGGCGCCGACAGCGACACGGTGACCGGCGAAGTGGCCCGCTGGGGCCTGCTCTCGCCCGATCGGGCGGCCAAGGCGGTCGAGTTCCTGACCCATCCGACCTGGCGGGCCTACCTCACCTGCTACGTGGAGGGCCTGCCGCTGTGTCGCTCGTTCGTCCACGGCGACCCGGCACGATTCGAGCGGCTCCTCTCCGAGCAGCTGACCCCCGACGTGCTGCAGGACCAGATCGCGGCCGACCGGGCCGGTTCCGCCACTCCGGCCCAACCGGTCTGACCGGACCCGCCGGCCTGTATTTTGGCCTGCCTCCGATTGGGCCGTACCATCGGGGCATGTCCGAACGCTCCCGGTACCTGCCCCGCCGCTCCTGCATGTCATCGCCCGGGTCGAACGAACGCTTTCTGGCCAAGGCACCCACCGTGCCGGCCGACATGAGCTTCCTCGACCTCGAGGACTCGGTGGCCCCGTCGGAGAAGGAGGCGGCCCGCGCCAAGGTGGCCGACGCCGTCAAGAACCTCCCCTGGGACGACCGCGTGCTGTGTGTGCGGATCAATGCCTGGGACACCGAGTGGACCTACGGCGACGTGATCGAAGTGGTGTCCAACGCCGGGGAGCGGCTCGACGAGCTGATGCTGCCCAAGGTCCAGAACGCAGCCGAGGTGGTCGCCCTCGACCTGTTGCTCTCCCAGGTGGAGAGGAAGTGCGGGCTTCCGGTCGGGCACATCGGGATCGAGGCCCAGATCGAGACCACCCGCGGGCTGATCAATGTCGAGGAGATCTGTGCGGCCTCGCCCCGCCTCGAGACGATCATCTTCGGCCCGGCCGACTTCGCCGCCTCGATGGAGATGCCGGTCCTGACGGGCGGCGTGGCCATCCCCGAATACCCGGGTGACCACTTCAACTACGTGTTCTCCAAGATCCTCATGGCCGGCAGGGCCAACGGGCTCCAGGTGATCGACGGCCCGTTCCTCAAGATCCGCGAGCTCGACAGCCTCCGCGAATTCTCCCAGCGCACCCGGGTGCTCGGCTACGACGGCAAGTGGGCCCTGACGCCCGACCAGGTGGGCGTGCTCAACGACGTGTACTCGCCCACCCAGGAGCAGTTCGACAAGGCGTGGGACATCTTGGACGCCTACCGCCAGGCCACCGAGCATGACCGGGCCGGTGCGGTCATGTTCGGTGACGAGATGATCGACGAGGCCTCACGCAAGATGGCGACCAAGTTCGTGACCCGTGGCGAGCGCGCCGGGCTGAGCCGGTCGTCGGGCTGAAGCCCTCCGACCGGGGCCGCCGGGACGGGCCGGGTAGGAGCGCCCCGGTCAGATGCCGGCGTTGCTCAGCAGACGGCGGGCGATCACCTTGAGCGCCAGGGTCTCGTCGGCACCCTCGAAGATGGACAGGACGCGGGCGTCGACGAAGTAGCGGCTGACCGGGAACTCCTCCGCGTAGCCCATGCCGCCGTGGATCTGCAGCGCCTCCCGCGTGACCCACTCGGCCGCCCGGCACACGTACGCCTTGATCATCGACGCCTCGAGCGTGCCCTCGCCCTTCGACATCAGGCGGGCCACCTCGTAGGAGAACTGCCGGCATGCCTGGATGAGCACGGCCATCCTGGCCAGCTTGGCCCGGGTCAGCTGGTAGTCGACGATGGGTGCCCCGAACACGACCCGGTTGCGGGCGTAGTCGAGGGCCGCCTCGTACGAGGCCTGCATCACTCCCAGAGCGCGGGCGGCGGTCTGGAGGCGGCCGTTCTCGAATCCCTGCATCTGGAGGTAGAAGCCCTTGCCCAAACCTCCTTCACCGCCGACGAGGTTGGCGTCGGGCACGAACCAGTTCTCGAAGGCCACCTCGTAGGAGTGCATCCCCCGGTAGCCAAGGGTGTCGATGGCCCGGCCCTCCAACCGTCCCGACGAGTCCGACGGCCGCCCATCGGACCCGGCCGCCTGGTCGAACAGAAAACCGTGGCCGTCGGCCCGGGGCTTCTCCACCAGGAACAGGGAGAGGCCGCGGTGGGCCTTCGACCTGTCGGGATCGGTCCGAGCCAACAGCATCAGCACGTCGGCGCGGGCGGCGAACGTGCACCAGGTCTTCACGCCGCTGATCAGCCAGCCGCCCTCGGTGGGCACCGCGGTGGTCACCACGCTGGCCACGTCCGAACCGAAGTCGGGCTCGGTCACGGCCACGGCCCCCATCACCTCGGCCGTGGCCAGCCTGGGCAGCCAGTGCTGCTTCTGCTCCTCGGTGCCGCCGTGGACGATGGCCCGCGTGAGGATCTCCGGCCGGGTGATGAGCGAGCCCCCGGCTCCCAGCGAGCCCCAGGCCAGCTCCTCGGTGGCCACCACCATGCCCAGGTAGTCGGCTTCACCGCCGGTGGCGAACCCTCCGTACTCCTCGGGAACGGACATGCCGAAGCCACCCATCTCCGCCATCCCCGAGATGATCTCCTCTGGGATGTCGGTATTGGCCCGGTGGATGTGCTCGGCCCGAGGGCGGATCTGCTCCTCGGCGAAGCGGTGGAAGGTCTCGCGGACCAGCTCGAAGTCGGCATCGAGATGGCGGGGGCCCTGCTGTTCGGCCAACGACGCCAGGAAGTCCGGGCCCCGGTAGGCAGCCACGAAGTGCTCTGCGGGTGCCAGCCAGTCGGCGCCGATGCCCCACTCCTCGGAGCGACCGACGGTGCGGGACGCCAGGTCGGCCAGCGCGTCGGCGGCGAAGGCACAGGCGATCCGGGCTTCGATGTCCCCCTGTGCGCCGTAGGCGAGCACCGCGTCGGCGGTGCGGACGGCGGCGGCGGCATGGGACACGTCGTAGGCGAGTACCTGGGCCTCGTCGGGGCCTCCCGCCGCGGCCATGGCGGAGATCCCGGAATCGACGACGGCCTGGGCCACGGCAATGGCGTCGGTCGCGGCTGCGAGATCGGGCGAGAGGAGCGGTTCGGTGGTCACCTCCCAAGGTTACCGACCCGTAGGCGGCGATCGGCACGGCCGTTCCCCTGACGGGTGCCTCAGCGGGCGGGCGCCTGGGCCACCACGGTCACCAGCGGCGGCAGCACCACCGCGTCGTCGCCAGGGTCGACCCCGGTCAGGAGCTCGAGGTAGTCGGCCACGGGCCCCGGCCCGGCACCCGCAGGCGCCTCGGCCCAGGCGTCGACCGTGATCAGCCCGGCATCGCGGGCCAACGAGGGCAGCAGGGCGCCCACGTCGGGGTGGCGGGCCGACGGCATCGAAAACGGTTCGCCGTCGACCCGGCCGGCCGAGGTGATCGGCTCCTGGGCCACCACCCACCCCCCGGGGCGCACGGAAGCGGCCATCCGGGCCAGCACCACCGCGGGGTCCACTACGTGCAGGAGCAGGAACCGGCAGAAGGCCAGGTCGGCGGCCTCGGGAAGGCGGAGATCCTCGCCGGACTGGGTGATGGCCACCACCTGGCTGTATGCGGCGGCTGCCTCCGCCACCTCGTCGCGCGCCGTGGGATCGCTGTCCACCGCGTAGACCCGACCCCCGTGCCCGACGATCTCGGCCAGCGCCACCGACACGTCGCCCCCGCCGGCACCGACGTCGACGCATGTCCATCCGGGGCCGATGCCCAGCCGATCGAGCGCGGTGGCCAACGGCCGTCGGTAGACGTCGTCCCTCAGGCCCCGGAGCTCCATGGCGCCACGTTACCGGCCGCTGCCCGACGCGCGGCAGGGGCCACCCTCGGCCGGTGCCCGGTAGCGGGCCCCCCGCCCACTTCGCAATCCGGAGCGCGTCCGAGCCGGTAGCCTCACCAACCGTGAGAGTGACGATGATGTTGTGCGACGCCGCACAGGTATCCGACGGCAAGCTGTATGTGCTGGGTGGTGGTTGGAGCATGACGGGCCCGGATCCGGTGCCCTCGGCGATCGCCCTCAAGATCGACGTCGGTTGGCACGAAGCCGAGGCGGCCCACCACTGGGAGCTGTTCCTCGAGGATGCCGACGGGCGCCCGGTGCTGGTCGACACGCCGGACGGCGAGCATCCCGTCGAGGTGCGGGGAGAGTTCACGGTGGGGCGTCCCCCGGGCATTCCCGAGGGCTCCCCGATCGACGTGGCGCTGGCCGTCAACCTGGGCCCGCTGCCGCTCATGCCCGGCACACGCTATACCTGGCGCATGGCGATCGACGGCGAATCGCAGTCCGACTGGGTGCTGGGGTTCACCACACGGCCGACCCCGGTTCGGGACTGAGCGAAGTCGGTGGCCGGGCTCGGCGAATCCCGGTCGAGCCGATGGGCCGCTGCCGCAGTGGTGGTCTCCGGGTTGGTGGTCCTCGGGACCGTGGCACTCCACGCCAATTCGGCGCCGACACTGGCCACCCAGGCACTGGCGCGGACCGCCGATCAGGCCAACGAGCGCTTCTTCGACTGCCTGTCGGACCAGGCCCGTCGGCTGGTGTCCCCGTCCGAGCCCATCCACATCCGCGCTGACGGCCTCGAGCAGATCGTCTACCTCGAGGGCTCCGTTGGCGCCTGGGCCTCGTTGATCCCCGGTGCGGAGCCGGCACGGGCCACGCTGGTGATGGCGGCGGGCGGCGGGCCCGGGTCGTGCAGTGGCTACGTGCTGAGTGTCGAGCGAACCGGCCGGCTGTGACCCTCGTCCCGGCCCGGTGTGGATGACGAGCCCGGGACCCGGTCACCCATGACCGCCAACGTCGTGCGCACCGTGGTCGTGCTCTCGCTGGCCGGGGTGCTGCCGTCGGTGGCGATTGCCGGGGTGCGACCGGTCACACTGGCCGTCGCTCCCCTGAGCGGGGCCGCCATCGCCGCGCTGGCAGCCACGTGCTGCCTGGCCACCGCCGGCGACCTGTGGACGTGGTTCCTCGCGCTGGGCGCGCTGGGCGCGGTGGCCGTCATCGCCTGGTGGGCCCTCTCACCGGGCTCGCGGCCGTGGCCCGGGGCCCCCGGAGCGTGGTCGTGGCCACAGGTCGGGGGAATGGCCCTGATCGCCGCCGCCGTGGTCTGGTCCCTGCGCGGGCTGTCGGGACCCGACGTCGGCTTCGATGCCCGCATGCTCTGGGTTCTTCGGGGGGCTTGGTTCGTCCACGGCCACGATGCGGCCCGGGCCGTAATGTCCAATCCGACCTACAAGTTCGCCGAACCCAGTTTCCCCCCGCTGCTCGGCGCGGCGTCCGGCGTCGGCTGGGTCGTCAACGGGATGGCCGCCGGCAGTGCGGCCTCGTACCGCCTCGGCCAGATCGTCATCGGCGTGCTGAACGGATGTGCGCTGGTCGCCCTCGGTGCTGCCATCCTCCAGGTCCCGAACCCGGTGACGTACCGGGCGGGCCGATCCGGAGGCGCGGCGTCAAGAGGCGCTGCGTCCGGAGGCGCGGGATCCCTCCCGGCGATCCGGGGCGGCTCCCGTCGGATCGTCCACATGAGCGCAGCGGTGGTGGCCGCTTTGCTGTGCCTGGCGGCAGCCGGCTCGGCCGGCCGGTACCTCACCAACGGGTTTGCCGATGCCCCCTGGGTGTTCGCCGCGGCGTTCGCGGTGGTGTTCGGCCTGTTCCTACCCGTGACGCCCCCGAACCTGGGGGTGGCGGCCATCGGCGTCGCCGTGGCCGGGCAGATCAAGCTGGAGGGGACCGCCACCGCCGGTGCCATCGTGGTGCTGGTGGCCCTGCGGTACGCCATGGAAGTGCCGCCCCGCAGGCGCAGGAGAGTGGCCGCGGTCGCCGGATGCGCCGGCCTGGTGCTTCTGGCCGCCTGGCCCATCCTGACCACCGTGCTCCACGCGTTGCCGGACGCCGATACCAGCGGGCCCCGCAGCGGGACCATCGATCAGCGGCTCCACGCCACGGTCCACGCATTGGCCGGGTATCTGCACCTGGTGCCCGTTGCCGCCGCGATGGCGATTGTGGGCGCCCTGGTGCTGCGCGTCTCGCGCCGGCAGCTGGGACTGGGAGGGGACCTGACGCTGTGGCTGGTCATGGCGTGCAACCTGATGGTGGTGGGGGGCACCTACGTGTTCGGCACGACCTTGATCCGCCTGTGGCTGGGAGTGTCGGCCGACCGCGTGGTCCTCTTCGCCGTGGTGATGGCCCTCGTCGACGTGGCGGTGTGGTCGATGGTGGCGATGAACCTCCTCCTGCCCGGCGCCCTCCACGGGGACCGGGCCGGCGAGCGGCCGGCGGCGGGGGACCCCGGTGCGTCGGCCGCCCGGCTCCCGGCCGGCGGTCCGGCCCCGGCGTTGGACGGCGGCGGCCCCTGCGTACTACACCCTCCCCTATGACCATCTACGAACGTCCCTTCGGCCGCTACCTCGAGGACTTCGAGCCCGGCGACATCTATCGCCACTGGCCCGGCAAGACCATCACCGAGGCCGACGACCATCTCTTCTGCATGATCACCATGAACCACCACCCCCTGCACACCAACAGCTGGTTTGCCGAGAACGAGACCGTCCAGGGCAAGAACGTGGTGGTGGGCAACCTGGTCTACTCGCTGGCCCTGGGCATGAGCGTCCCCGACGTCAGCGGCATGGCCATCGCCAACCTCGAGGTCGAGTCCCTCATCCACCGGGCACCGACGTTCCACGGGGACACCATCTACGCGGAGACCAAGGTGATCGGCACGGCCGCATCGAAGTCACGGGACGACCGCGGCGTGGTGACGGTCGAGACCAAGGCGTTCAACCAGCGCGGCGAGGAGGTGTGCTTCTTCCGGCGGAAGGTCATGGTCTGGAAGCAGGCTGCCGCCCCGGTGCGCCGGCGCCCCTACGGGGATGACGTCTGGAGTTGAGCAGGTGGGACGGTCGGTGATCGGGGAAGGAGCCGCCGTGCATCGCCACGCCGCCCGCTCGGGCCACGGCGCGGCGGCGATTCGCGAGCCTGTCCAGATGCGGGCCATCGGCTGGGCCATCGAACAGTGGGGAGCGGCGCTCGGCTCCGACTCGCGGCGCCCCGAGCTTCCCTGGCGGTCGACCCGGTATCCCTGGGCGGTGCTGGTCAGCGAAGTGATGGCCCAGCAGACCCAGTTGTCCCGGGTGGTGCCGGCGTACCACCGGTTCCTCGCGTCGTTTCCCACTCCGACTGCGTGCGCGTCTGCCCCCCTGGGCGATGTGCTGAGGGCCTGGGAGGGGATGGGCTACAACCGGCGCGCCCGGGACCTGCACCGGGCCGCCTCGGCCATCGCCGCCGATCACGACGGTGAGGTCCCCGCCGAACTCGGCGCACTGCTTGAACTTCCGGGAGTGGGCCCCTACACGGCCCGGGCGGTGCTGGCCTTCGCATTCGGGCGCGATGTCGGGGCGGTGGACACCAACGCCGGACGCGTGCTGTCGCGGGCGGTGGCCGGCCGTCCCCTTCGCCCCGTAGAGGCGCAAGCGCTGGTGGACGCAATGGTGCCGACGGGGCGCGGCTGGCAGTTCGGCCAGGCCCTCCTCGACCTGGGGGCCACGGTCTGCACGGCCGGAGCACCCAGGTGCACCGACTGCCCGATCCGACGGCGCTGCCGCTGGAAATCGGCCAGGGGGGCTGTTGCGGATCCTTCGCGGGGATCGGCAGCGGTCTCGACGGCCCAGGCCGTGTTCGCCGGATCCGACCGGCAGGGCCGGGGACGGCTCGTCGATGCGCTGCGGAGGTCGCCCGTCCGTCCCGACCGGGTGGCATCGGCGATGGGATGGGAGGACGATCCCGACCGGGCTGCCCGCGTCGCCGAGGACCTCATCGGGGAGGGCCTGGCAGTCCGTGACGATCGCGGTGTGCTCCGCCTGCCCTGAGTGCCTACCCTGGGTGCGGTGTGCACGCCTGCACGGAGATGAGACGTCCTGCGCCGGCTCGAAGCACGGCCGGCTCGCGGCACGACCACGGGGAGAGCGATGGGAGGACCGATGAGGCGACGCACGAGAGCGTCGATGACGGTGGCGACGGTGGCGATCGGGGCGTCGATCCTTGCCGGATGCGGAAACTCGGCCTCCGTGACGACCCCGACCACCACGCCATCGGCACTCGGACCCACCGCGCTGGGGGCACGGGCATCGGTGCCCGAGGCCGTCTACACCGTGGCCACCCCGCGCGTCCCCGGGACGCCGACCCGGTACGACCGGGTGCAAGTCCGTCGCTTCGGGTCACCCTCCGCGTCCCACGTGCTGGTGCTGGTGCCCGGCACCAACGGCGGTGCCGGCGACTTCGACCTGGTCGCGCCATACCTGGCCACCCACGTACCCGACCTGCAGGTGTGGTCCGAGATGCGGCGGGAAGGAGCGCTGCAGGACGACGCCATCATCCGGTCGACGCTGGCCGGCAAGACGACCGCGCAGCAGGCGTTCGACTACTACCTCGGCTGGCTCGCCGATCCATCGATCACCCACCACTACCAGCCGCTCGCTGCAGCCGACTACCGGTTCGTGGATCAGTGGGGCATGGCGGTGGCCATGAACGATCTCCACGCCGTGATCGTCAAGGCGCAGGACGGCGGGAAGCATACGGTCACCCTCGGCGGCCACTCGCTCGGAGGCACCGAGGCTGCCGCCTATGCCGCCTGGGACTTCGGTGGCCAGCCCGGCTACAAGACGATCAACGGCATCATGTGCATCGACGGGTGTGCCGGCACCTCCGGCTTCTACGGCACGCCGCCGAACATGGCCTCGGTGCAACAGCAGCTCTCGGCGATGAGCACCACGGGCCCGTGGCTCGATCTCCTCGGAGTCGGCCTGCCGTGGGTGACAGGGGCATTCAGCCAGGTCGGCGCGCTCGGGGCCCTGGAGGATCCGACCGGACCCGCCACGACCTTCGAGTCGTTCAAGCTGCTGCCGGCCGAGTTCAAGCCGCCGAAGCCGGTTACCAACGATGCCCAGTTCGGGTACGCCTTCGACTACAAGACCTCGCCCCCGTCCCTGGCCCTGATCCAGGTGCACTCCGGGCACGTGGCCGCCACCGGCAGTCCCGCTGGCTGGGTCGACACCGGCATCACCCCGGTGCAGAACGTCGTCGAGGTGTTCGCCCAGGCGCCTCTGGCTGCCGCCGAGTGGTACTACCCCATGCGGTTGTCGATCGACGCCGGAGTGGCTGCTCCCCTCCAGCAGACCGACGTCGCCACCTACCTCGGACTGCGCCTGCTCTACACCAGCCAGGTCGATGTGCCGCTCTACGCCTTCCAGACCTCCCTCGGGGGCAGGAACAACGCCGTGGCCGCCAGCGCCCATGCCTACCAGCAGGAGTCGAAGATCCCGACCGTGACCGTGGTGAGCCGGGTCGACACCTACAGCCACCTCGACCCGTTGCTCGCCTCCCCGGATGAGAACGCGTTCCTCCGGACCGCGGTCCCGTGGTTGAAGAAGGTCGACTCCTGATCGGACCCGCCTGGAGGCTATGCGCCGGTGATCGGCGCCCGACGCCGGCCCGGTGCTAGGCGGTGATGAAGCGGATGATGTGGTCGTCGACCTCGTCGGGTTTCTCAAGATGCAGGAAGTGCCCGGCTCCTTCGATGACCACCATCTCCGACCCGGGCGCCAGGTGGTCGGTCACCGTGCCGATGGCGTCGAGGCCCAGGCAGCCGCAGTCCGTGCCGTGGAGGTACAGCGTGGGCTGTGGGGCGATCCTCCCGCCGGCAGCCTGGGCGGCAGCGGCGTCCGGGTCGTCCGGTGGCCCGGCGAGCATCGAACGGTAGTACCCGATGGCAGCGCCCAGGCTCTCGGTTGTGGCCAAGGCCTCCTTGACCCGGGCGGAGTACCACGACCCGTCGAAGCCCGGGGACCAGTCCGCCCACAGGCGGTCGATGAAGGCGTAGTCGTCCATGGCTACGGCGTACTCGGCCAACGGCGTCTGGAAGAAGAAGATGTACCAACTGCGGCGCAACTGGTCATATGAGAAGAAGCCCTCGGCAATCGAGGCCTGGGGCGGCACTGCGGCGGTCACCACCTTCCGCCAGCGGTCGGGCTGGACGGCTGCCGCTCCGTAGGTTGCCATCGCCCCCCAGTCGTGCCCAATGATCACGGCGTCCCTGCCGCCACCGAGGGCCTCGTGGAGAGCGCAGGCGTCGAGGGCGAGCGTTCCGGTGTCGTAACGGCCGTTCTCGGGCACCGACGTGGGCGCGTACCCTCGCTGGTGGGGCGCCACGGCGTGGTACCCGGATTCGGCCAGGCGGGGGAGCAGGTGGCGCCAGGTGTGGGCGGTGTCCGGGAAGCCGTGCAGGCACAGTGCCAAGGGCCCGTCCTCGGGGCCCGCTCCCAGGTAGGCGAACTCGACGCCGTTGGCGGTCACGGTGCAGTGGTCCATGCTGCGGAGGGTAGCCCGGAGGTCGGGCCGGCGCCGCGACTAGCCTGCTGCTTCTGTGAGAATCACTTACTTCGGCGTACGGGGCTCGTGCCCGTGCTCATCCGACCAGCACCGGCGGTACGGGGGCAACACCTCCTGTGTCCTGGTGGAGGTGGATGGCGAACCTCCCTTGATCCTCGACCTGGGGACGGGGCTCCGCTCCCTGGGCAACTACCTCAACGTCCCCCTCCAGGCCGCGGGCATCCCGCTCGAGGCCAATGTGTTCCTGACCCACCTGCACTACGACCACGTGTTGGGGCTGCCCTTCTTCTCGCCGATGCGGGATCCGGGGGCGGTGCTCGACATCCACGGCCCTTCGCAGGACGGGGAGACGCTGCACGACGCCCTGGCCGCAATGGTCAAGCCTCCCTTCTTCCCGATCCACATGGCCGACTTCCGCGGCGAGCTCCGCTTCCATGATCTGGGCGATGGTGACGACGTGACCCTCGGGGCCATCAAGGTGAAGGTGCGCGCCGTCCCGCACATCGGGCACACCCTCGGCTTCCGAATCGAGGCCGACGGACGAAGCGTGGCCTACATCTCGGATCACCAGGCCCCGGTCGATCGCCAGACCGTCGACCGGGGGGTCATGGAGCTGTGCGACGGCGCCGACGTGGTCATCCACGATGCCCAGTACACGGAGGACGAGTTCGTGCTGTTCTCCGATTGGGGCCACTCGACCCCCGCTTATGCGGTCCATGTCGCCAGTGAGGCGGCGGCCCGCAAGCTGCACCTGTTCCATCATGACCCGGTCCATGTGGACAAGGAGATCGACCAGATACTCCGCCAATCACGGCGCATCGCCTCTAAGCTGCACCTGTCCGAGGTGCTCGCGGCCGCCGAGGGGATGTCGTTCGACCTGGGGGCCGATTGACCGTGCCGTTCGACACCACCGGGTTCAAGGACGCCATGAGCCGCTTCACCACCGGTGTCACCATCGTCTCGGGCATCGAGGACGGCGAGCCGGTGGGCTTCACCTGCCAGAGCTTCGTCTCGCTGTCGATCGACCCACCGTTCTGCGCGGTCGCCCCCGCCCGCACCTCGACCAGTTGGCCTCGCATCGCCCGGGTGGGCAGCTTCTGCGTCAATGTCCTGGGTGGGCACCAGGTGGACCTGTGCCGTGGCTTCGCAGTTTCCGGAGGAACGAAGTTCGAGGGCGTGGAGTGGCGTCGGTCGCCGCGCAGCGGCTCCCCGGTGATCGAGGGCTGCCTGGCATGGGTCGACTGTGCGGTGGAGCTGGTGCACGACGCCGGCGATCACGAGCTGATCATGGGCCGCGTCCTCGACCTCGGAACCAGGGAGGGCTCGCCGCTGCTGTTCTTCCGCAGCGGGTTCGCTACCCTTGTCCCGTTCGAGGGCGACGAGGACGCGGAGTAGCCGGTGCCGAAGATCAAGGAGTCCGAGGTGATCGCCGACGTCATCGTCGTCGAGCCCGATGCCCATGGCGATGAGCGTGGGCGGTTCGTGGAGACCTACCGGCGGAGCTGGTTCCCGCTGGGTCGTGAGATGACCCAGGCCAACCGGTCGGAGAAGCAGGCCGGTGCGATCGTGGGCCTGCACTACCACCTGCACCAGGCCGACTACTGGTACGTCCTCCGGGGAACGGCCCGCGTGGTGCTCCACGACCTGCGCCAGGGATCACCGACCGATGGCGCCACCCTCGCCCTCGACCTGGACGGCGACCACGATCGCGGCCTGTTCATCCCCCCGGGGGTGGCCCACGGGTTCGCCTCGCTGACCGACCTCACCCTGTGGTACCTGGTGGATGGCTACTACAACCCGGATGACGAGCTGGGCGTGTCCTGGGACGACCCGGCCATCGGGGCGGACTGGGGCCTCGCCGATCCGGTGCTGTCGGCCCGCGACCGTTCGAACCCGTTGCGGTCGGAGATCCCGGCCGGCCTGCAGCCCCGGGCGGGTCTCCGGACCTAACCGGCCTCCTCCGGACCTGGCCGGCTTCCCCGGCACACAGGCTGCCCGTCCGGCTGCCGTCCTGATGGAGTCCGGCGAACCCACCCGGTGGCACCTCCGGTCTGCCAGACTGCGCAGATGGGGCCTGCGCGGCGCGCGCCGGCCCCCACCCCCGAACGGCTGGGCTCCCCGAGCACCGGGGTGCTGGTCACCGGTGGGGGATCGGGAATTCGCCGGGCGACGGCGCTGGCCCTCGCCGAGGCGGTCGGCCCGTCGCCGTCTGGGACATCAATGACGAGGGTGCCGCGGAGACCGCCACCGTCTGCCGACGGGACCACGGGGTCGTTGCCGAGTGGGCGGTCGTGGACATGGCCGACACCGCCGCAATCGAGAAGGCCGTGCCGGAGGCGGCCGACGCCCTCGGCTCACTGGGTGGGTTCGTCCATGCCGCCAGCATGTCGGGGCCGATGCCGGTGGACTTCATCGATGATGAGCTGTGGGACGCCACCCTCAATGTGAACCTCCGGGCTGCGGTGATGACCTCGCGCATGCTGCTGGAGCCGTTCCGCCAGGCCGGACCGGGCTCGGCCGCCGTCCTCATCTCCTCGATCGAGGGCCTGTTCGGCAGTGCGTTCCTGACCGCCTACTGCGCGCCCAAGGGCGATGTGCTGGGTGTGATGCGATCCATCGCCCGACGATTCGCCGGTGAGGGCTTCCGGATCAGCGCCGTCTGCCCGGGCGCGGTGGATACCCCGGTGCTCGAGCCTGTCTTCGAGCTCCCCGGAATCCGCGCGCAGGTCGAGGAGCGGACCCCCTGCAGCGGGTGTCCATCCCCGACGAGGCGGCCAAACCCATCCGGTTCCTCCTCTCCGACGAGGCGTCCTTCATCACCGGCACCCACCTGACCGTGGATGGGGGGGATGACCGCAGTGACCGCCATCTGAGCCCTCGGGCCGGCGGTTCCGACCGCCTTCCCCCGCCCCGGACGGCCCCGATCGGGGAGCCGGTGCCCGTGGCGCTCCCTTTTCGGGGTTGAATGGTCCTGATGTGGATCGTCCTGATCGCAGTGGTGCTGGTTGCCGTCGGGGTTCTGGCCGCGGGGCTGTTCCGGCGACCCAGCGGTGACGACCTGCACTCCGTGCGGAGCTACCACTCGGCCCTCGGGACCCTGGAGCACCTTTCCGACAGGGTCGGACCGTCGACAGTGAGGCCCCGGGGCCGGACCGACGGGCCGGGAGAAGGCCCGGTGGCCTCCACCCAGGTAGGGGATGGTCGAGCGGAGCGCGACGGGACGATCGCTGGGGCCGCCGAACCCGGAGCCACCCGATCGGTGCCACCGGTTCCGGTCAGGGGCAAGGACGACTTCCCCGATCCCGGTGCGCCCCTGATCTTCGACGATGCCCGCCCCATCGATCGGTACCGCTCCGACCCCGCAGCCGAAGGGGTGCCTGCATTCCGGTCGAGCCGCGCCCAGAAGATGGCGCTCGATTCGATGAATCATCGACCTCGGCGCAGAACCGCGGTGATGCTCGTGGCGGTGGGGCTCGTGTTCTTCGGGGCGCTGGCGTACATCGGGAGCAGGCGCTCCAACCCGTCCGTCCACCCGACGGCCTCGTCCACGACCCGGGCAACCAACCCGGCGTCCACGTCCACCACGGCCGGCTCTGCGAACCAGGGGGCGGGCGGGGGCCACGCCAACAAGGGCAAGACCAAGGTGACCCCGACCACGGTGCCCAGCCAGATCGTCGCCTCGTCGTCGACGGGGTCGTCCGCCGCCTTCCCGGTCGGAAGCAACTCCTTTACGATCACGGTGACGGCCACCGGGCCCTGTTGGGTCCAGGCCACGACGGTGGCCTCGAGATCGACGCTGTGGGCAGGGTCGCTCCAGGCCGGGACCGTCCACGTGATCCAGGCCACCGGGCCCACCGCCGTCCAGTTCGGCACACCCACCGTCTCGTTCACCATCGGCACCGTGCCGGTGGTGCTCCCGACGCCACTCCACACCCCGTTCGTGGCGACGTTCCAACCGACCACGGCGGCCTCGACGAGCACGAGCACCACCGGGTCGCAGGCGACCGGTGGCGCCACCGGCACGACCACCTCGACCGCTGCGGGGCCGGCGACCACCGCCGTCGGCTGATGCGCCCGGGCGGGGGCACGACTGGGTGAGGCCTGCCCGGTGGCCGGCTGAGGTGATGCAGCTCAGGGGAGCGGTGCGTGCTCGGTGAGGCCGAGGGCGTCGAGGATGAAGGCGTAGACGAAGGCCTCGTCCCTCCAGGCGTCGTAGCGGCCGGAGGGACCGCCGTGGCCGGCCCCGAGCTCGGTCTTCAGCAGCACGTTGTTCTCCGGATTTGCGGCCCGGAGCATGGCCACCCACTTGGCGGGCTCCCAGAATCCCACTCGGGGGTCGGAGAGACCGGCCGTCGCCAGAATGTCCGGGTAGCGCACCGGTTCTCCCCCCTCATCGACCGAGCGGACATTGTCGTAGGGGGAGTAGGACTTGATGACGGAGTAGATCTCGGGGTCGACCACGGGGTTGCCCCACTCCTCCCACTCCAGCACGGTGAGGGGAAGCGTCTCGTCCAGAATGGTGGTCAGGCAGTCCACGAAGGGGACCTCGGCGACGATGGCCCGGAACAGCTCCGGGGCCAGGTTGGCCACTGCCCCCATCAACAGGCCCCCCGCACTCCCGCCCCGGGCCACCAGCCGGTCGGGCGAGGTCCAGCCGTCGGCCACCAGGCTCCGGGCGCACGCCACGAAGTCGGTGAAGGTGTTGGGCTTGGCCGCGAACTTTCCGTCCTCGTACCATCGGCGGCCCATCTCCCCACCACCCCGGACGTGGGCGATTGCGTAGACGAACCCCCGGTCGAGCAGACTGAGGCGGAGCGAGGAGAACATCGGGTCCATCGAAGCCTCGTAGGAGCCGTAGCCGTACAGCAGGCACGGGGCACCGCCGGAGCCCTCCAGCCCCCCGGATCCCTCCGGGCCGGCTGCACCCGGGGCGGGGACCAGATCGGGTCGGTAGACCAAGGAGATGGGGACCTCCGTCCCGTCCTCGGCCACCGCCCATCGGCGCGCGGTCCGGTATCGGGCCGGGTCGAAGTCACCCAGGACCGGCTGCCGCTTCCTCAGCACGGCCTCACCCGTCCCGAGGTCGAGGTCGTACACCGAGCGCGGGGTGGTCAACGACGTGTACCCGTAGCGGAGTGTCATGGAGTCGTACTCGGGATTGGCCCCTCCCCACACGGTGGAGGGGGACTCCGGCTGGCTGACCGGCGTCGATGCCCCGGTCGAGGCGTCGATGACCCGTATCCGGGTCTCGCCACCCCCCCGCTCGTAGACCACCAGGTGGTCGGCAAACGGGTCGACGGTGTCCAGCCTGACCCCCGGGCGGGCCGGGATCACCTCACGCCACTGGGCCCGGCCCGGAGCCCCGTCGGGTGCCTCCATCAACCGGAAGTCCTCGGCCCCGTCGTTGGTGACGATGAGGAAGCGGCTGTCCCTTCCGCCCTCGGCGTCGCCCCGGTCGTGGTCGACGCTGTACTCGATGCCCTGGTGCCGGGGCTCGATCACCGTGAACTCCCCCTGGGGGTCGTCCGCCGACAGCGCCCGGACCTCGGAAGTCACCTTGGACTCCAGGCCGCAGAGGATGAACCGATCGTCCTTGGTCCGCCCCACGCCGAGGTAGAAGCGGTCGTCGGGCTCCTCGATGACCAGCACATCGGTGGAAGGGTCGGTGCCGACACGGTGGCGCCACAGCCGGTAGGGCCGCATGGCCTCGTCCACCCTGACGTAGAACACGGTGGCGTTGTCGTTGGCCCAGGCCACGCCATAGGACGTGTCCTCGAGCGACTCGGGCGACTCCACTCCGGTCGAGAGCTCGCGGAAGCGCATGGTGTGGCGCTCACCTCCGGTGGTGTCGGTGGAGTAGACCAGCCATGCATGGTCCGGGCTGACGGACAGGTTGCCGACGGCGAAGTAGTCGTGCCCTTCTGCCAGGAGGTTCTCGTCGAGGATGACCTGCTCCTCCTCGGGCACCGCGCCGTGGGCGTCCCCACCCCCGGCACCGACGACCGCTCCCTCGTCGGCGGCGACGTCGTCGGCCGGCCGACGACAGTGGATGCCGTAGTTGCGCCCTTCCACGGTGCGGCCGTAGTAGAGCCACGGCCCCTTGCGGACCGGGACCGACAGGTCGGTCTCCTCGATGCGGGCGACGATCTCGTCGAACAGTGCGCCCTGGAGTCCGACGGTGTCGGCCATGACCGCCTCGGTGTAGGCATTCTCGGCGAGCAGGTGTGCGATCACCGCCGGGTCGTCCTTGTCCCGGAGCCAGTACCAGTCGTCGACCCGGACGTCGCCGTGTGCCTCGAGTTCGACCGGTCGCCGTTCGGGGGCCGGTGGCCCGGCTGCTCTGGGAGAGTGATCTGAGGGGCGGTTGTCGGGCATCCGACCAGGATGGCACGTTGCTCCGGCGCGGAGATCGGCGTTCCGCTCGCTCCGGTCCGCAGGGTTGTTACTATCTGTGTAGGAGAAATCAATTGCACGCCCGGACGGCGACCCAGGAGCCCTCATGACGACAACCGACCTCGACCTCGGAAAATACAAGCTCGGATGGTCCGATGAAGAGGACTATGTCTTCAAGCCCAAGAAGGGTCTGAACGAGTCCATCGTCCGGGAGATGTCGGCGATGAAGAAAGAGCCCGACTGGATGCGCGACTTCCGGCTGCGGGCCCTGCAGCGCTTCGAGAAGCGGCCCATGGCCCAGTGGTTCGCCGTCAACATGCCCGACCTCGATTTCGACGACATCTACTACTACATCAAGCCGACGTCCGGGCAGGTGGAGGATTGGAACGACCTCCCCGACGCAATCAAGAACACCTACGAGAAGCTGGGCATCCCCGAGGCGGAGCGCAAGTACCTGGCCGGAGTGACCGCCCAGTACGAGTCCGAGGTCGTGTTCCACCGCAATCGTGAGGACCTCGAGTCACTGGGGATCATCTTCTGCGACATGGACACCGCGGTGCGCGACTACCCCGACCTGGTCCGCAAGTACTTCGGGACCATCATCCCGCCCAATGACAACAAGTTCGCCGCCCTCAACTCGGCGGTCTGGTCCGGTGGTTCGTTCATCTACGTCCCGCCGAACGTGATCGTCGACCAGCCGCTGCAGGCCTACTTCCGGATCAACGCGGAGAACATGGGCCAATTCGAGCGGACGTTGATCATCGCCGACGTCGGAGCCCAGGTCCACTACATCGAAGGCTGCTCGGCCCCGGTGTACACCACCGACTCCCTGCACTCGGCCGTGGTGGAACTGGTGGCGCTGGAAGGCTCGCGGATCACCTACACCACCATCCAGAACTGGTCGAACAACGTGTACAACCTGGTGACCAAGCGTGCCCGGGCCGAAGCCGAAGCCCATGTGGAGTGGATCGACGGCAACATCGGTTCACGCCTCACCATGAAGTACCCGTCGGTCTACCTGATGGGCCCGAAGGCATCGGGGGAGGTGCTCTCGGTGGCCTATGCCGGCGCCGGCCAGCATCAGGATGCCGGGGCCAAGATGGTCCACGCTGCCCCGGAGACGACCTCTACCATCGTCTCGAAGTCGATATCCAAGGACGCCGGCATCACCACCTACCGGGGCCTGGTGCATGTGGACGAGGGCGCCAAACACGCCAAGAGCTTCGTCCGGTGCGACGCGCTGCTCCTCGACGACTCTTCGGTGTCGGAGACCAAGCCGTACATGGAGGTCGGCGAACGGGACGCCCGCATCGGCCACGAGGCGACGGTGTCCAAGGTCGGGGACGATCAACTCTTCTACCTGATGAGCCGGGGTCTGTCCGAGACGCAGGCCATGGGGATGATCGTCAACGGGTTCATCGAGCCGATCACCCGGACCCTGCCAATGGAGTACGCCGTCGAGTGGAGCCGATTGATCGAGCTCCAGATGGAAGGCTCGGTCGGCTGAACCGGTCCGCCTGAACCGGTCCGCCTGAACGGGTCGGTGCGCCGGAGCACCCCGCCTGGGCCGGCCTGCAGTCGGTGAGACGACCATGCCGCCGGAAGGGCAGAATGTCACCATGTCGATGAGGGAAGAGTGCAAGCACTTTCAGAGCAGAACCTACGACTCCGGAGAGGTGGCCAGGTTCTGTGTGCTGGACCTGGCTCCTGAGGCGCCGTGGAAGTGCCCTGACGACTGTCCGTCGTACGCCCCCCGCCTGGCCGATGTCGGGTGGAATCACGGCTCGCTGATCGAGCCGAAGTTGGAGGCGATGCCCGACGTCCCCGTCGACGAAGCAGCCAGGCTGCTGGACCAGGCCGAGGACATCATCAATGCCGCCGGGCCCGAGATCGTTGCCGAGGTTCGCAAGGAGGACGAGCTCCAGGGGCGGACGGGGCGGCACTGGTGGAATCGCAAGCGCTGAGACGCCGGCCGGCCACCTCCGGCTCGGCGACCGGTCGGTGGAACGGGTCTTGGGCTACCGTCCGGTGAAGACGCCCGGACGCTTCTCGATGAATGCGGTCATCGCCTCGGCGAGGTCATCGGAGGCGAGGAACCCGGCGTTCCATGTAGCCACGTAGTCGAGCCCTTCTGCCACCGGGCGCCCTTCGCCCGCACGGAGCACCGCCTTGGTGCCCTGCACGGCCAGTGGCGAGTTGGCGGCAATCTCCGCAGCCATGGCTCGGGCGTCGGCCAGGACAGCCCCCGCGTCAGTGCTGACCTGGTTGACCAGGCCGATCGACTCGGCGCGGGCAGCGGTGATGTCCTTGCCGGTATAGGCCAGTTCGGCCAGATGCCCTTTGCCGATGAGGTGAGGGAGGCGCTGCAGGCTCCCCAAGTCGGCCACGATGGCCACCTTGGTCTCCCGGACGGAAAAGATGGCGTCCGCGCTGGCCAGCCGGATGTCGCATGCCGCCACCAGGTCCACGCCTCCGCCGATGCAGTAGCCATGGATGGCGGCGATGACCGGCAGCACACACTCGGCGACAGAGGTCACCGACGCCTGCAGGCGGAGGATCTCGGCCCGGGCCGATCGGGCGCGAGCGGCCGCGGAGGGCGGGGCGCCGTCGCCGGCCACGGGCGGGCCGGCCAGGCCCGACATCGCCACGAGGTCCAGCCCGACGCTGAAGTGGGGTCCCCGGGCGGCCACCACCACGGCCCTGATCTCCGGGTCGGATCCGATGGCGGCCATGGCGCGGGGCAGATCGGACCAGAACGCCGGTCCCATGGCGTTGCGCTTTTCGGGGCGGTCGAGCCAGAGCGTGGCCACATGCACGTCGACCTCGATGGCGAGTACCTCGGAGGCGAAGGTGTCGAGAGCGGAGGGGGTCATGTGCCGAATCGTAGGCCGCAGCGAGGTCGGCCGCCGAGCCGCGATCCAGCGCCGGCCGGGCGCCCCGAAGGCCCGGGCCGCCGGACGGCCCGGGCCCGTGGCCAAGTAGTATCGAGGGCCGAGGCTCGCGATCCGGGCCTCCTTGCGCGAAAGGCCTGCCGTACTGTCCACCTTCACTCCCGATTCCGCTGCCGCCTTCTCCGGTCCGGTCTGGTTGCGGCAACGGCGGTCTGCCGCCGCCGAGGCCTTCTCGTCGTCGCCCCTGCCCAGCGAGAAGGACGAGGTGTGGCGCTACAGCAGGATCGACCAACTCGACCTCGATCGATTCCGGCCGTCCGGAACGGTGCCCCTCCGGCCGTCCAGCGACCCGGGTCCCTCGCCCTCCGACCGGATCCACTCGCTGGTGAGCAGCCTCGGCGCTCGTGCCGGACTGGTGGTGACCATCAACGGGGTGCTGGCCACCGTGGCGTCCTCGGTCGGCGACGAACTGATGACCCTCGGTCGGGCCACCGAGCATGCCGACATGGAGGGCCTACTGGGGTCGGTCGTGTCCGATCCGCGGGACTTCCAGCTGTTGAACGACGCATTCGTGATCGATCCCGTACTGGTGGACGTGCAACCGGGCGTCATCATCGACGACCCGATCGTGATCGTGCACGTGATCACCGGTGCCGGTGGTTATGCCGTCTTCCCGCGGACGATGATCCGCGCCGGCGCAGCATCAGCGGCCGGGGTCATCGAGATCGTCGTCGACGTCGACACCGGGTTGCTGGCCGACCTGCCCTCGGACGGGGTACGGGGCCCCGACTGGTCACGCGAGCACCTGGTGGTCCCGGTCACCGAGCTGCAGGTGGCCGACGACGCCACCCTCGACTTCGTCAGCGTGCAGTCGTTGGGCACGGAGACATGGCAGGTGGCTCACCAGGCGAGCACCATCGGTGAGAACGCCACCCTCCGCAGTTTCGCAGTGGCCCTGGGGGGGAGCTATGCCCGGCTGCGCACGGACTCGGCACTTGCCGGAGCCGGCGGAACCAGCATGTTGCGTGCGGCCTACATCGGACGCGACGAGCAGATGCTCGATTTCCGGACACTGCAGGACCACCTGGCCCCACGGACCACGAGCGACCTGCTCTTCACGGGGGCGGTCGCCGACCGTTCGCACTCGGTCTACAGCGGCCTCATCCGGGTTCGCCGCGGAGCGGTCCGCTCCGACGCCATGCAGACCAATCACAATCTCGTGCTCGACGAGGGAGCGCACGCGGACTCGGTGCCCAACCTCGACATCGAGGAGAACGACGTCAAGTGCAGCCACGCGTCCACGGTCGGCCCGGTGGACGAGGACCAGCGCTACTACCTCGAGTCCCGGGGAGTCGAACCGGAACGGGCCGAGCAGTTGATCGTGTCGGGCTTCTTCGAGAGCATCGCCGATCAGGTGCCCCTTGCTGGCACCCGGTCGCTGATCGGCCATGCGCTGGCCGACCGCGTCGGGGTGCGCGATGTCTGAAGCCACCTCCGACACCCATCCACCGAAGACGGTCCGCCTCTGTGCCCGGACCGAGCTTGCACCGGGCGAGGCCAGGCGCTTCGACGTGGCCGGGTTGCGGGTGGCCCTGGTGCGCATCGATGACGACTTCTACGCCATCGGGGACCGGTGCAGCCACGAGGACTACTCGCTGGCCGACGGCGAGGTGTGGTCGGGCGAGTGCGAGATCGAGTGCTCCAAGCACGGGTCCACCTTCGACCTCCGGACAGGTGAGCCCTGTTCCCTCCCGGCGACGCGTCCCGTTCCGGTCTACGAACTGGTCCTGGGCGAGGCCGACGTATCGGTGGTGGTCCCGTGAGCACGGGCGAGCTGGTCATCGAGGAACTCCGTGCCGGCATCCCCGGCCGGGAGATCCTCTGCGGCGTCTCGCTGACGGTGCGGAGCGGTGAGGTGCATGCGGTGATGGGCCCGAACGGATCGGGAAAGAGCACACTGGCCCACGTCCTGATGGGACGGCCCGGTTACGAGGTCCTCGGTGGGTCGGTGACATTGGACGGCATCGACCTCCTGTCCCTGCCGACCTGGCAGAGGGCCCGGGCCGGCCTGTTCCTGGGCATGCAGCACCCCATCGAAGTGCCCGGGGTCTCGCTGGTGGAATCGCTGACGGCGGCCAGGCCCTCCGTCCCCGCCGGTGAGAGCGGGGCCACCGACGCCGGCATCGGTGGGCGCCTGCACGACGAGGCCCGCCGTATCGGCTTCGACGAGCGCTTCCTCGATCGTTCGCTCAACGTGGACCTCTCCGGCGGCGAGAGGAAGCGCAACGAGACCCTCCAGCTGGGGGTGCTGCGGCCGCGGTTCGCCATCCTCGACGAAATAGACTCCGGGCTCGACGTCGACGCCCTCGTCGCGGTCGGACGAAGGGTGCAGGAGGCGACGGCCGAATGGGGTCTCGGAGTGCTGGCCATCACCCACTTCCGCAGGCTTCTCGACGTGTTGCACCCCGATGTGGTGCATGTGCTGTCGGGAGGCCGGGTGGTGGCCACTGGCGGGAGCGACCTGGCCGAGATCGTCGATCGGACCGGATACGCCGCCTACAGCTGAGCCAACTCCGGTTCCGCCCCTGTGGTCGCCCGGGTGCCCGGTTGCTGAGCCCATGGAGAACGAGCAGGTCCCGGCACCTGGCCGCCATGCCCGATTGCTAGCGTCTGCCTCATGGCTCGCCGAAACCGCCGACGGGGTGGCGCCCACAGCGCGTCCCGGAAGGGCACCGGGAACCCCGATCCCGCCGCCGGCGAATCCGGTGCCGAACCGGCCGCAATGCCTCCGCCCGGTTCGGGCGCCGCTTCCGCCGGCGCACCGGTTCCTCCCGGCCCCGATGCTGCGCCCATGGCGCCCCCCCTCGCCGGTACCACCGCTGCGGCAGGGGGCGTTGCCGCCACCGGTGCCGCCGGTGCTGCGCCTGCTCCCGGCGTCCCCCTCCCCGATCCAGGGGAGCAGCTGACCCGCCAGGAGCGGAAGGCCGCCACCCGGTCGTCGAAGGCCGACGGCAAGGCGCGCAAGAACAAGAAGAAGAAGGCGAAGTACACCTGGCTCGACCGGGTGCTGCTCGCCGGGGTCATCGTGGTCGGGCTGGCCCTGGTCGGGGTGGGGACCGGCTACGCCTACGTGCAGTACCGGTTCAGCCAGGTGACCAAGGTGACGGTGAAGCACCTGAAGAAGGCCCCCGCGGGCCAGCCGTTCAACGTGCTCCTCATCGGATCGGACTCGCGTGTCGGCGAGAGCGCGGCCGAGGCCGCCCACCTGGGCGACCAGTCCACCGCCGGCGGCCAGCGCAGCGACGTGGTGAAGATCGTCCACGTCGTGCCGGCCACCGGCCAGGTCAGCGTGCTGTCGATTCCGAGGGACACCGTGGTCACCGTGGCCGGCGACACCAGTCAGATCGGAAAGTACGACCGCATCAACGCCACCTACAACACCGGGCCCGACCAGCTGGTGCAGACCATTGAGGCCAACTTCGGAATCCCCATCGAGCATGTCGTCCAGATCAACTTCGAGGGGTTCCGGGGGGCGGTCGACGCCATCGGCGGCATCTATCTGAACTTCCCCTACCCGGCCAAGGATGCCTACACCGGCCTCGACATCGCAACCCGTGGGTGCCAGCACGTCAACGGCGGATACTCATTGGCCGTTGCCCGCAGTCGGCACTACCAGTACTACAAGGACGGGTACTGGCAGTTCGACGGGACCAGCGACTTCGGCCGGATCCAGCGCCAGAACGCATTCCTGAAGGCCGTCATCAACCAGGCCGAGAAGCAGTACAACCCCCTCACCCTGAACGCCTTCGTCGGTTCGGTGGTGCAAGGGATCACCATCGACTCGACGTTCAAGATCGGCGACCTGATCTCGCTGGCCCAGCAGTTCCACACCTTCGCGTCCCAGTCGCTGGCGACGGCGACCCTGCCCACCTACGCCGCGAACTCGTCGGAGTTCGGCTACCTGGGCTCGGTGCTCTACGTGCAGGAGACCCAGGCAAACCAGGTGATCACCCAGTTCCTCGGGGCACCGCCGGAGGCCGCGCTCACTCCTCCCCCCGGACCCTACGGTGTGGTGCCCACCACGACCACGTCGTCCACCTATCCGACGAGCACCACGCTGAATGCGACCGGCGGGAACACCCCTGGCACGTCGGCACCGTCCGCTACGACCACCACCGTCGAGACCGACTTCGACCCCACACCCTGCTGAGGCGCTCCTGTGGAACGCACGGGCCCGTGGGGAGTGGCTTCAAGCGGGCACCTCGACCTCGTCGAGCCCTTGGGTCAACGTGTTCCAACTGAGGGTGGCGCACTTGATACGAACGGGGAACTTGACCACGCCCTGAAGCGCGGCGAGTTCTCCCAGCGCGTCGACATCGATGGCCTCCGGCTCCGTGGCCTCGGCATCGTCTAGGCCGGACGCGGCGTTGGCCGACGGGAGGGTCGACTCGTGGATCGACATCATCCCCTTGAAGGTCCGGATCAGGTCGCGCACTTCCGTCACCGGCTTGCCCTTGACGGCGGCCGACATCAAGGAGGCCGACGACTGGCTGATCGAGCAGCCGGTGCCGGCGATCTTTATGTTCGAGACGACGCCGTCCCCCACCTCCAGGGTCACCACGATCTCGTCGCCGCAGAGCGGGTTGAACCCCTCGACCCGATGTGCCGGAGGGCACTCCAGCTCGCCTCTGTTCCGCGGCGAGCGGTAGTGGTCGAGGATGATCTCGCGGTAGAGGTCCTCCAACCCGGGCATCAGGCCGGCATCCCTTCGCCCGACGGGGCCCACCGTGGGGTACCGGTGCCTGCGGCGGTGACGACGAGCGGCCGGCCGAGCGGCCGGGGCGGGTCGGAGTGATCCATCCCTCCAGCGTACCGGCCGTCGCTCATCGGAAGAACGCCCCGGCGGCGTCGAGCGCTTCGATCAACGTGTCGACGTCGGACTCGTCGTTGTAGAGGGCGAACGAGGCGCGAGCGGTGGCGTTGACACCCAGCCGGCGCATCAGGGGCTTGGCACAGTGATGGCCGGCCCTCACGCACACCCCGTACTGGTCGAGGATCTGCGAGATGTCGTGTGGATGCACGTCCCGGAAGGCGAAGGAAAGCACTCCTCCGCGTTCGGCGGCGTCCCGGGGTCCGAAGATGTGGATGTCGCCCCCGAAACGCTCGGACAGGGCGGCCATGGCATAGGTGGTCAGGGTGATCTCGTGGGCCCGGATCGACTCCATACCGATGCCACCCAGGTAGTCGACAGCGGCACCCAGGCCGATGGCCTCGGTGATCGGCGGGGTCCCGGCCTCGAAGCGCCAGGGGATGTCGTTGGGCGTGAACCCGTCCTTGCGGACGTCGAGGATCATCTCTCCACCACCGAGGAACGGAGGCAGCTCCGTCAGCAGCTCGTCCCGGCCCCACAGCACGCCGATCCCGGTCGGACCGAGCATCTTGTGCGCACTGAACGCCAGGAAGTCGACTCCGAGCGATGCCACGTCGGTGGGGAGGTGGGGAACCGACTGGGCGCCGTCGGCGACGACGACGGCGCCGGCCGCGTGGGCCACGTCGGCGATGTGCCGGACCGGGTTCAGTGTCCCGAGCACGTTGGACATGCTGGTGAGCGCCAACAGCTTGGCTCCGTAGACCAACTGCTCGAGGTCATCGAGGATGAGGTGTCCGTCGTCGTCGATCGGAATCCAGCGAAGGTGCAGCCCCCGTTCGGCCGCCAGCATCTGCCAGGGGACGATGTTGGCGTGGTGCTCCATCTCGGTGAGGACCACGGCGTCACCCGCGTGCAGATGGGTGCGTCCCCAGGTGTGGGCCACCAGGTTGAGGCACTCGGTGGCGTTCTTGGCGAAGACCACTTCTCGCGCCGGATCGGGGGCACCGATGAACCGGCCCACGTTGACGCGGGCCGCCTCGAAGCGCCTGGTGGCCTCCTCGGCGATGCCGTAGACGCCGCGGTGGACGTTGGCATGGGTCGTCTCGTCGTAGCTGCGCATGGCATCGAGCACCTGGAAGGGACGCTGGGATGACGACGCCGAGTCGAGGTAGGTGATGGGGTGCCCGTTGACCTCGCGGGCCAAGATGGGGAAGTCCTTGCGAAGGGAGGCGACATCCAGTCCGACATCAGAGCCGCTCAGTTCCGCCATGCGTCGTACCCCTCGGTCTCCAGCCTCCGGGCCAGCTCTGGGCCACCTTCGGCGACGATCACCCCGTCGACGAGCAGGTGCACCCGGTCGGCGGCGAGCTCGTCGAGCATGCGTTGATAGTGGGTGATCACGAGGACCCCCAGTTCCGGCCGCGCCTCGCGCACGGTGTGCACGCCGCGGGCCACGGTGCGCAGCGCGTCCACGTCGAGTCCCGAATCCGTCTCGTCGAGCACGGCCAGCTCGGGCTCGAGGATGGCCATCTGCAGGATCTCGTTGCGCTTCTTCTCCCCACCGGAGAACCCGTCATTGAGGTGGCGCTCACCGAATGACGGGTCCATGCCCAGCTTCTCCATCCACTCCATCATCATCAGCCGCACCTCGAGTACCGACATGTCGATGCCGCGACGGGCAGACAGTGCCTGGCGGAGGAATTGGATGACGGGCACACCGGCGATGGACTCGGGCTCCTGGAAGGCGAGGAAGATCCCGGCCTTGCCCCGCACGTCGGTCGGCCACTCGGTGATGTCCTCGCCCTTGAAACGGATCGTCCCCGAGGTCACCTCGTAGGTGGCGTTTCCCAGCAGCACGTTGGCCAGGGTGGACTTGCCCGACCCATTCGGGCCCATGAGGGCGTGCACCTGGCCCGTCTCGACCGAGAGGTCGACGCCGAGCAGGATGGGTGCCCCTTCCACCGACACGTGCAGTCCCTCGATCTGGAGGAGCGGGGGAGGCGTGGCTCCGATGGTCTCCCCGGGTCCGGCGGCGTTCTCCTGTGGCATGGCGACGATCCTAGCCGCACCGGCCGATTTGTCCTACGGGGATAGGGACAATCCGGCCGCTCGACACGGCCTCGCCCGGAATTACGACCGTCGCCAGGTCAGACGGTACGGTAACCGCATGGCCGACCCGTGGAACTACGCCGGTCCGGTCGCGCCACACAACTCGGGCCCGGGCGTGGTGACGCTGGTGGACGAGTCCACCTTCGCCATCAGCGGCACCGCCGGCGACATGTCCGCCGGCGGGGCCCAGGGCCTGTTCGTCCGGGACACCCGCCTCGTGTCCCGCTTCGAGGTGCTGATCAACGGAGCCAGGACCGAGCCACTTGCCGCGGTCACCGACGACCCGTTTTCCGCCACCTTCGTGTCCCGCTGCCTGCCCGCCCCCGGGCGGGCCGACTCCACGCTGATGGTGTTCCGGTCCCGCCACGTCGGCCAGGGCATGCGGGAGGATCTGACCCTCCGGAACTTTTCCGAAGAAGCGACCTCCTGCACGGTCGAAGTGTTCGTGGACGCCGACTTCGCCGATCTGTTCGCGGTCAAGGAAGGCCGCGTGGGCACCGGGTCGCAGACCGGCGAGGTGTCCAGCGAGGTGAAGCGCCCAGGCGCCCGGCCGGGCGAAGGGGATCCGGCCGCCACGTCCGCCAGTGTCACGTACTCCTACCGGCGCGGAGGTGTCTCGCGGGGGGTGGAGGTCCGGTTCGCAGGGCTGGCCGGGATCAGCTCCGATCTGGCGACGTTCGAGGCCATCGTGCCGGCGCGAGGTGAATGGACCACGTGCATCGAGGTCGGTCCCGTCATCGACGGGGTCTCCCTCTCCCCCAAGTACCGCTGCGGGGAGCCCATCGAGCGGGCCACACCCACCGAGCGCTTGGCCCAGTGGCGGCGGCAGGTGCCCCAGGTGGAGACTGACCACCCGGGGCTGAAGGAGGTCATCGCCCGGAGTGCCGAGGATCTGGGCGCCTTGCGCATCTTCGATCCCGACTATCCCGAGCGCGTGGTGGTGGCCGCGGGCGCCCCCTGGTTCATGACGGTGTTCGGGCGCGACTCGATCCTGGCCGCCTGGATGGCGTTGCTGGTCGATCCGGATCTCGCCCGGGGCGTGCTCCAGACCCTTGCCCGGTTCCAGGGCACGGAGGTCGACCCGCGCCACGAAGAGGAGCCCGGCCGCATCCTCCACGAGATGCGTTTCGGCGACGCGGCGTCCCTGTCGCTCGGCGGCGGCAGCATCTACTACGGCACCGCGGATGCCACGCCGCTCTTCGTGATGCTGCTCGGCGAGATGCGGCGCTGGGGCGTGGCCCGCGAGATGGTGGACGAGCTGCTCCCCAATGCCGCCCGGGCCATCGAGTGGATCGAGCACTTCGGAGACGCCGACGGTGACGGCTACGTGGAGTACCGCAGGGCAACGGACCGGGGACTGGCCAACCAGGGCTGGAAGGACAGTTGGGACGGGATCCGCTACGCGGACGGAAGAGTTGCCGAGGCCCCCATCGCCCTCTGCGAGGTGCAGGCCTACACCTATGGCGCGTACCTGGCCAGCGCCCACTTCGCCTTCGAGGCGGGGGACACCGCCACCTACGACCGGTTCCGGGCCAAGGCCGCTCAGCTGAAAGCGGCGTTCAACCGCGACTTCTGGCTGGAGGAGAAGGGGTGGTTCGCCGTCGGGCTCGACGCCGACAAGAAGCCCATCGACTCGCTCACCTCCAATATCGGCCACTGCCTGTGGACGGGTATCGTCGACGAGGACAAGGCCCAGCAGGTGGCGGAGGCACTGGTGTCGCCGGCCATGTTCACCGGATGGGGCCTGCGCACCCTGTCGAGCGGGAGTGGCGGGTACAACCCGATCAGCTACCACTGCGGGTCGGTGTGGCCGCATGACACCGCCATCGTGGCGGCCGGCCTGGCCCGATACGGGTTCGACGGGGCCGCGCAGAAGCTGATCTTCGCGCTGCTGGACGCCGCCGGGGCCCAGGGCGGCAGGCTTCCCGAACTCTTCAGTGGGCTCGACCGGGGTGAGCTGGACGTGCCCGTGGGCTACCCGACGTCGTGCTCCCCCCAGGCATGGTCGGCGGCGTCCCCCCTGCTCTGCCTGCGGACGTTGCTCCGGCTCGATCCGTGGGTCCCCTACGGCAAGACCTGGTTGTCCCCGAACCTCCCCGAGGAGATCGGCTACCTGCGGGTCGAAGGGATCCCCCTGGCCGGCTCGCGGGTGACCATCGAGGTCGGGAGCGAGGTGCCCGGCGGCATCGCAGTCGAGGGCCTGCCCCCGGAGATCGAAGTCATCCGGGAGCCCCGACGTCCCTCGACGGCGGTCTGAGCCTTCCGGAGCAGACCCGGCCGCCTGCCGCCCGCCGGCGAGGCCCCGGTTCGATCACCAGCCCCGCTCGATCCACGCACCGAGGTGCGGTGTCTCGGTGCCGATGGTCGTGCCGGCCCCATGCCCGGGGAGTACCAGGGTGTCCGGTCCGAAGTCGGCGAACAGCCGGCGTTCGATGGAGTTGATGATGGTGGCGAAGTCCGCGTCCTCGAAGGAGGTGTTGCCCGGCCCTCCGGGGAAGAGCGTGTCCCCGGTGAAGAGCAGTGGTGTGCCCTCCACGGCGAAGCACATCGAACCCGGCGTGTGACCCGGCGTGGCGATGGTGGCGATCCGGAGCCGCCCCACCTCGAGCGTCGACCGGTCCTCGAGAATCTGATCGTAGGAGGGGAGCATCCCCGCGTCGGCCTGGGTCACCGCCACGTCGATTCCCGCATTGCGGACAGCTTCGACGGCCTGGATGTGGTCCCAGTGCCCGTGGGTCTCGACCACCTGGCGCACGTCGAGGGCCCGGCACAGGTCGAGCAGCCGGTCATGCTCGTTGGCCGCGTCGATCAGCAGGGACTCGCCGGTGGACCGGCACCTCACGATGTAGACGTTGTTCTCCACGGGGCCGACCACCACCCGGTGGACCTCGACCACTGCGTCCTGGTAGTCGACGATTGTGTCTGGCACGGAAGGCGGACCTCCTGACGGACGACGGGCGCCGTCGGCCGACGCCACGGTGGACGCCACGGTCGGGACATCGCCCGTGGCCAAGCGCGGACTCGCCGCGCCCACTGCCCAGGGTAGTTGCCGCCCGCGGCCTGTTGGTCAACGTCGGCACGCTTCTGGTAGACAAACGGGGCACGCCGCCCCCGTCGAGGGGGCCACCCAGGGGATGGAGAACAGGATGAACTTCGCTTTCAGCGAGGAGCAGGACGAGCTCCGCAAGTCGGTGCGCCGATTCCTCGACGACAAGTCTCCCGAGACCGAGGTCCGCCGACTCATGGAGACGGCCGATGGCTACGATCCCGCGGTGTGGACCCAGATGGCCGAGCAGCTCGGGCTGCAGTCGCTGATCATCCCCGAGCAGTTCGGGGGAGCGGGATTCTCCTATGTGGAGCTCATCGTCATCCTCGAGGAGATGGGGGCCGCGCTGCTGTGCGCGCCGTTCTTCTCCACCGTGGCACTGGCCGCCAACGCCCTTCTCACCTCGGGCGACCAGAGCGCCCAGGAGTACCTGCTTCCCGGCATCGCCGCCGGCGACACCATCGCCACCCTGGCCATCACCGAGGACTCCGGCCGGTGGGACGCCGACGGCATCACCCTGGCCGCGGCTCCCTCGGGCGACGGCTGGGCGCTCAACGGCCACAAGTCGTTCGTCATCGACGGGCACACCGCTGGTCTGATCCTGGTCGTGGGACGCACCCCGGCCGGCCTGTCCCTGTTCGGGGTCAAGGGAGATGCCGAGGGCCTCACCCGCACCCCTCTGGCCACCATGGACCAGACCCGCAAGCAGGCGCGCCTCGAGTTCGCCGACACCCCTGCGTGGCTCATCGGAGCCGACGGGGGAGCGGGTCCGGGGTTGTCCAAGACGCTCGACCTGGCTGCCGTGGCGCTCGCCGCCGAGCAGGTGGGTGGCGCCCAGCGCTGCCTCGACAGCTCGGTCGAGTACGCCAAGACGCGCATCCAGTTCGGACGGCCGATCGGCAGCTTCCAGGCCATCAAGCACAAGTGCGCCGACATGCTGCTGGAAGTGGAGTCGGCCAAGTCGGCGGCCTACTACGCGGGTTGGGCCGCGGCCGAGGACTCCGACGAGCTGCCGGTGGTCGCCAGCCTGGCCAAGT
>DAIMIK010000016.1:29673-33605 GCA_036722795.1 Acidimicrobiales bacterium | reverse complement strand
CAGGTACTCGGCCAGGGCCACCGTCACCTTCAGCGTGCCGGCCGGGTCGGCCCGTAGGTGCTCGGGCCGGACCCCCACCGTCACGTCGGGCAGGCCCCGCCGACGCAGGGCCGCGGTGGCGGCAGGGCCGAGCGGGATGCTCCCTCCGTCGACCATCACCTCGGCGGTGCCGTCGGCCGTGTCTACCCGGCCGGCCAGGATATTCATGGGGGGGCTGCCGATGAAGCCGGCGACGAAGGCGTTGGCCGGTCGGTCGTGGACGGTCCGGGGCACGTCGACCTGTTGGAGGACCCCGTCGCGCAGGATAGCGATGCGCTGGCCCATGGTCATGGCCTCCACCTGGTCGTGGGTCACATAGAGGACGGTGACTCCGAGGCGCCGGTGGAGCTCGGCCAGCTCGGCCCGCATCTCGGTGCGCAGCCGGGCATCGAGGTTCGACAGCGGCTCGTCCATGAGGAAGGCGCGTGGGTGGCGCACGATGGCCCGGGCCAGCGCCACCCGCTGCCGCTGCCCGCCCGACAGCTGAGCCGGCTTGCGATCCAGCAGATCCGCCAGCCCCAGGCTCTGGGCCGTGGCAGTCACCAGGCGGTCGCGCTCGTCGGCCGGCACGTGCCGGCTGCGAAGGGGGAACTCGATGTTGCGGCGCACGTTGAGGTGGGGGTACAGGGCGTAGCTCTGGAACACCATGGCCAAGTCGCGGTCCTTGGGGTCCACGTCGTTGACGATCCGGTCGCCGATGCGCACCACCCCGGCGGTCGGAGTCTCCAGGCCGGCCATGACGCGCAGGGCGGTGGACTTGCCGCAGCCCGACGGGCCCAGCAGCACCAGGGACTCGCCCGCCTCCACCTCCAGGGTGAGGTCGTCCACCGCGATCACGTCGCCGAAGCGCTTGGTCACACCTTCGAAGGACAGCCGGCTGGGCTCGGCCACTGCCAGCCCTCCCAGTCCACCCCCGGCGTCACGTGCGTCCACGGGTCCGCCCCCCTGCCCGTTCACGCGGGGCTCAGGCGCCGACCCGGGCGTTGTAGCTCGAGATGATGCCGTTCGCCGTACTGGCCAGATGGGACATGGCCGACTTGGCCGAGGTGCCGGTCGACAGCGAGGTGAGGGCGGAGTCGACGGCCTGCTCCACCTGGGCCTGGGGGCCGTACACGGCACCGGCCGTGGCAGGGTTCTGGGGACTCTCGGCCAACTGATGGTAAGCCACCTCGAACTCGGGCTGGGAGGCCCACAGCTGGGTGATGGCCGGCAGGGCGGTGGCGCTCTTGCGGATGGGGATGTAGCCGGTGCCCACCGCCCACTGGGCCTGCTGTGCCGGCTGGTCGAGGTAGGTGATGTACTGCCAGGCGCCGTCCTGCTGGGCCGGCGAGGACTTGCTCACCATGTAGAGCCCGGCCCCGCCGGGGAACACGCCGTTGCGGTTGGCGGTCGTGCTCGGGGTCTGGGCCACCCCCAGCTTGATGTTGGCGTACTGCCCCCCGCTGAGGAGGGTCTGGATGGTGCCCAGGGCCGCCGAGGTCTCGAGGCAGATGGGGGCGATCCCGTTGGCGATTCCCAAGAGGTTGTCGTACGTGGTGGCCGAGGTGGGCTGCGCCAGTTTGCTGTCCAGCATGTCGACGTACCACTGGAAGAGAGAGGTGCCCACCGCACCGTCGAACACCACCTTGGTGGCCCGCCCGCTGCGTCCGTTCTGCCCGTTCACCAGGAGGGCGTCGGCCAGGGTCATCCACTGCTCGAAGTAGGCGGAGTCGAGCTTCAGGCTCATGCCGTACTTGGTCGTGCCGCTCGACACGATCTTCTGGCAGGCCGCCTTGAGCTCGGCCAGGGTGGCGGGTGGTTTGGCGGGGTCGAGGCCGGCCCTGCTGAAGGCGTTCTGGTCGTAGTACAGGACGTTGGACGAGATGTTGAAGGGCATGGCCCACTGGGTCCCCTCGACCTTGAAGAAGTTGATGGTGGAGGGCAGGTAGTCCGACAGGTCGTAGTGGGCGGCGTCGATGGCCGCCTGGGCGGGCACCACGCTGCGGGAGTCGATCATCAACTGCAGATTGACGGTCTCCATCTGCACCAGGTCGGGGAGGCCACCACTGCTCAGACCGGCAGTGAAGAGCGTCAGGGTGTCGGTGTAGCTGTTCTGGTTGACCAGGCCGACGTGGACATCACCCTGCGAGGCGTTGAAGTCGTCGGTGAGCTTCTGCAGGGTCTTCTGGTTGTTGTAGCTCATCGAGTGCCAGAGGGTCACCGCGGTCGGCTTCGACGACGCCTTGGCCGCAGCCCCGAGCGGGAAGGCCGTCGTCGGGCTCGTCGACGACCCGGACGACCCTGACGAGCCGGACGACCCGGACGAGCATGCCCCGAGCACGGCTCCGCCTGCCGCCACCGACAGCAGCCCGAGAAACCCCCGGCGGTCCAGCCGGGCCCCAGACCCTGACTCCGCACTGCTTGCCTCGGTCACGGTTCCCTCCTTGGGCGGCATCTGCCTTCCGAAGCTAGCCGCGATTGGCCACGCGCCAGGGTGAATTCTCCCGACGAGCCGCGCCAACATGCCCTACCGGCGAGGAAAACGCAATTCCGGTCCACCGGCGATCCCGACGCCGGGAGGGCACAGGGGAATGTCCGCCCCGACCATGTGCTCCGCTCCATCGGTTCGCCCCCCGGCGGCTGCCGTCGCCGTCGGCTGGACGGCTGGTCGGCTGGTCGGCTGGTCGGCTGGAGCAACAACGACAGAGGGAGTGACCGGTTCGCCGATGCTTCTGCTCGGCGCACCCAATGGGGTACCGTCGATTCCGGGATGATGACCATGGGAAACCGATCGAGACCATTGCTGGCGGCCGCCTTGGTGGTGGCGATGACGTGCGGGGGCCTGGTCCAGGTCGTCGCAGTCGAGCCGGCATCGGCTGGATCCCCACTGCCCGGGGCGCCCGGCTGCCCGATGTTCCCGGCCGACAACGTCTGGAACACCGACGTCTCGGGGCTCCCGGTCGACCCGCACAGTGCGGCGTGGCTCGCCAGAATGGGCAGCGCCACCACGCACCTGCACCCGGATTTCGGCCCGTCGGGCGACCCCTCCAACCCGTATGGAATCCCCTACACGGTGGTCTCGCCGTCCCACGCGATGGTGCCAGTGTCGTTCCAATACCCCACCGAGAGCGATCCGGGCCCCTACCCGTTCGGCGCCGACACGCCGATCGAGGGCGGTGCGGGCTCGACCGGTGACCGCCACGCGCTCATGGTCGACCCGTCAACGTGCACCCTCTACGAGCTCTATGACGCGCACTACGCCCAGCCGGTTTCGACGGCGGGCTCCGGGGCCATCTGGAACCTCGATTCGAACGCCCTGCGCCCCGCCGGGTGGACATCGGCGGACGCCGCCGGGCTGCCGATGCTGCCCGGCCTCCTGCGCTACGACGAGGTGCAGGCGGGCTCGATCACCCACGCCATCCGCATGACCGCCCAGTCGACCGACACCTCGTTCATCTGGCCGGCCCGCCACGAGGCCGGGGCCTCGAGCAACCCGAGCCTTCCCCCGATGGGCGCCCGGTTCCGACTGCAGGCCGGGTACGACATCTCGGGGTATTCACCGCAGGCCCAGGTCGTGCTGCGGGCCATGCAGCACTACGGACTGATCCTGGCGGACAACGGCTCCAACTGGTACTTCGGTGGGACCGCCGACCCGAACTGGCCGATGGCCCTCGTCGACGAGCTCAAGCAGGTTCCGGCCAGCGCGTTCGAGGCCGTCGACGAGTCCTCGCTGATCATCGACCCCAACTCGGGGGAGGCCCACCAGACCGGCGGCGCGGTGGCCTGTTCCCCCGGCCCCGGCTACCGCATGGCGGCTTCCGACGGGGGTGTGTTCTCCTTCTGCGAGCCCTTCTTCGGCTCGATGGGGGGCCGGCCTCTCGCCCGGCCCATCGTCGGCATGGCGACCACGCCGG
>DAIMIK010000016.1:20232-29573 GCA_036722795.1 Acidimicrobiales bacterium | reverse complement strand
ACGGGGGCGGTTACTGGCTGGTGGCGTCCGACGGCGGCATCTTCTCCTTCGGTGACGCAGGGTTCCACGGGTCGACCGGCAGCATCCACCTCAATGCGCCCATCGTCGCCATGTCGGCGACCCCCGATGGTGGCGGTTACTGGCTGGTGGCGTCCGACGGCGGCATCTTCTCCTTCGGTGACGCCGGCTTTCGGGGCTCGATGGGAGGCCGGCCTCTCGCCCGGCCCATCGTCGGCATGGCGACCACGCCGGACGGGGGCGGTTACTGGCTGGTGGCGTCCGACGGCGGCATCTTCTCCTTCGGTGATGCCGGGTTTCGGGGCTCGATGGGGGGCCTGCCCCTCAATGAGCCCATCGTCGGCGTGTCGGCGACACCCGGCGGGGGCGGCTACTGGCTGGTGGCGTCCGACGGCGGCATCTTCTCCTTCGGTGACGCCGGGTTCCACGGGTCGACCGGCAGCATCCACCTCAACGCGCCCGTCGTCGGAATGACGGCACCATCGAACGGCCCGGGGTACTGGCTGGTCGCCTCCGACGGCGGAATCTTCAATTTCGGTGGGGCCGTTTTCCAGGGTTCGACAGGGGCGATCCGTCTCGTCGCCCCGGTCGTCGGCATGTCGGGCTGACCGGGGCATGGCCGTACGTGCACGCTGAGCCCGCGTCGGGCGGGCCGATGCCGGCCGGTCGGTCACCCGGTTCGATGGTCGCCCGATTGACGGCGCGAGGAGCCGTGCGCTCCGGGACCCTGTGGGGGTACGTGTTCGGGATCTTCGTGGCGTCCTCGGCCTTCAGCTATGTCTCGATCTACAAGACGCAGGCGGAACGGGACCGCCTGGAGGCGGCATTCGGATCGAACAACGCGACGATCGCGCTGTTCGGCCCCGGCCCACAGCTCCAGACGGTCGCCGGCTTCACCGTGTTCAAGGTCTCCATGACCCTGATGATCCTCGGCGCCGTCTGGGGGCTGCTCACCAGCACCAGGCTGCTCCGCGGCGAGGAGGACTCCGGACGGTGGGAGCTCCTCCTCGCGGGCCGGACCACCCGGCGGGGAGCCACCACCCAGGCGCTGGTCGGCCTGGCCGGGGGCTTGATCACCTTGTGGGCGATCACCGCGATCATCACCGTCGTCACCGGACGGTCCGCGAAGATCGGCATCCCCGCAGGACCGGGCCTGTTCCTTGCCGTCGCCCTGGTGTCGAGTGCGGCCATGTTCCTGGCGGTCGGGGCCCTCACCAGCCAGCTCGCCGCAACCCGCCGTCAGGCCGCCGCCCATGCCGCGGTGGTCCTCGGCGTGAGCTATGCGGTGCGGATGGTGGCCGACTCCGGTGTCGGTCTCCACTGGCTGCGGTGGGCCTCCCCGCTCGGATGGGTCGAGGAGCTCCAGCCCCTGACCGGACCCCGCCCGGCGGCCCTCCTGCCCATCGTCGCCTTCACCGCCGTGGTGGCCGTGGTGGCCGTGGGCCTCGCCGGCCGGCGGGACATCGGGGCCAGCACGCTGCCCGACCGGTCGAGCGCCCGGCAACACCTTCGGCTGCTCTCGGGACCCACCGGATTGACGATTCGCCTGATCCGTCCCACCGTCATCGGTTGGGGGGTGGCGATCGCCGTGTCGGCACTGCTCTTCGGGCTCGTGGCCAAAGGTGCTGCCGGCACGATCTCGGGCTCGTCCGTCGAGCAGGTGCTGTCACGGCTCGGAGCCCCCGGCGCCGATGCCGATGCCTATCTCGGCCTGGTCTTCCTGATCCTGGCCGTGCTCGTCGCCTTCGTCGCTGCCGGCCAGATCACCGCGGCGCGGGCCGAAGAGGCCGGGGGGCGTCTCGACCACCTCCTGGTCCGCCCGGTCTCCCGATCGTCGTGGTTGGGCGGGAGGCTTCTGGTCGCGACCTTCGCGCTGGTGGCGGGCGGTGTGGCCGCCGGCGTATGCACCTGGCTCGGTGCGGCCGGCCAGCACGCCGGAGTGAGCTTCACCGCCGTGTTGGGCGCCGGGCTGAACATCGTCCCACCGGCCATCTGCATCCTCGGCATCGGCGCGCTCACCCTGGGCGTCTGGCCCCGGGCCACCTCGGTCGTGGTCTACGGCGTCCTGAGCTGGTCCCTGCTCGTCGAGATCGTCGGCGGCATCGGCGCACTGAGTCACTGGGCGTTCGACACGTCGCTCTTCCATCAGATGGCGTCGGCTCCCGCGGTGCCTCCGAATTGGACGACAGGGGGCGTCATGGTGGCGATCGGCGTCGCTTCCGCCGGCCTCGGCGCCGTCGCCTTCAGGCACCGGGACCTGGTGGGCGAATGACCCTGCATCGGACCGCTCGCAGGTGAGCGATCCCGGGTCGGGGGGAGCGATCACCGCCCCCGGGCTTGTGGGCTGCGCCTCGATCCCCGGTGACGCTCTGTCCTGTCGGACCGACCAACGATCCCCCGGGGCGGCGGTTACCATGGAGGACGCATACGAGGTGGCAGCCCGCTTCCTGAATGAGAGAACGAGGTGGCAACCTCGTTCCTGAATGAGAAGAGTCACGTTGCCATTACCCCTACTCGGCGTCGCCACAGCGGTGGAGCCGGCGCCGGCTTCCATCGGTAGCCTCAAACCGGTCCTCGACATCCTCCCCGACTCGGTCTACGAAAACCCGACCCGGCGTGGGATGACCTTCTTCATCCGCGACCTGGCCATGTACGTTGCCCTGCTGGCGGCACTCGTCGTGGTGAGCAACGTCTTCGCCGTGGCTGCACTCGAAGTGGCGATGGCCCTCGTCGTCTCCGGTCTGTTCGTCGTCGCCCACGATTCCGCCCATGGCGCGCTGTTCAAGACCAAACGGATGAACTCGGTCGTCGGCCACCTGGCCATGCTGCCGAGTTGGCACGTCTACGAGGGCTGGGTGCTCGGCCACAACCGCGTCCACCATCCCTACACCGTGCGTCAGGGTTACGACTTCGTCTGGCATCCCACCACTCCACAGGAGTACGCCGCGATGGGATGGTGGCGCCGATCAATGCACAAGGTCGAGTGGTCGTGGGTGGGTACCGGGCTCTACTACCTCCATCAGGTGTGGTGGAAGAAGATGATGGTCGGCCAGAACCCGGCGCGCTGGGCCAGAACCATCCGTCGGGACCGCTGGGTCGTCACCGGCTTCATCGTCGGGACGCTGGCCCTCTTCAGTGCCGTCGGCATCGCCGTCGGAGACTCGCCGGCCGGCGTGCTCTGGCTCGACATCCGGACCGTCCTGCTTCCGTTCCTCGGCTTCTCGTACCTGATCGGATCCATCGTCCACACCCACCACATCTCGCCGGAGATCCGCTGGTGGAAGAAGGAGGAGTGGACGAAGTTCAAGGCCCAGATGCAGGGCACCACCGTGCTGCGGGCGCCCAAGGGCCTCAACTTCTTCATCCACTGGATCATGATCCACGTTCCCCACCATGTGGACATGCGGGTGCCCATGTACCACCTCGAAGAAGCCGCTGCCGCCATCGAGGCTGCCTTCCCAGGCTCGGTGATCGACCGGCCGATGCGCTTCCGGGACTTCGTGGCCAACTGCCGGGCCTGCAAGCTCTACGACTTCGACGCCGGACGCTGGCTCACCTACGCCGCCGGTCGCCAACTCCCCGCCGCCACCTGAGCGTCCCGGCCCACCTCCGGTCGGACGAGGTCGCGCGGTCCGGGGTGAACGTGCAGGGCCCATCCGGACACGGGTCGCGACCCGTTGCACGTAGATGCGGCGACCCTCGACCGTGAGACTCGCCGCCGGGTGAGGCTCGCCGCCGGCTGGTCGGGGTCTCCGTAGTCAGGGCTACGTTGCCGGTGGGTGCTTCTCCCCGGAAGGAGACCCCGCCGGGGGCATCGTCGTCTTCGGCCTGGCCAACCTGGCGGTGGTGATCGCGCCGGCCAGGCTCACCGCTGACGGGTTCACGTCGCTGTGGTGCTTCCATGCAGCGCTGGCCACCCCGGCGATCACGTGGCACATGCGCTGCGCCAAGCCCCACTGCGCAACGCCCTGTGCCCTGGCCTGAGAGCACCCGAGCCGCACGTGGCCCGTCCACGGGCTCGAAGCCGCCGGCCGGCCCGGTTCGACGGGACGCCTGCCGGCGGCGAGGGCGGCCCGGTTCGACGGGAGGTCGTCGCGGATGGAGTGGCGGTTGCCCTACCGGTTCGGTGAGACTGCGACAGTGGCGTTCGGTCAACAGCCAGGTCCGCCGGCGTCACCGAGGCAGTTGCAGGAGCTGACTTCGCTCCTGGCGGAGGCCGGCCACACCGGCTTCCGCGATGCACGAGGCCCCATGGGGTTCACCCAGCGCCAGGCTGCCGGCAGGTTCACCCGCGAGGAGGCAACGGCGTTCATCGACCAGCTGCAGGACGCAGAGCTCGACCCGAGTGCTCCTGCCGCCGCCGGATCGGTCGTCGTGCCCTCTGCGGAGGACCGGGCGATGGGCCGCATGCCCTCGGACCGACTCGCTGCCGAGCTTCGGCGTCGTGGCTGGACTGTGACGAAGCCCTAGGACCTGCGGCGATCATGTGCGGCACATGCGCCGGGACCCACTGACGGGTCGCTGCCCGCCGTGCAGGCGCAGTGGGGCACGCTGGTGCCGTGCAATTCCCCGGACGCAGTGGAGGTGCTCGAGGGGGTGACGCCGGCATACGCCCGGCAGCTCGATGCGGTCCCCCCTGGTGCACGGGGTCGAGCGTCGGCGTGCGACGGATGGGCGGTCCGGGACCTCGCCGACCATGTCATCGGCGGCAATCGGTTTCCGGTGGACCTCCTGTCCGGCGCCACACCCGAGGAGGCATTCACCGCCGCCCTGGACGCAGGGTTCGAGGGCGACCCGGTCGAGCTGGCTCGCGAGAGCGCGGAGGCCCAGTCGGCCGCGTTCGGGGAACCGGGTGCGCCCACCAGGAGCGTGCTGCATCCGTTGGGCCCGATCAGCGGCGCAGAGTTCCTCGGTTTCCGTGTGGGCGATCTCGTGCTGCACGCTGGGACCTCGCCCGCTCGATCGGTGCCGACCGGCACATCGACGACGCGCTGGTGGACTTCACGTTGGAGGCCTTCGAGTCGGACGTCCACGGCCTCCTCGCATCGGGGGCGTACGGCAGCGGTCCGAACGGTCCTGTCCCGAGCGACGCGCCGAACCTCGTCCGGCTGCTGGAGCTCACGGGACGGAGGCTCGGTCCGCCACAGACCCGGAGGTGACGCGTGCCATCCCATCGGTCATCGCCTCCCGGATTCGTCAGGTTCTGGTCGCGGGGAGGGCGCACTTCCCTGATCAGGACTACGGCTCCCGTGCCCCGGCTCATGGCGACCGGGCCGAGGCTGATCTGCGCCGGCAGCCGGGAGCCGTCGGCATGGATGCCGAGGACGTCGAGTCCTACGCAGCTCGACGGCTGGGGCAAAGGGGACCTGGGGCCGGCTGTCGCTGCGCGGCCATCGGAACAGACCACTGGCTGGGTCCCGTGGACTCATCGAAGGAACCACAGAGCGATCCGGTTCGAGCAGGTTCACCGGGGGCCACCAGCGGTGACGTCATCGATCCACTCGAGGTAGTCGGGAGCACCTCCGGCAATCTCAAGGACGACTACTTCCGGTGTGTCGTAGGGATGTCGGCTACGGATTGCGTCGACCACTCGTGACGTGAGCTCGGATCGTGTCTTGAGCAGCACCAGCCACTCCTCCGCGTGCTCACGTGATCCCTGCCACCAGTAGTGACTGACCACCGGGCCGGTGCGCTGCCCGCAGGCCACCAGACGTTCGGCCAGGAGCAACTCGACGATGGCGTCGGCCTGATCGGCGTCGTCGATCGCGAACTGGATCTGCACATAGGGCAACGGGTCCTCCCCTCTCGATGCTGCGGCTGTCGCGGGCAGGTCGGCCCACGGTGCGCTGCGCCCCGCACGGGACCGTGCCGAGCGACCTGCCCGGGCGTCTGCCTCAGCGGGGGCGGCTCTCCGTTCCGACCCCCGCGGTGATGAACACGGCAGTGGCCGTGCCCGCCACGTCGGCCGTATGCCACACCCCGGGAGCGTTGATGACCGCTTCACCGGCGCGGATGGTGGTCGTGAGCACATCGCCGTCGATCTCCTGGTGAAGCGTGATGGTGCCCCCGGTGCACAGCACGAGTTCCTCGCCATGGGGGTGGACCTCCCATGAGTCCCACGGCGCGATGAAGGTGTGCACCGTCACGAGGCGCCCCTCGACGCCGTCGCGTGCATTGCGCTCTCCGTAGCGCTCGTACCATGCCGCATCGCCGGTGAACCGCTCCTGGGGGATCACCCTTGCCCCCAGCGCGAGGTGCACGGGATGCTCCTCGAGGCGAATGATCGGGCCGTCCCCCATGGGTCAGAGTCTGCCACCCGCCAGTGCCGAGCAAGGTGGCACCGCTTCAGGCCGTCGAGGCTCGGTCCGTGTCGACGATGAGCAGGCTGCAGGGGCAGTGATGCGACACCTTGTTGGGGACGCTCCCGAGAGCGAAGCGCTTCATCCCGGCCATGCCCCGGTTGCCGACGACCACGAGGTCGGCGCCCTCCGCTTCGGCCACCTTGACCAGTGCATCCGCAGGGTCACCATCGAAGGTCTGCACCTCCACTCCGACCGCGTACTTCTCGGCCTCGGAACGCAGTTGCTTGCTGATGCGCTCGCCTTCCTCCTGCCGGCCGGCATTGACTGCTGCCACCGCAGCCGCATCGATCTGCTCGGTCCCCATCATGATCGCCGGGCGCACGACGTGGACACCGTAGACCTTGGCCCCGGTCATCCGCGCCAGCTCGAACGCCTGCCTGACAGCGACCGCCGCCCGGTCGGAGCCGTCCGTGCCCACGACGATGACCTTGAACATGCTGGCCTCCAGCCGCCCAAAGCGGCACTCGAATCCACTGGGGCAACCCTCGATCAGGCAACCGCACGCTACCAGTCGTCCTCCGGAGAGGCCCGCTACGGGGAGCGGGAAGGCGAGGCCGCACGGTACCCGGATCACTCGTGCGGCGTATGCCGTGATCGCCTCCCCGGCGGCCCTCCGGGGCAGTCACACCGGCCGACAGGGCACGCGGCCCACGTCGGTACGATCCAGAGCTGCGACCGCGACGAACCGACCTAGAGGCCCAGGATGAAGCGGGTCACACCGTCCTTGACCCGCGTGGGCACGATCGACTGCAGGGCGGCGAACGCCTGGGCGTCGAGGCCCACGAGGTATCTCGACCGGGGATTGCGCGACGTGACGGCGCCGGCGATGACATCGGCCACATGGGAAGGTTCGCCCATGATCGGCCCGGCGAGTCGGGTGACGTTGAGCAACCGTTCGTAGGAGGATGCGAACCGCGACTCGGCTCTGCCTCTCAGCTCGTCGTCGGCCTCCTGCCAGATGCCGGTGCGGAAGAGCCCCGGCTCGACGAGTATGACCTTGACGCCGTCGGCGACGACCTCGGTACGTAGGGCATCCGATACCCCCTCGAGCGCGTGCTTGCAGGCCTGGTACCACCCGGTCAGCGGAGTCGACGTGCGCCCGTAGATGGAGGACACGTTGACGATGCGGCCGTAATGGACCTTACGCATGTGAGGGAGCGCCAGTCGGGCCAGGCGGACGGGACCGATGACCATCGTCTCGAGCGCGGTGCGCAGTTCCTCGTCGCCGATGTCCTCGACTGCCCCGGTGATCGAGAACCCGGCATTGTTGACGACCACCGTCGGCCGGTACCTGCGGACCACCCGCTCGCAGGAGGCGGCGTCGGTGACGTCCATGATCGCCGTCTCCACCTCGACGCCCGCTTCGGCGGCTGCCTCCGTGACGGCACGGGCCTTCGGGCGAGAACGGACGGTCCCCACCGAGCGCAGGCCACGGCGGGCCAGCTCCACAACGGTGGCAAGTCCGATGCCCGAATTGGCCCCGGTGGTCAGGGCAACCAGTTGGTCCGGCATTCGGTCCCTCCCCCCGTCGCGACGACCGGCCCGACTCTACCCAGTGCGCCGGTTCGGGGCCAGGGCGCTCGCTCATCCCCTCGTCGGCCACGGCGGCGCCCAGTGCCGGGGGACTCCGCTTCCGGGGCGTGACGGTTGTCCGGTCGGCAACCCGGGCCCACGACCCCGTCGAGCCGCTCGAACACCGAACCCGGAGGCGTCTCCGCACCGGCAGTAGATTCGGGCCCATGCTGGCCGACCTGACAGCACCGACGCTCGTGGCCCGGAGCATGCTGCGCAACGTGTCGCATTTCGACTGGTCGACGATCATGTTCCTCGCCATCGTCGCCTACATCTACACGGTCGAGGTCGAGCACCGACGCTGGGCCGTGGTCCTGGCCGGCCTGGCTCTCTGGTTGATGGACTGGTTCAACGAGCTGGTGAACTCGGCCGTCCTGCATCTGACCAACCATGCCGCCCTGTGGACGGTCACCGGCCGTACCAGCTATCTCATCCTCATCGGCCTGTCGGTCGAGATCTCGCTCTTCTTCGCAATCCTGGGAATCATCTTCGTCAAGATGCTGCCGGCCGATCCGCGTCATCGGTATTTCGGCGTTCCCAACCGGATCGTGTTCGTCGCCGCCCTCTCGCTGGTGTCCGTGGGGGTGGAGGTGGTGCTCAACGCCCTCGGGGTCCTCAACTGGGCGTACTGGTGGTGGAACGTACCGTTCATCCCCCTGATCGTGATCTTCGGCTACGCGACCTTCTTCGCCGTCGCCGCCTGGGTGTTCGACATGGGGACCAACCACCGCAAGCAGCTCCTGGTCGTCGGTGGGATCGCCGCCATCGACGCCGTGCTCGCCCTGGGCCTCGGTATCGCCGGCTGGCTCTAGAGAGGGCGGCCCCACCGGGCCGCCTGCCCGGTTCGGTGCTCTCAGCTCCGGTCGTCGAGGTCACCGAACCGGACGCCGGTGAGCTCCTCGGACACGTCCCACAGTCGCCGGGCGGTTTCGGGGTTTCTGGCGGCCCGCTCGAACGGAACCGACTCCGGGTGCCCGCGCATTCCGAACAGCCCATCGGGACCGTAGAACCGGCCGCCTCGGGCGTCGGGCGACGTCGCGGCGTAGAGGCTCGGGAGTGCCCCGGCGGCGGCGGTCTGGGCGAACACCGAGTTCCCGAGGTCGCTGAGCCGCTCCATGAGACCCGAACCACTCATCCTGGGCCCGACCGTCTGGAGGTTGGTGGCGGCGTAGCCCGGGTGGGCGGCGACGCTGACAAGGTCCAGGGCCCGTCTGGTGACCCGCCGGTCGAGCTCGAGCGTGAACAGCTGGTTGGCCAGCTTGGCCTGGGCGTAGGCGGACCACTTGCCGTAGCGGCGCGCACCCTGGAGATCGTCGAACCTGATGCGACCCATCCTGGCCACCATGCTGCTGACCGTGACGACCCGCGCGCCCGGCCGCGCGAGCAGGC
>DAIMIK010000016.1:0-20132 GCA_036722795.1 Acidimicrobiales bacterium | reverse complement strand
GCAGGCCGGTGAGGGCGAAGTGCCCCAGGTGGTTGGTCCCGAACTGCATCTCGAAGGCGTCGGCGGTCCCGCGGCGGGGGATGGCCATCACACCGGCGTTGTTGACGAGGATGTCCAGGCCGTCGTGCCCGCCGGCGAACTCGGCGGCGAACGCCCCCACCGACCCCAGATCGGCGAGGTCGAGCCGGGCGAGCTGCACGTCGGCGTCGGGCTCCGCCCGGCAGATGCGTTCGAGTGCGTCGGCTCCCTTGGCCTGGTCACGGCAGGCGAGGACGACATGGGCCCCGGCTCCGGCCAGTGCCAGGGCCGTCTGGAAGCCCAGGCCGCTGTTCGCCCCGGTCACCACGGCGGTGCGGTCGGCCAGCCGGGGGATGTCCTCTGTGGTCCACGCGGCCATGACCAGGGACCCTACGCGGATCGGTGAGCACATTCCAAGTTCGGCCCTCGGGCCCTGTCAACCCGATTCGGCTCCGAGCTCGTCCAACCGGGCGATCGTCGCCACCGACCCGGAAGTCGAGCCCGTGGTCGGACTGCTGCCGGTCGGGACCGATGAAGCAGCGGCCCCTGGCCGCTCTGGACGCGAACGCTTCGAATTCCCGCGAGGGTGGCGCGTCGTAGGTGCGTTGGATGACGAATACCGCGTAGGCCGCAGATCGTTCGGTCGTCATCAACTCCGCTGCTCTACCGCTATCGACCAGAGCGAACAGAAGCCAGGACAGCGGCAACGAGGCGGCGCGCCGGGCAGTGTGTTCGGCGCTCCGCGCCGTGGCCGGCTGATCAACGTGCGAGACCGGGTCCGGAGCGAGGTCCCGCCGCCTCGTTCCGAACTCGGCATCCGTGCCCGCCCCAGCCATCGTGGCAACCCCGTGTCCAATGTCCGTCCAACCGATCGACCCCAGAAGCGGGGCGCCCCAGCAAACGCCGGGGTGGCTGGCACAATGGGACCGCTCATCGACCGGGGCGGTGCCCACTGCTACATCCACGAGGACTGGCCGGTGCCGTCCTGGCACTCCTGCTGCCAATGGCCGCCGCATGCGGGTCGTCAGCCCCCGGGTCGGCGGCTCCGCCGACCAACGGCCCGGTGACCATCTCCACCCGGCCGCCGACGGCGGCGCCCCCGCCCGCCTCCTCGACCACGACGACTGCGCCCCCACTGGTCGGACTCCCGGCGCCGGGCGCCCTCACGCCCTTCGGTGCTCCGCCCCTGGCCGGCGAGGGACAGTGGCAGGCAGCGGCCCGAGCGGTCGACGGACAGGCAGCGCTCTACGTGACCACGCTGCGGCCCGAGGGCTCGAGCACGGCCGCCGGGGTGGCCTGGATGGACACACACCTGCTCCGGGCCACGCTGTACTCGGGGAGCATCAGCCCCGGACACGGCCCCTGGAAGTACACCGCCCCTGTACAGCCGGCCGATGCGCTCACCCTGGTGTGCGCCTTCAACGGGGGGTTCAAGCCGGCCGACGCCAACGGCGGCTACTACACCGAGGGCCGCACCTTCGCCCCGCTGGTGGCCGGCGGTGCCTCCCTGGTCATCAGCGCCGATGGGACCGCCACCGTCGGGGAGTGGGGGCGCGACGTGTCGATGGCCCCAAGTGTGGTGTCGGTCCGCCAGAACCTGACGCTGCTGGCCGACGGAGGCCGGCCGGTGCCCGGTCTGTCGCCGAGCGACACCGCCGTCTGGGGATCGACCCTCGGGGGGGTGCCCAGGGTCTGGCGGTCGGGACTCGGAGTCACCGCCGACGGCGCGCTCGTCTACGTGTCGGGCCCAGCACTCAACATCGTCCAGTTGGCCGACCTCCTGGTCCGGGCCGGGGCGATTCGGGCCATGGAGCTCGACATCAACCCGGCCTGGGACACCTTCACCTTCTATACGCCACCACCGGGGGCGGCGGCCTCACCGGCCGACGGAACCGACCTCCTGGCGTCCATGTCGGGTGGGACGACCCGCTTCTTCGATCCGCCCTGGGCCCGCGACTTCATCACCCTGTCGGCACGCTGACACCGCAGCATGGCGAGGCTGTCCACACGGGTGAGGGCCCACCTGACTCCGCCGGCCGGGAGGCAGTGGTCCTCCCGGACCTGCTGGCGACCGGGGCGGGGATGCCCGAGTGCCCGTCTAGCGTGGTGACAATGGGACTGTCGGAGACCCGGGGCTGACCGGATCCATGAACGGATCGGCGACCTCCCGGCGCCAGGTCCATCGTCGGCGACGATCGATGGCCCTGGGGGTGTGCTGCATCCTGGTGGCCAGCACCGTCCTGATGATCACCCGTGCCACCGGTGGGGGGCGGCCTGCCGCCGCACCAACGGTGCACCACACCGGCTCGGCCGCCCCCGACGTCCGTTCCACGACCACCACTGCGCCGCCGCCGACCACGACCACCACCGACCCGGGCGCGCTGCCGCAGACCGGGGCGTTCCCCGCCACCACCAGCACGACCTTCGGCAACAACATGGCCGCACTCTGGAGCGGCGTCTCCACCGGAGCGGCCCCGGATGCGCTCCCCGGCTTCCTGCCCGAGTCGGCGTACCTGCAGCTGAAGGCCGTCCCGAGCCCGCAGAGCGACTATTCGGAACGACTCGTGGCCGAGTACGAAGCGGACGTCGTCGCCGCCCACGGACTCCTCGGTCCGGACCCATCCGCCGCCAAGCTGGTCGGCGTGGACGTCAATGCCGCCTCTGCCCACTGGGTGCCGCCGGGAAGCTGCTACAACGACGTCGGCTACTTCGAAGTGCCGAACTCACGCGTCGTCTACTCCGTGAACGGGCGGGTCGCCTCGTTCGGGATCGCGTCGATGATCTCCTGGCGCGGTCAGTGGTACGTCGTGCACCTGGGATCGATCCTACGCTCGGGAAACGGGGGCGAGGTCGACAGCCCGGCGTCCGGACCCGGCAGCCCGACCTACTCGTCGACCTGCTGACGCCCCGTGGATGACCGCCTGGTCCCTCCCACCCTACGAGGAGGTACCTCCAGCGCCGGGCGACGGCCGGTCCTCACGAATGGCTCCGGGCGGTGGCGGACCGGTCCACCGGGATCGTGCTGGCGCCGGGCTCACAAGGTGTCGGCCCACGCTCGCCGACCTGCACGAGAAGGGGGGCGTCACAGGTGACCGTGACCCGGTCGTGCTCGGCGCGAACGCTGACGCGCCGGCCGCCGAAGCGGAACGTGAGACCGAGCGCGTTCCACGCCTTCGGGAGGCAGGGCCCGATGGAGAGCACCCCCCCTTCAGCGCGCAGTCCGAGGAAGCCGAAGGCGAGGGCCTGCCATACCCCTCCGAACGTGGCCATGTGCAGTCCCAACGCCGTCGTCCCGGTGAGGTCGTCCAGGTCGAGGCGAGCGGCCAGGCGGAACCTCCCGAGTGCCCGCTCGGGGTCTCCGGCCCGGGCCAGAAGCGACGCGGAGACGGCCGGCGACAGCGAGCTGCCGTGGGAGGTCCGGGGCTCGTAGAAGGCGAGGCACGACGTGAGCGACCCGTCCCTCATCTCCTCCGGGAGGAGATGGTGGAGCATGAGCACATCGGCCTGCTTGATGATCTGGGAGCCGGCCACCCGCTGCGGACCCAGCATCACGTCGGCGAGAGCCGGCGGCGGGGCGACGTCGGACATGACAAGTGGCTCCAGGGCGAAGTAGCCGGCGAACTGCTCATAGATACCCCGCTCGGGGCTCCACCCGTCGACCAGGCCTTCGGCGAGTGCCCGCCATCCGTCCGCTTCGTCGGTATCGCAGGGGCGACTCAGGAGATCGGCGCCCCGACGCAGGTTCCAGCGGGCCATGAGATTGGTGTAGGTGTTGTCGTCGACGACCGAGTGGTACTCGTCGGGGCCCTCGACTCCGTAGAGGTGGCCGTGGCCGTCGGCATCGACTCGGATGCGACTGGCCCAGTACCGGGCGGACTCGACCACCAACCCGTGCCCCGGCCCCTCGAGGAATGCGGCATCGCCGGTCCAGGCCGCGTAGTGCGCTGCCGCCCAGGCCACGTCGGCCACGACGTGCTCCTCGTGGGCACCGGTGGCGATCGGAACGGTCTCCCCATTGCTCCCCCGGTACAGCCGTGGCGTCACGTCGGTCCCGTCGGCCGCCGACTCCCAGGGAAAGCGTGCGCCTTCCCGGCCGCTGGCCCGGGCGTGGGCGCGCGCCGCGGGGAGACGCCGGATCCGGTACTCGAGCATCGCCCGCGCCGCTTCGGGCCGGATCGCCGCCAGAGCGGGGAGGACGAACACGTCCGCGTCCCAGAAGACGTGGCCGGCGTAGCCGTCACCCGTCAGTCCTCGGGCGCCGACCGCAGCCTCGCCGGCGTCCGCCACCCCCGACAGCAGGTGGAAGACGGCGAAGCGGGCAGCCAATTGCGCATCGGGGTCCCCGTCGATCACCACGCCGGCATCTCCCCAGCGGTGCGCCCACGCCTCCCGGTGGTCGGCCAGCAGTCCGTCGAAGCCGAGCGCCTCCACCTCGGCAAGCTCGCGGTAGGCCTCGCCCAGGTCCGCCGCCGGAGTGGGATCGGCAGCCCAGGTGGCCAGGCGCTCGACCGTTCGACGCCCCACCACCGTCTCCACGCGATCCTGGGCGGCCACCGCGATCCCGGCACCCGCCGCCGCCGTCCTGGCGCCCGATATCCGGCTTTGGTGGCCGCCCTCGAAGTGCACGTCCTCCGTCGGCGGACGAAGTGGGTCGCCAGGCTCGAGATGGGACTCGGGAGCTTCGGCCCGCAGCGCCATGGCGTGCGGCATGGCCATGGAGATGAATCGCAGGGAGCGACCGCCGAGGCGTTCGCTGCCGAGCCGGACCAGCGTGCCCCCCCGCAGGTCGAGCAGGCGCTTCTCCGAGTACCGACGGGTGATGCCGGGCCGGTCCAGACAGGTCCAGAGCGGCCCGGGGAGGAGGTGGCCCTCCGGGGTGTAGACGCCGTTCACCAGGAAGAGGGGCCCGTCGACCCGGTCGTTCTCCTCCCACGAACCACGGGTTCCGGCGAAACCGTTGCCGAGCGTGCCGAGCGACTCGGCGACCCGCTCCTTGGCCCGTGTCGTGGGCAACGGGACGACCCAGGCCGGGTCGAGGTCGATGGCCGGCACCCGGCGAGCCGATCGGCGAGCCAGTTGCCCGTCGAGCAGCTCGAGGAACCTGCCCGGTCCACCTCCCAGGTGCGCCACTCCGGTGGGCACGCCCTCGGGCTCGACCCCGACCGACACGACAACGCCGCGGGCCAGCTCCTCCACCATCATCATCGAGTCACTGCCGGGGACGCCGCCGATGGGCCCGAACTCGTCGCCCCCGATCAGCACGAGGCCGCCGGTGATCCCCCGTTGGGCCAGCCAGTGCGTCGCCCACCGTGCGGAGTCGGACTTGTCCGTCAACCCGATCTCCACGTGCTTGACGTCGCTGGTGATCCGGGGGTCGGCCAGGCCGACACCCCGAGAGGCATCGGCGGCCAGGTCCACGACCTCGGCCAGATCGGACACCCCTGCCGATGCGAGCCGCCTTGCCACCGCCTCATTCAGGAGGGCGATATCGGCCTTCTTCGGATCGGCCCACTCCGGGACGGGGATGAGATCGATCTTGCGCCGGTTGATCCGCTCGGAAACCACCTTTGCCTCGATACCGCGCGCCCCGAGGCGTTCGACGGTCTCGTCGGCCGCAAGATCCAAGGCACGGTCCTCCGCGGCGCTGGGCGTGCGTCGGAACACGAGCTCTGGTCCCCCGCTGCTCACCGCGAAGACCTCCGACCCCCGATTGCAGCACAGGAACAGCTGTCCTCTCCCGTTCGGCCTGGCCCGCAACTGGCCGTCCACGTTGCCGACGTGGGTTCCCGTCACGACGATCACATGCACGCCTGCAGCGCATATCGCCTCGATGCGCTCCCGGACGCTGGAGGCATCGGCCTGACGATCCGGAACGGCGGTGCCGTCCCAGTCGAACATGATCGACTCGAAGGTGCTCTCCCAAGGCAGGGCACTCCGTTGGCCGCGACGGATAGCGGGCCGAACCGGATCGGGCACGTTCAGACGCTCGCCGGCCGGCGAGGCGCCCGACTCGATCTCTTCGACTCATCCACGCACGCATTCTCCGCTGCCACGGGTGAAGTCTGCCAGGGGCGCAGGTCACCGACGGTGCACCCCCACGTGACCCTAGCGAGGCGTCGGTGGGTCGCTACCGGGGACGCCTCCGTCGGTCACGTGCTCGGTCCATTCGCTCCCCGACCAGTACCGCTGTTCGTGGCGGCAGAAGGGGTCCGTGAGCCAGCCCGGCGCGATGCCGGTGAACGTCGCATCCCCCAGGGGCGGCGACCCGGACGCCGGCCCCCCCGCGGGGCCTCGGGGGTCGGCACCGGTGAAGGCGCTCCTCGAGGCCGGAGCCCGGCGGCTGCTCCCTCGGCGCCGTTGTGAGGAGAGGGCCCGCATCGCGAACATGCCGCCGAAGACAGCGAGGACGACCCACGAACCGTGTCCGTAGTACATGGGCCCAGTGTAGGGCCGCTGCCCGGGCCCTGGCCCGCCTGCCCGTGTCGGTAGTCGTGGGCCGGCTCGCTGACGTTGGGCTCTTCTCCCGACACGCGGATCGCCTCGTGCCTGGGCCTGGGCGCGTCGCTCGACGACGGCGGGTACCAAGGCTGGCTGGCGCGCCGTCACAAGGGGCTGGTCCACGGAGTACGCCGCCGGCAACCCCGAATGGCCGAGGAGGGATTCGTGATCGCCACCTTCGACGACGCCGCCGGCATCACCGCCCGGCTACCCGAGGTCGTGCAGCAGGACAACCGCAGGCGAAAGGCCCGCCGGACGGTGGCGCGGTCTTCGACGAACGCGCCCTGGAGATGATGCGCGAGTCCGTGATCGCCCTCTCCGACCAGGGGCGTGCCTGGCTCACGACCATCGAACGCGACGGGGAGTGCATCGGCGTCGGGCTGAGCGTGGCGGCCGGCAAGGTGGCGACCGGCTGGATCTCGGCTTCGACGAAGCCTGGTCCCGCTTCGCCCCGGGCATCTGCATCCTGTTCGCCGAAATCGAATTCGCCGCGTCCCGTGGCTACGCGGAGTACGACCTCGGCATCGGAGGCCACGCCTACAAGTACGAATCGCCGACCGTGAGGTCACCTTCGATCTGGTCGGGCTCGAGCGGCGTGGCCTGTGGCCGCTGCAATCGCCGTTCCAACTCGTGCCCCTCGAACGGCGCCCGGCGCTGATCGCAGGCGTCGACTAGTGCTTGACGCAGGTCCGCTCCCTGCTCAAGCGCACGGAGAGCGGTGGCCCGGGCTGAACGGTCCCGGATCGACCTCCGATGCTGGAGCGCCGCATGCCCGGTTCCCGTTTCCGGGAGTGCACCCCGACCCGCCACGACGACGTCGTCCCCGGGTGCCCACCTCGTGCCTCCGCCGGACGTCAGCCGGTCGGCTTCATCTGTTCGAGCCTCGCCGCCATCTGCCGGTGCACCAGATTGACCGCCTGCAGTGGTCGGATCATCACCCGGAACTCGACGATGCGTCCCTCCTCGTTGCAGCGGATGATGTCGACGCCGTTGACGTACTTGCCCTCGATGGTGGTCTCGAACTCGAGGACCGCCGTGTCACCGGCCAGCACGGTCTTCGTGTAGCGGAAGCCTGCGCTCGGAGGGGGGCCGTCGCCCGAGGGCGACGTCGCCTGATCGCCCGGAAACGTCTGACTCGCGGCCTGAAGGTAGAGCGTGGTGATCGCCTTGCCCTTCTGGGGCGTGTAGACGATCGGCGAGAAGAAGACGACCTCGTCGTCGAGCAGCTCGTCGAGCCCGCCGGGAAGCCGGCCCCGCAGATAGGCGTGCCACTTTTCGACCACTTGCTCGATCACGGGCCCTCCTCTTTCGTGCCGACGGTAGCCGACGCCGGCTCGCGGATTCGCACGGCACGAGCTCTGGCCACAGAGGGGGCCCTCCGGCGCTGGTCCCTGCGTTCAGGCAGGCCGGCGCCATGCCGCTACAAGCTTGTGAACAGGAACTACTTGGCAGCACCGGCATGGGGGGGGGCACCGGGCGGCGGGCGCCCCGGCGCAGCAACGCGGCATTGCAACGCGGGATTGCAACGCGGGCGGATCGGCCGCCGCGAGGTGGCCCGATGACCCACCACCGGTCTGAGCCGGTACACTTTCGTGTCGGAAAGCCACGGCACCCGTAGGCCCGCCCGCCGCCGAGGCGTGAGCACTTCCTCTCGAATACCCCCGTGGTATTCGGCGCGGGCCGACCGACCAGGAGACAACTACGCAAGCATCGCCGAACGACCGGACGTAATCACCCGCTAGCACACCCGGCTCTTATAGCCAGGCCGAACCACCCTTCCCGGTGCTCGGCTGGGGCGTTGAATGCACCGATGTGGGGTCCACCCAACCAAAAGAGAGTCAGAGCATCTTCGTCGTACGAAGCGGTTCTGGCCGACCGAGGAAAGGTCACCCACAATGCTTACGACTACCCCTTTTCGCCGTACCCCTGTTCGCAATTCATCTCGCTCCGACATCGTCGCAGGCTCACGGGCCACGCGGACCCGCCGCTGGGTCATGGTCGGGATTGCCGCATCCGCCGCAGCCGCGCTGACGGCGCTCACCGTGCCCGTAGGAGCTGCCCCCGCACCCTTCCCCACCGGAGTCGGTGTGGTGCTCAACGCGCCGATCGTAGACGTCGCCTCCACCCCTGGCGGTCACGGCTACTGGGAGGGCGCCTCTGATGGTGGCGTCTTTGCCTTCGGCGATGCCGGCTTTTACGGGTCGGCCGGAACGCTCCAGCTCAACCAGTCGATCGTCGGCATGGCGTCCACCCCGGATGGACGCGGCTACTGGGAGGTGGGCAATGACGGCGGGATCTTCGCCTTCGGTGATGCCCAGTTCCACGGGTCCACCGGAGGGCTCCGTCTGAACCAGCCCTTCGTCGGCATGGCGTCCACCCCGGACGGAGGGGGCTACTGGACCGTGGCGGCCGACGGCGGGATCTTCGCCTTCGGTGATGCCGGCTTCTACGGGTCGGCCAGTGGCCTGTCGCCGAACAGTCCGATCGTCGGTGTCGCTCCGACCCCCGACGGCCGCGGGTACTGGGAGGCTGCGGCCAATGGTGCTGTGTTCGCATTCGGTGATGCCGGATTCGGCGGCCGGGCACCGTTCGGGCAACCGGTTGTCGGGATCAGTGCCGGCGGCACGGGGTATCGATTGGTGGCATCTGACGGGGCCATCTACTCCTTCGGTGGGGCCGGGTTCTTCGGTTCGACCGGCGGTCAATCCATCAACCGGCCCATCATCGGAATGGCAGCGGCCAAGGACGGCTACCTGACCGTGGCATCCGACGGCGGGATCTTCACCTTCGGTGGGGCCGGGTTCTACGGCTCACTTGGCGGGAGCACGGTCAACGCGCCTCAGGCACCCGGCTCGACCACAGGTGGTACCGGGGTGACCGACCACCAACGCGCCGCATGGGACCGGGTGAACATCTGCGAGCAGGGTGGAAGGTGGAACGTGCACGGGTCACTCTTCAGCGGTGGCCTCGGATTCAGCCACGCGAACTGGAGCCAGTTCAACACCTTCGGCTTCCCGGCCAATGCGGCCGACGCCACTCCCGATCAGCAGATCCGGGTCGCGGTCGCATTCGCAACCCGCTATTGGGGGAACCCCGATGCCGCTCCGGACCAGCATGGTTGCACCGGTGGCTACTGACCCGCCGCTCGCAGGGCCCGAGGCTGCCCGGGCGCTACACGCATAGCCGCGTTCGGTGGCGGCCGGCGGTGGCGGCCGTCGCCGGTCGAAGGGTCGGTGTCGGTGTCGGTGTCGGTGTCGGGCGAACGCTATCGCCCGGCCCGGCCCGGCCCGGCCTCGGCCGCCGGCTGCGACCGTCCTCGTTGCCACGGGTCCGGCCTGCCCGGGCACCTCCTAGCGGATGATGGTCACCGGGCAGTGGGCATGATGGCTGCACTGCACGCTGACTGAGCCGAGCAGGAGGCCGACGAATCCACCCAGTCCCCGCGACCCCACAACGAGGAGGTCGGCCCCATCGCTCGCCTCGATGAGCGCCGGAGCCGGTGCCTCTTCGTGCGTACCGCCCGTCGTCGTGACCCGAGGTGCGACCTCGGCCACGTGCGCCGCCGCCTCCTCGACGCGGCGCTCCATGGTCCGCTTGACCTCGTCCTTGGTGATGAAGGTGTAGCCGGGCTCGTAGGCGGTCTGGATGTCGAGCACGGCGCCGGTGCGGTCGGCCTGGGCCGCCGCCCATTCCAGGGCTCGCTCCGCGTTCTCTGAGCCGTCCACTCCGACCACGATCCGGTGGCTGGAACCCGCCAGACGGGTGGTGGCTTGCGGTTCGGTTGACGTCACGGTCACCTCGTTCCCGCTCGAAAGTCGATCTTCCTCGCTTGGTTCGGGAAGCTAACGGTTGAGTGGCCTCGGCGTCAACCATCGGCCCCGACGCATCGGGCCGTCCGCAGCCCCGCGGGTCTGCTCCCGGCCGGACGGCAGGCAGGCCGTTGACTCGCGTCGCCCATACTGGGCGGACCACTCGACGTCGGAAGGAGGGGCCATGCCCACCATTCAAGAGCTGGCCACCGAGGTGGCGGAACTGCGCCGGCGTGTCGACGCCAGCGAGGGCGTGCTCGGGATACACGCTCTGAAGGCGCGATACGGAGAGTTGCTGGACGGCCGGTTCTCGACCGGAGGGGTCGTCGGCGGCCCCGAATTGGGGCGCATCGCCGATGAGGCAGCTGCCCTGTTCACCGTCGACGGTGTCTGGGACGGCGGGCCCGGGCTGGGGCGTGCGACCGGGCGGCCCGCCATCGCTGCCCGGCTCCGTGATTCGACGCTCTCCTTCTCGCGCCACCTGTTCGTGAAACCGCGTATCGAGGTGGACGGCGACCGGGCACGGGGCCGCTGGGACCTCCTCTGCCCGTGCCGCCGCCCTGACGGCACGTCCTACTGGATGTGTGGGTTCGAGGACGACGAGTACGCCCGCACCGAGGGGATCTGGCTCCACCGGTCGATGAGGCTCACGACCCTCTTCATGGCCCCGGTCGCCGAGGGTTGGACGAGGATCCTGGCCTGATCGGGCCGTTGGACCCTACCGCCGGGTGCGATTCCGGCTGAGAATGAGACCCATGCTTGACACCGTGCTCGACGTGTTCAGGGTCCGCCAGTACTTCAACGTGATCACCCGGGCCAGGGAGTTCGTCGAGGGCGTCCGCGAGGACGCCGGGTTGATCGACGACGCCCGGCGCGCCCTGGTGACCTTCCCCCTCGAGCGCCGACGGCAGTCCGACCTCCACCCGTTCCCGCCGGAACAGCCCCTCCGGATCGCCGAACTGCAGGGGCGTCGCCTCGCCCTGGTGGCGACCGGGGGTAGCGGGGCCCTCGCCTCGGTGGTCGGAGCCGCCCGAGCACTCGAGGAGGCCGGGGTGCGTCCCTCGGTGATCTCGCTCTGCTCGGGGTCAGCCCTGTTCGGGTTCCCCATCGCCGCCGGCATCCCCGCCGACGAGGTCGCGGCCTTCACCCTCGGGATCCGCCCCGAGGAGTTCGTGGACATCGACTGGCGGATGCTGGCCTCGGTGCTTCCGCGGGCGGCCAAGGGCTTCGGCGGTGTCATCCGGGGCGAGCGCATCGAGACCCTGTACCGCCGGCTGCTGGGCGACATGACCCTCGGCGAGATGCCGATCCCCGCCTACGCGCCGATCTGGAACATCGAGGAGAACCGCCTCGAGTACCTGGGCCCCCGCACCCACCCGGACCTGACGGTGGCCCGGGCCATCCACATGGCCATCGCGCTGCCGTTGTTCATCGAGCCGGTGGAGCTCGCCGGCGGCTACTGGTGCGACGGCGGCATCGTCGACATCTTCCCGGTGCGGCCGGTCCTCGACTTCGGGGAGACACCCGAGGTGGCGCTGGCGATCAACGGCTTCTACCCGCCGGGGTTCGCCGGCGAGGACGCCTCGGGCTGGCAGGACCGGCGCAACAGCATCTTCTACATCGCCAGCCAGGTGCGCACCTGCCAGCAGTTGGAGCTGGCCCGGACCAATCTGGAGCGGCTCCGGCAGAAGACCGACGTGATGATGATCGAGCCGGTGCCCTACGTGAAGGTCCGCGGGTCCGGGTTCTACCGCCAGTTCCTCAACACGACGGAGTGGCCGGAGTTCATGCGGGCAGGCCGCCACGAGGCCCGCCGCGCCCTCACCGACCGGGCGCGGCGGGTCCGGGCACTGGCCTGATCAGGAGGGCGTGAGGACGGCCTGCTTCATCCGGGTGCGAAGACCCCGATGAGGAAACCGGCGGCGGCGAGGATGACGGTCCCGACGGTCAACATCCGACAGGTGGACACCCCCAACATGCCGCTGGCCCTGGTGTCGGGTCGCTTGCGTCGGGCCAGGCGCATGCCAACGGCCCAGGCGGTGGCCCCGGCCGCGATGAGCGCGAGGGCGATCACCGACTTGTAGCCCTCCAGGGGCCAGAGCCGACGCAGCATGATGGCCACGGCAACCACCACCGCGAGGCCCGACCGGTTCCAGGCGAGGTCGGTGCGCTCGGCGGCGAGGCCGGGGTCGCTCGCACCGGCGCCGTCGGCAACGTCTCTTTCCCCCACGCCGGCCACCTGGTGCTACTTGGGACCGAGGACGGCGAGGACCACGGCGATGACGGCCACCACCCCGATGCCGGCCGACAGCACCAATGGCATCGGGGAGCGGGGCAGCGGCTGGCCGCGCCGCATGGCGCGCTGGTTGGCCTTCCAGTGGAGGAAGCTGGTGACGGCGACTAGGGCACCCAGGGCGATCATCGGGAGGCCGAGGATGCGACGGCCTCCGGCCACGTGGTACTCCGGGAGGAGCTGGGTGGCGGCGACGCCCGTCGCGATCAGGGCCAGTGCGGTCCGATTCCACGCCAGGAAGGTGCGCTCGTTGGCGTAGGTGAACCGGACATCGGGTTCATCTCCGTCTGTGGTGGGGCCGTTACTCATGCTCGGTGGACCGACAGCAGCCTACCGAGCCGAGGACCTAGCATTCGCGAGCGTGGCGATGGAGCGACGGTTCTGGGGGTGGGGCTTCGAGGGCGAGGGGCTGACCTCGGCGCAGCAGCTCGAACTGGCCGAGCTGGTCCGGCCGATCGTCGGCGGCGAGGCACTCGATCCGATCGACCCACCGTCACCCGAGGAGCTCGACCTCACCCCGTCCCGGCTGGTGCCTCCGGCGGCACTGGCGGAATGGTGCCGTCTCGACGACGTCGCCCGTGCCGGGCACACCTACGGCAAGTCCTTCCGGGACGTGGTCCGGGCCCTCGACCGCAGGTGGGACCGACCACCCGACGTCGTCGTCGCCCCTCCCGACGAGGCGGGTGTCGCCGCCGTGCTCGAGTGGGCCGCGCAGGCCGAGGCGGTGGTCATCCCCTACGGGGGCGGATCGTCCGTCGTCGGGGGGGTGGAGGCACCGGCCCACGACGATCGGCCGGTGATCAGCTGTGATCTCGGGCGGCTCGACGGCGTCATCGAGATCGACCGTGCCTCACGGGCCGCCCGGATCCAGGCGGGCGTGCTCGGTCCGGCGCTCGAGGCGCAGCTGCGGCCGCACGCCCTGACGCTCCGGCACTTCCCGCAGAGCTTCGAGGTCTCCTCCCTCGGGGGCTGGCTGGCCACCCGGTCCGGGGGCCACTTCGCCACGCTGCACACCCATGTCGACGACTTCGTCGAGTCGATACGCGCGGTGACACCGCAGGGCACCTGGGAGTCCCGCCGCCTGCCCGGTTCCGGGGCGGGCCCCTCGCCGGACCGGCTGCTCCTCGGATCGGAAGGGATCTTCGGGGTCATCACCGAGGCCTGGATGCGGCTCCAGGACCGTCCGCGGTTCCGGGCCTCCGGGGTCGCCCGCTTCCCCACCTTCGAGACCGGAGCGGCTGCGGCCAGGGCGCTGGCCCAGTCCGGGCTCTGGCCGTCGAACTGCCGGCTGCTCGATGCCACCGAGGCGTTGATCACCGGTGCCGGTGACGGGAGCGCGCACCTCCTGCTCGTCGCCTTCGAGTCGGCCGACCACCCGGTCGACGCAGCCCTGGCCAGGGCCGCGGTGCTGGTCGGCGACCACGGGGGGACCATCGGGCCCGGGACAAGCCGGCGCGCCGAGGAAGCGGGCCCCGGGGTCGACGCCGCGGATCGATGGCGGGCAGCCTTCCTCCGGGCGCCGTACATCCGGGACAGCCTCGTCGGCCTCGGCCTGATCAACGAGACGTTCGAGACCGCCATCACCTGGGACCGCTTCGACGCCTTCGTCGCCGGCATCAGGTCCATGACGGAGGACGCCCTGCGGTCGGTCGGCGCCTGGCCCGGCCTGGTGACCTGCCGGCTCACCCACGTCTACCCCGACGGCGCGGCGCCGTACTTCACGATCATCGCCCCCGGGAAGCGCTCCGGGCGCCTCGAACAGTGGGCAGAGGTCAAAGGGGCGGTGATGGGGGCCCTCGCCGCGGGAGGGGGCACCGTGACCCATCACCACGCGGTCGGACGCGACCACCGACCCGGCTACGACCGCCAGCGTCCCGATCTCTTCGCCGCCCAACTGCGCGCCGCGAAGCGGGCGGTGGACCCGGGCGCCATCCTGAACCCCGGTGTCCTGATCGACCCCTGAGCGGGCTGCGGCTCACCGGCCCTCCCGACACCCGGGTCGAGCTGCACGTGCCCGTCGACCGAAGCCGGCCGCCTGGCGTCTGCCCACCGCCGCGGAGCTCGTGGAGCTTGCCGATTCCAACGCTCTGGTCGGGGATCGGTTCGCCGGCACGGCGGCCCTCGACCGGAGCCATGCCCGTGACCTCGGTCTGGTGGGGGTGGCCGGGCGGGCGTCCGGCCTCGACTTCGACGCCCGCCTGTCCCACCCCTTCGCACGACCCGATGGCGGGTTCTCCCCTGCGACCCGTACGGACGGGGATGTGCTGGCCCGCCACTCGGTGCGCGTGGACGAGGTGAGGACGTCGCCGGCGCTCCTCGCCGACCTCGTCGAGCGAGCCGGTGCACTCGACGCCGTGGCCGCCGGGGGGCATGCGCAACCGACCCCGTCCGACGGGGGTCGGGATCGTCGAAGCCTGAGGGGGTTGATCGTCCATCGGGCGGAGCTCGGCGACGATGGGCGCCTCACCCGGGTGAAGGTGGTCGATCCCTCGTTCCTCAACTGGCCTGCCTGCCCGTGCCCCTGGCCGACACGATCGTTCCGGACTTCCCGCTCGCGAACAAGGGCTCCAACCTGTCCTACGCGGGAAACGACCTCTAATGTCACGAGACGCAACGCCACCTGCTGCATGCCTCGATTCGGCCGCCCCGGCCGGGCGCCGTCGAACGTCCGGCGGCGGTTCCGGACGTCCGTGCCAGCCCAGATCGCCCCGATCGCCCGGGCCCGCCAACGGCGGGGCCTGCCGCCACGAGGAGCCGGCGCACCGATGACGACACCCATCTACCAGGTCAAGGCTGAGTTCTTCAAGACCCTCGGGCACCCGGCCCGGATGCACATCCTCGAGGTCCTGCGGGACGGCGAGCGGCCGGTGAGCGAGCTGATCCCCGAGGTCGGGATCGAGCCCTCGCATCTCTCCCGGCAGCTCGGGGTGATGCGCCGGGCCAACCTCATCCAGGCCCGTAAGGTCGGGTCGAACGTCTACTGCTCGGTGGGCGACCCGATGCTCTTCGAACTCCTCGAAGTGGCCAAGCGTGTCATCCGGACCTCGCTGGCCGGCACCCAGGAGCTGCGCGAACAGATGTAGGAGGACGGCCCGGTCGTCACACCTCCCCAGGCGGTGCGACCCGGTCGACCTGCAGGTGATCACCCCGTCTCGAGGCGCACCAGCGGGGACGCTCCGAGCTCACCGGCGAGTGCCGGCAACCCGGGCCCCCGACCGGCCACCGTCGCATCGAGGAAGTCGGCGACCGCGTCGTCGAGGACCGGTGTCCACGCAGTGCCGCCCTCGATCGGCGGCAGGTGGTCGGCGCCGATCAGCGACACGTAGTACTTCGGAGCCCTCACCTGGTCGAACACGATCCTGCTGTCCGCGTAGGGCACCACGGAGTCTGCGGTGCCCTGGACCAGCAGCAGCGGTGCCGACGACGGCACGACCACGCCGGTCATCGGGTCGGGGGCGTCGGCCACGATCGCACGCACCCTCGGATCGACCGTGCCCCGTCGATAGCCGACCATCAGTGCGACATCGGCGCCGTCCGAGTGGCCGACCACCGCGATCTGCGCGCCGTCGAGAACCTTGGCCTCGGGGCCCTGCTCGAGGGCCCCGATGACGAAGGACACGTCGGTCGCCTCTTCGGGCAGCTCACCGCGATCGGGTGCGAACCCACTCGACGGGTCCTCCAGCGGAAACGACGGGGCGGCCACCACATAGCCGGACGAGGCCAGGGTGGAGCAGAAGCGCTGGTAGGTGAGGGGACCCACGTCGAACCCGTGCACGAAGACGACGAGGGGATACGGGCCGGTACCGTCGGGAGTCCACACATAGGTCGGGAGGCTCCGCTGCCGAGCGAGGACGCGCCCGTCGCTGACCACCGGCCGGCTGGTGTCGACGAGCGGCAGCTCGCTCATCGAGACCGCCGACCCGCGCACCGGCTGGGGGACCGACGTCGTCGACGTGGGGCCCACGCCGGCAGGCGCACCCGCCTTTGCCGAGGTAGCCGATCCACAGCCGGCCGTACAGGCCGCCAGGAGCGCCACCCCGATGACGGCAGCCCACTGGCCTCGAACTCGCAACGGCGCACCACCAGACCCACATCGTCGGACGGAGGGAGTCATGTCGGAGGGGTCTCCACGGCACGCCACCGGGTCACCGCGCCGGGCACGGCCGATGTCCCTCGTCAGAGCGACGGGGTGGCCCGGCCGCCCGCCTCGCCTGTCGCCCGGTGGGACTCCACCGCGAACCCGTCCGGTGCCCCCTCGAGGTGGGCGGCGATCTCGTCGGCGGTGAGCAGGCCCGCCTGGGTGCCGATGGCGTGCACGACGCTCATCGAGTTCACCGGGGCCCTCAGCATGGCCTCCTCCAGGGACATCCCTCGGACGATGCAGGCCAGCAGCGTGGCGGCGAACGCATCGCCGGCACCGGTGCGGTCGACCACGGGCTCACGGTCCGGATAGATCGGCACCGAGTAGCGCTCGCCGCCACTCGCCCCGAACGCCCCGGCGGCGGCGTCGGTGATCACGACCTGACGCGGGCCGAGGGCCAGCATGGCGGCCAGCAGGGTGTCCATCTCCTCGGCGGGCGGGCAATCGCAGATCGTCTCCGCCTCCTCGCGGTTGCAGATCAGCAGTCCGGCCCGCCGGTAGAGGCGGGCGAGGCGTTGCGGCCCCTGGGCGATCTGAAAGGTGCCTGGTTCGAATGCCAGCTCGACCGACGGCGTCTCCTCGAGCCAGTCGGCGATCTGGTCCTCGTAGGCGTACGCCTCGCGGCCGACAGAGGAGAGGTAGAGCCACGCGGGCACCTCGGCTGGGCGCAGGTGGGGCCAGTGGTAGTCGTGCTGCTCGTGGCGGACCAGGATCGTCCGCTCCTGGCCGAGGCGCAGGACGAAGTCGCGATTGGTCGGGGTGTACTGGTCGAGGCGCACCAGCGAGGTGTCGATGCCCTCGGAGTGGAGCGCAGCGAGTGCGTCGCGCCCGAGTTGGTCGGCCCCGACGAACGCAGCGAGTGCCACATGCAGACCCAGGCGGGCGCATGCGACCGCGGCATTGGCGGCGTTCCCGCCGGCAGCAATCGTGGCGACGGACTCATAGGGAACCTTGGCCCCGAAGGGGAGGACCAGCTTGGGATCGCCCGCTTCGGCGCGCACCTCGACCCGGCCGGAGGAGAGGGTGATGAAGACATCGGTGGCGACGTCACCCACACAGATGACGTCGAAGTGCTGCCTTGGCGTGCCTTGTGATGCCATTCGGTCTCCTTGTCTACCCCGGACATCCTCGATTGCCCACTGGCGGGCGAACAGGGCCGTTGGTCACAACGCCCCGGCGTGCACCCATTGGATCATCCCCCGCACCGGGCACCGCGCATGGTGGCCCGTCGTCGCGGGAAGTGCTGCGCCCGTTCGGCTCCGGTCCCCCGGCGCCCCGACGTCGGCCACCGTCGGCGCATCAGGTGGTGTGGCACCGGCCCCCCGGGCGCCTGCGACCTACTCGCCCGGACCGCGGTCCGACCCCACCAACTGCGCCGCGCGCTCTCCCGATCGGAGATCCAGTCGGGGTCGGGCTCGAAGAACTGGCGCAGGGTGAGGGGCGCCCGGGGCCGCAGGCCGAGGAGGCTCCGGCCCCGAGCCCTTCCTCGCCCGGCAGCGACCGCCTGCCCCGGAAGAGCAGCCTCCCTGTGCTTGCACCCGCAACTAACGCAACTCCCAGTTGCAACGCCGCCGGGCGACGGGCATACTGGCAGGCACAGGGCGGCGGATCCCGAACGTGCCCTGGTGGGTGTCCTGAGACACCGGCCAGGGCACGTGGGGTTTCAGGCGCCGGTGGGCGCGGGGTCCCAGACGTGGTCGGGGTCCGGTTCGAAGAACTCCTGGACGAGTGCCACCAGGCCGATGGCGAAGACCGTCCACTCCTGATCCGCACCGTCCGGCCCGGTCGGGCGGAAGACCGCCTCCATCTGCCCCTCGATCCGGCTCCGCATCGAGCACCCTTCCGAGAGTGCCCCCACCGCGACGGTGAACTGCCTGATGGTGAGCGGCCGGCGGACGCGGAGGCCGAGCAACGCGGCCAGCGCACCGTAGGTCTCCTCCCAGAGCTTGTTGACGCTGTTGTAGCCCTCCCGCAGAACCGGTCGGATCCGCTGCTGCTGGGCCGGCGAATTGCCGGCGGTTGCCATTGCCCACACGTTGATCCACAACGACCAACTCGGCGAGTCGAGGAGCGCCTCGCCGTTTGCCGCCGCCCCGATCCTGCACACCTCGTGCATCGCCCGAGCCCGGGACTCGACGGTCGAGAAGTCGAGTCCGTCGAAGACCGCAGAGAGAGCTGCGATCGTGCGCTCGATTTCCGGGCGGTCCTCATCCTGGGCGATGGCCACGAGGACATCGGCCTGGAATTCGGCCTGGTTCTCCCACACCCGCCGGATGACGGATGCGTTGGTGAGTCGCACCCCGGCATCGCGCTCCACGCGCTCGTAGACCTTCTTGAACGTGAGGTTGCCGGATGTCGTACCGAACCCCTCCTCACGGAGAATCGACCGGCCCGCGTCGATCAGCAGGGCGTGGAGCTCCTCTCGGCTCCGTTTCGGCTGACGCGACTCACCCATCGGTCAGAACGCGGCCCCGTCGTGCCTTGCCGGCGTCGCCGGAAGGGTCCATTGCCCAATCATGTGCCGAATCGACCCGAATTGCGAGAACGCGTCGTTCGAGCTCCCACCGATGGTCGTCGCCACCGGCGCCGCCCGATACGTGGCGACCGACCGGGCCGCCACCCCGCTGTGGCCCCTCCCGGGCAAGCAGGCCGGGGGCGCTGCGGAGCCATCCCACAGAGAGACACCGAACCGGCCGGGCGGTGGACAGGGGGCGAATGCGAATCTATCGTCAGGTAGGTTGACATATTTTCCGGGTGACGGCGCTCCCCGTTCCGGTGACGCCGCTCCCGGCCGATGCGAGGATGCAGCCATGAAGAGCTACGAGCGGTTCGACGGCGTGATCGATCGGACCCAGGCCGAGTCGGAGCCCTGGTGGCCCACGCCACCCCACCCCGGCGAGGGCGCCCCCAACGTGGTGGTGATCCTCCTCGACGACACCGGCTTCTCGCATTTCGGCTGCTACGGCTCGGACCTCACCACCCCCAACATCGACCGCCTGGCCGCCGGCGGCCTGCGCTACACGAACTTCCACGTGACCCCGCTGTGCTCGCCCACACGGGCCTCCCTTCTCACCGGGCGCAACCACCACACTGTCGGGATGCGCTCCGTCTCCAACTTCGACAGCGGCTACCCCCACATGCGCGGCCACATCACCAACCACGCCACGACCGTGGCCGAGGTGCTGCGGGACGAGGGGTACGCCACCTTCGCGGTGGGCAAGTGGCACCTGTGCGCCATGGAGAACGCCTCGGCCGCCGGGCCGTACGACCAGTGGCCCTGCCAACGCGGCTTCGACCGCTTCTACGGCTTCCTCGAGGGCGAGACCGACCAGTTCCATCCCGAGCTGGTCTACGACAACCACGCCGTCGAGCC
>DAIMIK010000015.1:0-33708 GCA_036722795.1 Acidimicrobiales bacterium | reverse complement strand
AATCGACGAGGGCGCTGAACTCGTCACCGGCGGTACACGACTCCAGCCACCGGGTTTCGAGGGCGGCTTCTACTACTCGCCGACAATCTTCGCGAACGTGCGCAACGACATGCGCATCGCCCAGGAAGAGATCTTCGGGCCGGTGGTCTGCGTCGAGCGGTTCGACTCGGATGAAGAAGCAGTCACCATCGCCAACGACTCCATGTACGGGTTGGCGGGCGGCGTCTTCTCCAACAACTATGCCAGGGCCGAGCGGATAGCTCGCCAGGTCCGTACGGGCACCATGTGGATCAACAATTTCCACATTTTCGCCGACTTCGCCCCGTTTGGCGGCTACAAGCAGTCGGGCGTCGGCCGCGAACTCGGCGGCGTGGGCCTGGCGGAGTACACCCAGGTCAAGCGTATTCACATGAACGCCGCCGCCTCGCGCACGGCCAACTTCACGATGAACCTCTTCTCGGACGACCCTCGAGTCGACACGCTGCAGTACAAGGCCCCCACCAACGTCCTGGCCGGGCACGGTACCCTCGCCGGGCTCCCGCAAGCGGTGGTGAGCCTCGGCTGCCGCCGGGCGATGATCCTGACCGACGCCGGCGTCCGCCAGGCGGGGCTCACGCAACTCGTCCAGAACGCACTTTGCGATTTCTGCGTGGGCGTCTTCGACGACATCCCGGCGGACAGCGACCTGGCTACGGTCGACGCCGCCACAGCGAAGGCCCGTGAGCTCGGCGCCGACTGCATCGTCAGCGTCGGCGGCGGGAGCGTCATCGACACCGCGAAAGCCGTCTGCGTGACCCTCAAGAACGGCGGCGAGGCGAACGACCACATCGCGCTCATGCGCCTGACTGAGCCGCAGACACCGCACATCGCCATCCCGACCACCGCCGGAACGGGAAGCGAGGTAACCAACGTCGCGGTCATCCACGACGCGAAGATGGACCGGAAGGTGTATATCGTGGACGCGAACATCATCCCGAATGTCGCCATCCTCGACCCGCGCTTGACGATCGGCCTTCCGGCGCGCCTGACCGCGGCGACGGGCATGGACGCGATCACCCACGCCGTCGAGGCGCTGACGAGCACGCTCGCGCAGGCCGTGTGCGACGGGCAGGCCCTGCACGCGCTCCGCCTCATGAAGGAATTCCTGCCGCGGGCCGTGGCCAACGGCGAGGACGAGCAGGCGCGCGTTCAGGTGTCGGTGGCGGCGTGCATGGCGGGCTGGGCCTTCTCGACGGCGCAGGTCGGCCTCGCGCACTCCATGGCGCACACCATCGGGACACTGCACCACGCCCACCACGGCACAGTATGCGGGATCGTGCTGCCCAAGGTGATGCGCTTCAACGCCGAACACGCCGCCGACAAGCTCGCCATGGCAGCGCAAGCGCTCGGAGTCGACACCACCGACATGACCGATCACGACGCGGCGCTCGCTGCCGCCGACGCGGTCGAGGCCCTGATGCGGGAAATCAAGCACCCAATGACCCTGCGCGAACTCGGCGTCCCTGAGGACGCGCTGGAGGCCGCCGCCCTGCACGCGCTGGCCGACACCGCCACACTGTTCAACGCACGCCCGGTCTACGATCCCGCGGAGGTGCTCGAACTGCTCCGCCAGGCGTTCTGACGTAGACACCAGTCCCGGGAGAGCGGCCCCCATGGGTCGATCCTCGGACCGATCGCGTCAATGCAGAATGCGCTCAGTGGACTGCTGTCCGATGGCCTCGTCATGGTGGACCCGCACTGCCGCCCCCCCGGCCGCGCCCGACCCGTCGATCTACCGCGACCGGGAGCACTTCTACGGCTCCAGGCGCACTCGCCCAGATGGGGCGATCGGTGACTCTCGCCGAGAGCAAGCACTCTTTGGATGCGGCTGCCAATAGCACGACCTGAAACCGGCAGCGATAAGGGGCACCCTGGTCGACAGGGCTGGATAACTGCCCGTCGAGGGACGGCCTTCTTGCCCACTTGCGTGAACGGGGCCTGAGCTCGGGTGTCAAGACCCGGAACCGAGGCATTGAGGATCTGTGTTTGCTAGACAGAAAGAATGGAAGACATCGCAGGAAAGTGACTGCACACGGAGGCACGATGGTCGGGGAGATCATGGTCTGTAAGCGTGCCCAAATCTGGATCGCACTGCCAATGGTGCTCGGAATGGGACTATTCGTCACTTCGTGCAGTTCGAGTGCGGGGTCGAGCAAAGCACCCGCGCCAGTTCCTGTTCTCCACGTCCTAGTAACCAATGACGACGGTGTAGGCGCACCAGGGATCAACGCCGCGGTCCAAGCTCTTCGCTCACTGCCCGACACAAAGGTCACCGTTGTGGCGCCTCTCACGAACCAAAGTGACACCGGTTCCAAGACCACTCCGGGGACGCTGACGGTAACCACCGTCACGACGGCCGGTGGCTACCCGGCCAAGGCTGTCCATGGATATCCGGCAGACACTATTGCGTGGGCCGTGACTGACCACGGCGTTTCACAGCGACCGGACCTGGTGGTGTCGGGGATCAACTTCGGCGAGAACATCGGACCGCTTGCTGACGTCTCCGGTACGGTCGGTGCTGCACGGGCAGCCCTCGCTCTAGGGATTCCCGCACTGGCCGCCAGTCAGGGTGTCGACAATGGACTATCACCGATCTTTGCGCAAGGGGCGCGTCAGATGGTGACGTGGGTGCAGGGCCATCGCTCGAAACTCATTGCTGATGGTGGCAGAGGAGCAACTGACTCCGGTTTGTCGGGCAATCTGAATGTACCGTCGTGTGCCAACGGCAACATTCGTGGTCCGGTCGAAGTTCCATTAGCCAGCAGTCTTGCCGGACTGAATATCGGCACAGTTGATTGCTCGAGTACAGCGACCGCTCCCGCAAACGACGCCGAGGGATTCGTGGAAGGTTTCGCGGTGATCTCACCCCTAGCTGCTTGATCATGTATCGCTAGCGGTAGTGTCGCGGGCCGAAGGCTTGCCCTAACTTGAATTGGTGGCGAATCTTCTTGTCTGGGTTCGTAGGGTGCTCCCATGAGAGCACCCCCGTCCCGGCGTTCAGTCGGTCAGTCGGTCAGTCGGTCAGTCGGTCAGTCGGTCAGTCGGTCAGTCGGTCAGTCCACGTATGTCAGACGAGCGGACCAACCGCTCGAGTCGCTCCCGGGCGATCTGAGACGCGTCACCGGACGGTGGCTATGCACCAGAGAAGATCACTGATCCGAAACCCGGGAGGCTTCCGTGACTGTAAAGCTCGTGGCTCTTTGGGGTACGCCGACCGACGTGGAAGGTTTCGAGCAGGACTACGCCTCAACTCATCTCCCACTTATCGGCACTGTGCCCGGGTTGAAGGGCGCCGTCGCATCGAAAGCTCTCGATGGCCCTGCTACCGAATGGCCGAGCTCGTCTATGAGGACGGCGATGCCCTTGGGGCAGGAGTCGGTTCCGAGGCGGGACAAGGGCTACTCGCCGATGCAGGTCGCCTGCAGGAGACCTACGGCACCAAGCTCGACGTTCTGGTCGTTGAGGAGCAGACCCGGGTCTGAGCAACACCATCTGCAGAAGCGGCACCGTAATCGACGCGTGCGGCTCGGCGTGGTTCATAGCCGGCGTTACTGGGACCCTAAGCAAGTCCATCGCTGACCACGCGGGTCTAGCTAATGTCGATAACGATGGACCATCACAACGTTGAGCATTCAGACCCCGACCCGATCGTTCCGCCGAATCTCCAGGTCCCGAGACCGGCTGAAGCGCAATCCGCCGATGAGCTCACCATGTTGCGAGGCTGGCTTGCCCACCTGCGCGGTGGTGCCATCTACAAGCTCCAGGACCTCGACCCGGACCAGCTGCGATGGCGACCAACACCGACGTCAAACTGCCTGGGCGGGATTGTCATGCATCTTGGCTACGGGGAACGCCTTTGGCTTCGTGTCGTCTTCGCCGGGGAAGAGATGGACATGGCTTGGACGCAGGACCGCAATGCGCCCACCTTCCTGGTCCCTAACGGCTGGACTGCAAGCGACGTAGGTGCCTTCTACCGAGCTGAGACCGCCGCTACTGACGCCATCCTTGGTGCAGCCGACTCGCCCAATCTTCCATCACGTGGGCAGATCAGGCCTACCACTCTCCGCTGGGTCTTGACTCACCTGCTCGAAGAGATCGCTCGTCACCTCGGCCATATGGATATCACCCGAGAACTCATCGACGGCAAGACGGGCCGATAAGCAAGTTGTCCAGCCCTGATCGAAAGAGGGCAAGATCGTGCTCGGACCCGGATCAGGGGCGATGTGGATGTCGCTCGGTCGGCACCAGGGGACAGTGCGTCCGTGAGCGATACCGAGCGCTTCGCAGTGGGTTGAAGGCGGAATCTGGGCCGCCATGTCGGCATTTCCAGTCCGGGCCAGTCGAAAAGGCGTCGCTATCGGTTCTCCAACAGGTTGAGCCACTCCCAGATGGTGGATCTCACTTGGTCTCGTTGGCTTTGAGCGAAGGCAGATAGTGCGCGGCAAAGATCCGCCCAAGGAGATCGCCGCGGCTTCGCGAACCGGTCTTGTCAAAGATAGCCTTGACGTGGTCGTTCACGGTGTGCGCCGAAATGCTGAGGACTGCGGCGATCTCCTTGGTAGATGCGCCCAAGAGGAGATGCTGGGCAACTTGGCTCTCTCGGACCGTGAGACCATAGGCAGCGATGATCAGCGGAGCGAGGTCGTGCCGATCCGACGGTTCGATCACAATGGCCGCTTCGATCCGGTTGCCCGATAGGTATGACCCGTGAAGCGTGAGCCAACGACCCGACCGGGCTCTCACCCGGACGCTGGGAACGAACCCATTCGCGAGGTCATCAGCGCGCAGGCCGCGGAGCTTCTCGACCACCGCATACACTGAGATTGGCAGGTCCCTCAGTTGAGGCGCCTCTTCCTCGGCCAGTTCCGCCAGCCATCTTTGCGCGGCGGGAGTCGCTGAACCGATCGACCAGTCGGGTGCCACGGTGAATACGCCCGGACCATCAAACTCTGTGCTTACCGATACGGACTCCGCCACCGCACACCTGCGGAGGCCAGCGGCCAGGTGGGGGACAAGCTCGGAGAGGAAGGAAGCGTCGTCGATGCCAAAGCCACCCGAGCCGTCTTGACGGTGCAAGCACATGAATCCCCAGCACCAGCCATCGGCTCGAATTGCTGCCCGCAGTTCATCGCCGAAGCCGTTCGGGCGCATGACATCCCGGTATCGGGGGCTGAGTTCGCGATCACCAGCCGTGGCCTGGTCGAGCCAGTTGACCGGCTGTGCGGCTGTCGCAAGATAGCGGATCTTGTTGACGTCCTCCTCCGCAAACTCATTGTGCAAGAAACGGGGGGTGACGTCGGCCGGCATTCCCTCCCGGAATGCGCTGGCATACAGAAGTGTCGACGGGTCGACCGTGGCGAAGAATGCTCCGTCGACCGACACGACCTTGCGCAGGCTGGCCAAAGCCTCGCGGCGGAGGGTGATCGAATCGGTCCCTCGATAGCAGAGGCCAACGATGTCGCTGCGAACTCGCTCCCGGCGATCGGCGCTGTCCACTCCCATGACGCTACGCCTCCTTCCTCACCATGGATACCCCCAGTTCTAGGGATTGCCCGGTGGGCCGCGCCGATATTGGCTAGACGCAACCAAGCCACCAAGGAGAAATGCCATGGCGACCGCCACCAGCTTCCCGCCCAACGATGTGAACCGTGCTAGCCAGCAGGCAGTTCCTGGGGCTCGAGCGACGCCCGGCGTCGTCGGAGCGCTTTCCGGTTCGTCGAACGTCGGCCCCGAGGCTGCTGGTGCACTCATCCTGCTCCACACAACCTTTGCCGACGATGACGGAGCCCAGCGTGGTTACTACCTCTTCAGCGAGATGAAGTCGCACATGCTGGTCTCACCCGGATTCCTGCACTGGTTCACCTTCAGCGATGGACCTAACGGGTACGCCCTCGGTCTGTGGCGCTCTCCCGAGGAAGCAACGGCGTTCGTACGTTCCGACGCCCATCAGGCCATGGTCAGAGAACAACAACAGCGGCCATTCGAGTACAGCCAATTCGCCGGGATGTGGACGACCGCCCACCTCGGCACCCGATGGATTTACTGTGAGCAGTGCCACAAAGCCACCGCCGCGCCGGCGCAGCAATGCTCGACCTGCGCAAATGCGCTCGACGACACGTTTGCTGGAGCCCACTCCGACTCTAAGGTTGCCCCTGCCTGAGCATTGGAGATGCACCGCATCACGGGCGCCCACGTCTGATCGGAGGCATTTAGCGTTGTTCCCGGGGATCCACCCAGTTGGGCGGAGCCCTTCGTAGGGTGCGCCGGGTCGGGTTTTTCTGACTTATGGCACCGCGGACCAAGCCACACGTCGTTGCGTCTGGCCTATCCCGAGCACCTCGAGCGGTGGAAGCCGCTGTACAAGTGGTTCCTCGCCATTCCCCAGTACGTCGTCCTGGCTGGTCTGTGCATCGCGGAGTGCCTGGGCATCATCGCCGGCTTCTTCGCTGTGCTCGTCACCGGGGAGTACCCAGAAGGGATCCGGGACTTCCTCGTCAGCACCTACCGCTACGCGCTCCGGGTCGAGGCCTACGTCGGCTTCCTCACCGATCACTACCCTCCCTTCAGCCTCGCGGCTTGAGCGGACATCACTCATCTCTGAACGAAGGAATATGCTCATGCCCACCGTGACCAATGTCTGGACTGACGTTCACCACGAACGCCAAGCCCTATTGGAGCTGCTCGAAACGCTCACGCCCGAGCAATGGGACGCTCCCTCGCTCTGCGCTGAATGGCGTGTGCGCGATGTCGTCGGACACATGGTGAGCGAGACCCGCATGACCGTTGCTCAGGCTGCCTGGGGCGTTATCACATCGGGCTTCCGAATCAACCGGTATATCGCCAAGGATGCCCAACGGCGAGGGGCCGCCCCCGTCGCGAAACTTCTCGAGGACTTCCGGAGCGTGCTTCTCGCTCGCACGCACCTGCCAGGCCTGTCGTCGTTGTCCATGCTCGAGGACATCGTCATCCACCAAATGGACATCCGCCGCCCGCTCCATCAGGACCGCTGCGTCCCCGAGGGTCGAATGATCCCCGTTGCATCGGAGCTCTGGACCAACCGATTCTTTCCCGGCCCGAAGCTGTTTCAGAACCTTCAGGCCACCGCGACTGACGCTGCATGGTCGGCGGGCGACGGTCCGGATGTCGCCGGACCTATCGAGGCGTTGGTCCTCACGTTGGCGGGCCGCTTCGCGGCGCTCGACGAGTTGCATGGTGACGGCATGGCGACACTACGCCAGCGGGTGGAAGGCTCTGAGAGAGAGCAATGATGCATGGATTGATCGACGGGTCTGGTGGCCTTCCGGCCGGATAGCGGGAGCAAGGTGCTACCTCTCGCGAGCACCGGACAGGCGAGCGCAACTGCCGGATACCGGTCGGGTTGGCGTGGTTGTGAGGGGAATCCCCCATGTAAGTGCCACAGTGGGTCACCGTCCCGGCGGCCTGGGACAGCCCTGACGCAATTGAGCACCGTGATGAGGGGACGGTGTTGTTCGAGCGATGCGGCGGGTCCAACAAGTCGAGCACTTCTCGACGCCCGTTGTGACTGGGTCGGCTCATGGCCGGTCCAGCTACATCTCGTGACGGACGTCCAGGTTGTAGAACTTTGGCGGCCCTTCGAGTAAGGCGCCCATCTCCTTGGCGAACTCGCTGGTGGCGGGGTCGTTCGAGTTCTTCATCGCTTCCTCGTAAGAGTTGAACTCGATGATGTTGACGTAGTACCCGGGGCGGTCCCTGTCCGCGGTGAGGACTGCCCGGGTGGAGAGTAGCGAGTCGCCCCGCTCCTCCTGCATCTTCTTCACGAGCGCCTCCAACTCGTCGATCCGCGAGGTCTTGATCTCCATGATCTGCACAAATCCTGGCATGTCGACTCCAATCACACGTCGGTCCGGGTGCGAAGCCTAACAAGGCCAGTTCGGGAGTGCCCGAGGCGATCCTCATCCAGCGAAGGGCAGCCCATGACGAGCGTCCTTGGGAGTGCCAAGAGGTCGACTGAGATGTCAGGTTGGCCGCGAGTATCGGACACTGAACCGTCGCCATGGGATACTTAGGCACTGCTCAATTGGCAGGAGAGAGGACGCTTCGATGAAGAGTTCGGCAGCAACTGTGGGCGAGTATGTCGCTCAGGTTGAAGAGCCCTGGCGTTCGGTCGCAGAACGATTACGCGCAGCGTGCCAAGAGCACCTTCATGGCTAAGACGAGGTGATGGCCTACGGGATGCGCACGTACCAGTTCGGAGGCCTGCCTGAGGTTGCGTTCGCGAAGCAGTTCAGATACCTCTCCCTCTACATCGCGAAGAAGGATGTTCTCGACGCCCATCGCGCTGACTTGCGGGGGCTCAGCGTCGGCAAGGGATGCATTCGCTACCAGCGACCCGAGCAGATTGATTGGGTTCTTGTCGAGCATCTCCTGAACCAGACGGTCGACAGTGCTGCTCGCCCCTGCTGAACCTGTCAAGGTGTCACTCTGACCCGGCGTTCAGTCAGGGTGAACCTCGCCCAATACCGAGGCTCTTGTTGGTCAGTCCGCTCAGGTGAATGGCAAGTCGAGGTGCCAGGCTACGCCGGAGCGATCGTCCACTTGCGCAATGGGGCCATGCCACGGAAGGATGGCGCAGAGGCAAGAGCGAGCGCAGGTGGCCACGCTCAAGCCGTACAGGAGTCCCAGCGCCGTATCTGAGACGACGCTTCCTCGCAAGGAGATGGAAATGCCGAAGATGGTTATTACACACAGCGTCGTTGACGTAGGGAACTGGCTGAGCTTCAAGGCAGAGCGAGCCGACGCCATCGCTGCCATGGGGGGCGGCAATGTGGTGGACCTCGTTGCTGATGATGGAAGCAACGCCGTCGCCATCACCGGTGACGTTGACGATCCGGCGGCAATGATGGAAGCCATTACCTCCCCGCCTCCTGAGCTAGGGGCCGCCATGGAACGGCACGGAGTAGTCCCGCCGCTGACGGTCTACATCGAGAAGTAGGCTGTCACCTGGAATACCTCGGCACGGCGTGCACAACGCTCGCAACGGCCAGATACCGATCTTCTGCGATGGCGACCGCGCTGAATCCGCACGTGCCGATGAGTCGCAGCCGACAACCATCTCGCTCCCGGCGATCTGTTGTACCCAGACCCAGCCCGGTCCACTTCACCCGGCGGCGATGACCTCGCGCACTTCGACGGTCTTGACGCTAAGTGGAGCGTCTGCCGGCGGGCTCACGGTGGCGGCCGACGCTTCGGCTTGCTCCTTGGACTCGAAGACCGAGATGGACAGTCCGCTGGTGCCGTCGGCGCCGACAGTGAAATAGCTGGCCACGTGACCCGCCTGTGACTTGAGCATCGGAATGGCAAACGATTCGGTCATCCCTGCCGCCTCGTCCCTCCGTCCACGGGCGATGGTTGCCGTAACCACTACTGCGTACATGACTCGTTCTCCTTCTGCCCGATAGCTGGCTGAAGCCTCCCAGTGATTGAGTGACCGGGCAATCCTTGATCGGTCACGATGTCATCACTTCAGCAACCTCGTTCCGCCCGAACTGGCCCAGATGCGGTGGACAAGTAGCACGGCTCGCCTCGGGGAATATGTGCCGATCATGGGCAGTTAGCTGGTTGTAAGCACTGGTCGTGTTGGAACTTGGTTAGCGCGACCCCCTCGCGGCGATCACGGTGTGGTCAGAGCTAGCCTCGCTTCGTGATCACGATCAGCTTTTCAACTGAGGCCAGTCGTGATTGATGGGGCTGGGCGGGCACCAGCACATTTCGTCGTTGTTGAGTACGAACTCACTCTCGATGAGGCTCCCCGTGGTCGGGCTGCACGTCAGATCACCCCTCAAGCTCCGATCGCCGGGACCAGGATCACTTCCTGTACTCAAGCACTTCATTGAGGGGCAACGGCGCCCTACGACTGAGCACTCTCGGCCACTCGGGCCCGTAGGGAATGGCACCGGCAACGATGAACTCGCCCCTCCCGAGGCCCTCTTTCGTCGTGAGGGGGTGCCCAGACGCCCAGCGGTGCGACCGTTCGAACGGTGATGCCAAGTGACCGAGAGGCCACCATCGCACTCGCACGAGACGCGTTCTCGCAGGGGGACCGGATCGGGCGGGACGCGTTCGACATCGCCTTCACTACCTCGGCGTCCTCAGCCAGCACCTTGATGCCTCGCTGGAACCCGAAGAGCTGTGATCTGGGCAGCGCCACGCGCCACGCGCCCCGGTAGGCGGAGCCTTCCCTCCGCGGGCGCTCGGCCGGACGAGTTCGTTCGATACTCTAACTATGTGATTCCCGAGGCCATCGCCGTGGACGAGCGCCGCACCCTGGGCCGGACCGCGGCATGGCTGGCCAAGCAGGTGGAGATCGGGCTCGGAATCGCCGACCTCTCCCTCCCCCAGTATCGGATCCTCGGCCTGCTCGACGAGAGCTCTGCCGTCTCCTCCGACCTGGCCGAACGGCTGGCGGTGCGGCCACCGACCATCACCGCCGTGGTCGACGGCCTGGTGGCACGGGGCCTGGTCGAGCGCCGGACCGTGGTGGCCGACCGCAGGCGGGTGGACCATGTGCTCACCGAGGTCGGGCGCCGGGTGCTCGAGGCCGCAGACGCCGCCGTCGCCTCCCGATTGGGGGAGATCGCCGGGTGCCTGGGCAGCGGGGCCGAGACGGACCGGGCCTTCGACGGGCTGATGGTGTGGCGCAGGGCCCTCCGCGCCTACCGGCTGTCCCGGAGGCCCCGTTGAGAGCCCCCACCCTCCGCCCACGGGACACCGGCGCCCCCGAGGTGGGGACCGAGTTCGTCCCCATCGGCGAGGAGGCGCGCAACGAGGCACCCCGGGCCACCATCGACCCCGACCGTTCACTCTCGTGGCTGCGACGCGCCCTGCCGGTGATGCGTGCCCACCAGGGCATCTTCATCACCGCCCTGGTGCTCTCCTTCGTCGGCCTGGTCCTGCAGGTGCAGATTCCCAACCTGTTGAACCATGCCATCGACAACTCCATCGAGAAGCACACCGTGCCCATCAGCCACTACGTGTGGTGGGTCGTCGGCCTGGGCGTGACCGGCGCCATCGCCGGGTACTTCTCGCGCCTCTTCCTGTTCGAGACCGCCTACGACATCGAGTACGACCTGCGGAACATCATCTACGAGCACCTCACCAAGATGTCGTTTTCGTTCTACGACCGGGTGCAGTCGGGCCAGCTGATCTCCCGCGCCAACTCGGACATCCGGTCGGTCCAGATGTACATGACCTTCGCCCCCATGATCCTCGTGCAGTGCTCGATCGCGGTGGTGGCCTTCGTGTTCATGCTGTCCATCAGCGTCCCCCTCGCCTTCATCGCCATGGCCACCATGCCCTTGGTGTACTTCACCGGCGTGAAGATGCGGAAGTCGATGTTCCCGGTGTCGTGGATCATCCAGGCGCGCCTCGCCGACGTGGCCACCATCGTCGACGAGAACGTCAACGGCGTCCGGGTGGTCAAGTCGTTCGCCGCCGAGGAACAGCAGCTGCGCGCGCTCCAGAGCGCGGCCGAAAAGGTCCAGTGGGGCTACATCAAGGACGCCGACCTGCGCGCCCGGTTCACCCCGCTGGTGCAGAACCTGCCGCAGGTGGGCCTGGCCCTGGTGCTGCTGTTCGGTGGCTACATGGTGATCCACGGCACCCTGGGGATCGGCGCCATCCTCGCCTTCAACGCCTACCTCCTGATGCTCCAGGCCCCGTTCATGATGCTGGGGATGCTGATCATGATGGGGCAACGCGCCGCGGCCTCGGCCGACCGGATCTACGAGATCATCGACGAGCAGCCGACCGTCACCGACAAGCCCGACGCCGTCGACCTCGTCGACTGCCGGGGCGACATCCGCTTCAGCCACGTCGACTTCGCCTACGCCGCCGATGCCGAGCGTCTGGTGCTGGCCGACTTCGACCTGCACATCGCCCCGGGGGAGACGGTGGCGCTGGTGGGCCGCACCGGAGCCGGCAAGTCGACGGTGGCCCGCCTGCTCAACCGTTTCTACGACGTCCGTCACGGCTCGATCGAGATCGACGGGCACGACGTCCGCGACCTGACCCTGGCCAGTCTCCGGGCCGACGTCGGGGTGGTCCTGGACGAGCCGTTCCTGTTCTCGGTGTCGGTGCGGGACAACATCGCCTACGGCAAGCCGTCGGCGACCCTCGAGGAGATCGAGGCCGCGGCCAGGGCGGCCGGTGCCCACCAGTTCATCAGCCACCTCGACGACGGGTACGACACCGTGGTCGGCGAGCGCGGCTACACCCTGTCGGGTGGCCAGCGGCAGCGCATCGCCATCGCCCGGACCCTGCTGGTCAACCCGCCCATCCTGGTCCTCGACGATGCCACCAGCGCCATCGACGTCCAGGTCGAGCAGATGATCCACGCCAGCCTGCGGGTCCAGATGCTGGGGAGGACCACGCTCATCGTCGCCCACCGACTCTCCACCATCTCGCTGGCCGACCGGGTGGTGCTGCTCGACCAGCAGAAGGTGGTGGCTGACGGGACCCACGCCGAGCTGCTCGAGTCGACACCCCTCTACGCCGAGGTGCTGGCCCAGGCGGCCGAGTTCGAGGCGGAAGCAGCCCGGGAGGCGGCGCCGGCTCCCGGGGTCGACGCCCCGGGCGGCAACGGCCACGGTCCGGGTGGCAACGGCTGGGGTCCGCAGTGAGCTGGGGCGGAGGGATGGGAGGCGGATTCGGTGGGGCGCCCGGAGGGTTCGGGCGCCCGGCTGCCCCCGGGCTGCCCTTCGCCGGAATCCCCTCCGAGCTCCAGGCCGGGGTCGACAAGCTCGTGGCCACGGAGCCCGAGCACCCCGGGCCGGACGTCGTCTTCAGCCAGACCAGCTCCGAGCAGGAGCTCAAGCGCCTCACCCTGTGGCGCCTCCTGACCAAGTACCGGGGCATGCTGACCCTGGCCGGCCTGCTGGTCGTGGTCATCTCGGTCGCCGCCCAGATCGGGCCCGAGCTCACCGCCATCGCCATCGACGACGGGATGTCCCCGGGGCACGAGAGCTTCGCCGTGGTGGCCGCCATGGCCGGTGCCTACCTGGTCTTCATCGCCATCACCTCGCTGGCCCAGCGGTATCAGGTCCAGGTGACCGGCCGGCTGGCCGCCTGGGTGATGAACGACCTCCGGGTCAAGGTCTTCGCCCACCTCCAGCGCCTCTCGCTCGGGTTCTTCACCGAGGAGAAGGCCGGCGTGGTCATGAGCCGCATGACCAGCGACATCGAGAACCTCCAGCAGCTGCTGCAGGACGGGCTCTCCCAGCTGGCCACCCAGGCGCTCACCATGGTGGTGATCACCGTGATCCTGTTCGTCACCAACGTGCGACTGGCCGCCATCACCGTCCTCCTCATCGTGCCGGCGCTGGTGATCGCCTCGCTGTGGTTCAAACGGGCGTCCGAGCGCGGCTACGACCGGGTCCGGGACGGCATCGCCAACGTGCTGGCGGACCTGTCGGAGAGCCTGCACGGGGTCCGCATCGTGACCGCCCACAACCGCCAGCGCCACAACGTGATCCACCACCGCAACGTGGTGGGCGACTACCGCGACGCCAACAACTACACGGCCCACGTGAACGCCCTGTACGGCCCCGGCACCCAGCTCCTCGGCGTGCTGGGCCAGGCCGTGCTGCTGGCCATCGGAGGGGAGATGGTGCTGCACCACACGCTGTCCATCGGCGCACTGGTCGCCTTCTTCTTGTACCTCAACCGGTTCTTCCAACCCATCCAGCTGCTGGTGCAGCAGTACAACACCTACCAGCAGGGCCAGGCCTCGGTGAACAAGCTCCGTGGCCTGATCGACACCGAGCCCGAGGTGACCGAGTCGGCCGATGCCGTCGAGCTGCCCCCCATCGAGGGCGAGATCGTGTTCGACCGGGTCTCCTTCGGATACGACCCGGGCCGGCTGGTGATCGAGGACGTCGCGCTGCAGGTCGCCCCCGGGGAGACGGTCGCCTTCGTCGGGCCGACCGGGGCCGGCAAGTCCACGCTGGCCAAACTGATCACCCGCTTCTACGACCCCACCGAGGGCCGGGTGCTGATCGACGGCTACGACCTCCGCGACGTCACCATGCGCTCGCTCCGTCGCCAGCTCGGCGTGGTGCCCCAGGAGCCCTTCCTGTTCGCCGGCACCATCCGGGACAACATCGCCTTCGCCCGACCCGAGGCCGGCGACGAGGAGATCTTCGAGGCGGTCCGCACGGTGGGGCTCGGGGACGTGGTCGACCGCATGCCCGGCGGGCTGGACACCGTGGTCCACGAACGGGGCCAGACCCTGTCGTCCGGCGAGCGCCAGCTGATCGCCCTGGCCCGGGCCTTCCTCGCCCACCCCCGCGTGCTCGTGCTGGACGAGGCCACCTCCAACCTCGACCTCCAGTCCGAGACGAAGATCGAGGCCGCCCTCGATGCCCTCCTCGAGGACCGCACCGCCATCCTGATCGCCCACCGCCTGTCGACGGCCATGCGGGCCGACCGCATCGCCGTGGTCGACCAGGGCCGCATCATCGAGGTCGGCTCCCACGCCGAGTTGGTGGCGTCGGGTGGGCGCTATGCCGAGATGTACGCGACCTGGGTGCGCCAGTCCGATCTGGCCGAGCACACCCCTGCCGACGCCGCCGGGCGCTGACCGCGTCGGTGGGCCTCCTCAGGCCACCACCGGCACCGTGGACAGCCCTGCGGCGAACCGGGCGTCGCTGATCTCCTCGTCCATCATCCGCCCGTTCAGGTAGGAGTCGTAGGCGGACAGGTCGAAGTGCCCGTGTCCGCACAGTGCGGTGAGGATGACCTTCTCCTCTCCGGACTCCTTGCAGGCCAGGGCCTCCCGGACGGCAGCTGCGATGGCATGGGTGGGCTCGGGCGCGGGCAGGATGCCCTCGGAGCGGACGAACTGCATGGCCGCGGCGAAGCACTCGAGCTGGGGGATGGCGATGGCCTCCATCATGCCGAGCTCGTAGATATGGGAGATGAGCGGTGCCATCCCGTGGTACCGCAGGCCCCCGGCGTGGATGGGGTCCGGAATGAAGTCGTGCCCGAGGGTGTGCATCTTCATCAGCGGGGTCATTCCGGCGGTGTCCCCGAAGTCGTAGGCGTAGACGCCCCTGGTCAGCGACGGGCAGGACGCGGGCTCGACGGCCCGGATCACCGGGTTCATCGTGCCGGCCATCTTCTCCCGCATGAAGGGGAAGGCGAGGCCGCCGAAGTTCGAACCCCCGCCGGTGCACCCGACCAGCAGGTCCGGTGCCTTCTCGCCGGCCTTGGCCATCTGCAGCAGGGCCTCCTCGCCGATGATGGTCTGGTGCATCAGCACGTGGTTGAGGACGCTGCCCAGGGCGTAGCGGGTCTCCGGGTCGGGAGCGGCCACCTCCACCGCCTCGGAGATGGCGATGCCCAGTGACCCGGGACTGTCGGGGTCCGCCGCCAGGATGGCCCGGCCGGCGGCCGTGAGCTCGCTCGGGGAACGGTGGACCTTCCCGCCGAACGCCTCCATCATCAGGCGGCGATAGGGCTTCTGGTCGAAGGAGGCGCCCACCTGCCAGATCTCACACTCGAGCCCGAAGATGGCACAGGCGTAGGCCAGCGCCGTCCCCCACTGGCCGGCACCGGTCTCGGTGGTCAGCCGCTTCACCCCGGCCTTGGCGTTGTAGTACGCCTGGGGCACCGCGGTGTTGGGCTTGTGCGAGCCGGCCGGCGATCCGCCCTCGTACTTGTAGTAGATGCGCGCCGGTGTGTCGAGCGCCTTCTCCAGGCGATGGGCCCGGTAGAGCGGGGACGGCCGCCACTGCCGGTAGACGTCGAGCACGGCCCCGGGGATGTCGATGTAGCGCTCGGTGCTGACCTCCTGGAGGATCAGGTCCATCGGGAACAGCGGGGCGAAGTCGTCGGGGCCAGCGGGCTCGAGCGTGCCGGGATGGAGGGCGGGAGGAGGGGGCGACGGCAGATCGGGGACGATGTTGTACCAGGCCGTCGGCATCTCGCTCTCGTCGAGCAGGAACTTGTGCTGGCGAACCTTCTCATCAATGACCGTCATGGCTTCTCCATTTCTGTCGGCTAACGAAAGATACTCATCAACGCCCGGCCGGGCACGTTCCGCAGGGCAGACAGGGGTGCCGCCTCAACCGAGGCGGGGGTATCGGCCGGACCAGGGGTCGGCCGCCTCCAGCTGGGACGCCAACCGGATCAGCTGCGCCTCCCTCCACGGACCGGCCACGACCTGCACGCCCACCGGCAACCCCGAGGGTGCCACGTGGAGGGGGAGGCTGATGGCCGGCTGGCCGGTGATGTTGTAGACCGCGGTGAACGCGGCCATGGCCACGATGTCCAGGACCGGTGCCCCGGCCCCGGCGTGGACGGCCTCGAGCAGGCCCACCTTCGGCGGCTCCACGGTCATCGTGGGCGTCACCAGCAGGTCGAACTCGTCATCGAAGCGCGCCACGATCGTGCGGGTCAGCTGGTGCAGCGCGATCAGCGACCGGGTGAAGACCGCACTGTCGACGGCCTCGGCGGCGGCGTAGCCGGCCTGGTTGTGCGGCTCGACCCTGGTCCAGTCGATGTCGGGGTACTCGCTCAGACCCGCATTGACCACGTTGAGGAACGGCTCGAGTCCCGACAGGTCGAAGACATCGACGTCGAGATGCGAAACCTGATGGCCGAGGGACTCGAGCACTCGGCCGGCATGGTCGACGGCGGCAGCCGGCTGGTCGGCCACCGGCAGCCCGAGGGCGGACACCGTGCACAGCGCCACCCGGAGCCGACCCGGGTCGGCACCGACCTCGTCGGCGAACGGGCGCTCCGGAACCGGGGCGTTCCACCAGGCATACCGGTCGGGGGCGCTGATGACGTCGAGGACGGCAGCGGTGTCGGCCACCGTTCGGCTGAGGGCCCCCTCGGTGACCATTCCCTGCCACCCCGGGAAGGTGGCGGCCACCCTCCCGCGACTCGGCTTGAGGCCCACCAGTCCGCAACACGATGCCGGTATCCGGATCGAGCCGCCACCGTCGCTGGCGTGGGCCACCGGGAACATGCCGGCGGCCACCGCAGAGCCGGCACCCCCGCTCGACCCGCCGGAGGTGTGGCCCGTGGCCCAGGGATTGCGGGTGACCCCGAACCGGTCGTTCTCGGTCACAGTGATCGATCCGAACTCGGGGGTGTTGGTCCGGCCGGTGAGGATGAAGCCGGCGCGGACGAATGCCTCGGCGATCGGCCCGCTGGTCGCACTGGGCCCCTCGGGGGCACCCCGGGACCCGTAGGTCGCCGGCTGCCCCTCCACCGGGAGCAGGTCCTTGATCGGGAGGGGGACCCCGGCGAAGGGTGGCAGCTCCCCCTCCCCGGCGGCGATCCGCTCTCCGAGCGAGCGAGCCGCGGCGCGGGCCTCCTCGTCGTTGCGCCAGATCACCGCGTTGAGCTCGGGATTGCAGACATCCACCCTGGCCAGGCACTCGTCGAGCACCTCGAGCGGGCTGACCTCCTTGGCCCGGATGGCGGCGGCTGTCTGAAGTGCAGATGCGTGTTCGTCCATGGGGCCAATCTAGAACTTGGTGAGCAGACAAAGTAGCGGCGCGGGCCGGATCGCTAGGGCCAGAGACGGTGCCGGAGACCCGAGGCACGGGCGATCGGCCGGTCGATCGCGGCCCGCAGCGAGGCCTCGCTGCCCACGACGGTCACTCGGTCCTTGGCCCTGGTCACCGCGGTGTAGAGCAGCTCCCGGGTGAGGATGGGCGATGCGGCACGTGGGAGGGACACGACGGCGTGGGAGAACTCCGAGCCCTGGCTCTTGTGGATGGTCATGGCCCACCACGTGTCGACCCGGTCGAGCCGTGACGGTGCCAGCGCTCGCACTCCGTCGCCGGCGACGATGTCCACACGGACCTCGCCGTCGTGGGCCACCACCACGCCGACGTCCCCGTTGAAGACGCCGTTGACCGCATCGTTGCCGGTCACGATGACGGGACGGCCGACGTACCACCGGAGTGAACGGTTGAGTGCCGGGAGCGCCTCGGCGACGGCGGCCTCGATCCGGTCGCTCCAGTCGTAGAGGCCGAGTGGCCCCCCTCTGGTGGCGGCCAGCACCTTGATCCGGGTGGCCGCACCGAGAGCGCCCCGGGCATCGCCCTCCATCGCCGCCGTTCCCACCTCGATGCCGGCGGTCACCAGCCGGTCGAGGACCCGGTCGAGGCCGTCGCCGTCGTCGTCGCGCACCCACCGGAGGTCGGAGTGCCCGCCTCCGAGGAGCTCGAGTGCGGTGTTCGCCTCTCCGGCGCGCACCGCCGCGGCAAGGGCGGCGATGGCGGAGTCCTCGGCGAAGCGACGCATGCGTCGCAACACGGTGACCCGGCCGGCCAGTGGGCCCCCTGCCGCCCGCCCGGGGTCCTCCGCGGGCCCGACCACGTCGTCCATGACCGTGCCGGCCTCGATGCTTGCCAACTGGTGGGGATCGCCGACCAGCACCAGGCGCGCATCGGGGCGCATCGCGTCGAGGAGCTTGGCCATCATGGGCAGCGACACCATGGAGGTCTCGTCGATGATCACCAGGTGGTGCGGGAGTGGATTCCGTGCATCGTGCCGGAAGCGCGCGCCCGGGAGCCATCCGAGGAGACGATCCACCGTGATCGGCTCGGTTGCCATCAGTTGCGCGGCGAGTTCGGGGCTGACGGCACCCGAGCCCTCGAGGGCCGGCACCTCCCCGCGCACCGCGTCACCTATGCGGATGCCGGCCTTGCCGGTGGGTGCGGCGAGCGCGACGTCGAGGCGCAGGCCGTCGGCTGCGGCGACCAGGTGGGCCCCCGCCAGGATGCGGGCGACGGTGTGGGTCTTGCCGGTCCCGGGGCCCCCGGCGATGACGGAGATACCCGAGGTCAGAGCCTTCCGGGCCGCGCCCCGTTGCAGATCGGGCTCGGGTCCGTCGTCCGGACCGAAGAGGAGATCGAGAACCGCGTCGAGCCGGAGGGCGACCGGATCGGACCCGGCGCCGTCCGGTGCGGCAGGGTCCCGCCCGGCCCGGCGCCTCAGCTCGTCGGCCACCGCCAGCTCGTAGTGCCAGAAGCGCTGGAGGTAGACACGGCCGCCCTCCAGCACCAACGGACGGACCCGGTCGGCCGGGCGGCCACCGGGCACGGACACGAGTGGGGAGTCGGTCAGTGCCCGGACCCACTCGTCGGCCTCCGGCCACGGCAGTCCCCGGACTCCTTCCACCCGGTCGTCGGACCCGGCGATGTGGTCGGCGGCATGGTGCAACTCGGCATAGACATGTCCGTGGCGTGGCGCCCGCGCCGCCAAGGCCAGGGCCAGGATTCCGTCATCGGATGTTCCGGGCACCAGCCGCGCCATGGTCGCGGCCAGGTGCACCTCGAACGGGCCGAACACTCCGGACCCGACGAATGGTTCGAGCACCGTCACCTCGGGCGGAACTGCCACCTGGTGCCGAGCCGAACCGGACACGTTCACGGTGCCTCCGTCGTGACGAGCCGGCCGTCGAGCAGGTCGCTGAGCGCAACCACCAGCGCCGGGGGGAGCGGCCAGCCGAACACGCCGTGGGGCCTGCCGTCGCTGACCGCCACCGCCGGCCCGGTCATGCCCCGGAGGAACAGGTAGGCGACGCCGCCCAGGTGGGCGACCGGGTCATAGCCGTCCAGACGCCACCGCAGGTAGCGGTGGAGGGCAACCGCGTAGAGCGCCGCCTGGAGCGGGTAGTCATGATCGGCCATGGCCACGGCCAGGTGGTCAGGGTGGTAGTCGTCAGAAGCGGGGGGCCGTCCCCGGTCATTGAGTGCGTTCGTCTTGTAGTCGGCCACCACGAAGCGCGCACCGGAATCGGGCCCGGGAATCCGCATGACCAGGTCGATCGATCCGGTGAGATGTCCGGCCAGGGCCAGGCCGATCGCGCCGTCAGCCAGATCGGTGGCCCACGTACGCAACGGGTCAGTCGGGTCGAGATGGGCGATCATCAGCCGGCCGATGTCCGCCACCGCGGCCGTTCTTCCCGCTTCTGCCAGACGGAGGTCGAACGACACCTCGTTGAGCCGGTCACCGGGGGCGATGTCGGCCAGGCGCACACCGCCGAACAAGGCTCCGAGCGGTGTGTCGACGGCTGTCCGCAGCCCGTCGATGAGCAACTGACGACCACTCCTCGTATCGGCGTCACTCTCCCACCTCGGCGTCAGGTCCAACGAGCGCCAGGCCAGCTCCCGATCGATGCCGGCGCCGAAAAGGTCGCCGAGGTCGGGCGAGGTGAAGTCCACGCGTTCGAGGACCGAGTGGACCAGGGTGCCGAAGGCTGCCCCGGCGGGCAGGCGGGTCAGGGCTGCCGGTACGTACTGCGCCCCGGAGGAGGGTCCGCCGGCGTCGGCTCCTTTGCTCATGCCGTCGAAACCGGTGCCGGTGCCCTCGCCGGGCAACAGGGTGTCCGCACCGATCTCCCCTTCACCGATCTCCCGCTCGTCGCCGGCTCCACTGTCGCCGAGTGACGGGTCGTCGGGATCGAAGTTGGCGGCCGCAGCGTGATGGGTGATGGAGGAGAACGACCACCGCTGCTTCGTGCGGTCCGGCGATGCACGGAGCCGGGCGATCTCGAGCTCCTCCGGCGCGTGCGTCGCATCTTGGTCGATCCACTGAGTGCGCGGAACGAGCCGGGCGTCGATGGTCCGGACGGCGATCTCCCCTCCTGCACGTGCGATCAGAGGGGCCAGGCTCGACTCGATGTCCTCGTCGGGGGGGACGGGGACGGCGTCGCTCCGGTAGAGGGCGGGGTCGATGGCGCCGTCGGCCCGGGCAAAGAGGACACGCGCCAGAGCCGACCTCGCACTCCCCTTGCCGTTGGCCCACCACACGATGGTCTGGTGCCGCGCCCTGGTCAGGGCCACGTAGACCAGGCGCAGATGCTCGCCGACCATCCGCTCCGCGGCCTGGTCCCGTCTGATGGTCGCCTCGGCGTCCGTTGGCCAGGTCGTGCCCTGGGCGAGGTCGAAGGTCTTCACGCCGGTGCCCGGGTCCACGTAGATGACCTCTTCGACGCCGCCGGGCCGATGCCACATCGTGGGGACACAGACGATGGGGAACTCGAGACCCTTGGCTGTCCATATCGTCATGACCTGCACGGACTCGGCCTCGGATTCGATCCGCCTCGCTGCGGTGTCTCCGTCCACGTCTGCATCGGATTCGCTGACCGGGGTCGAGTCGAGGACAGCCAGCAGTCCGGTGACGCTGGCCCGACCCGACGGGAACCCCCCATGGACCAGCTCGGCCAGATGATCGAGGTCGGTCATGTTGCGATCGCCATCGGCTCGGCCCAGCACCCTGGCCACCAGGCCGCTCTCGGACCACACCTGGGCCAGCACGTCGGCCACCGTATGGGTGGCCAGGAGCTCCGACCATGACCGGAGCTGCTCCTGGAGCACGGCCAGTTCCGGGTCGGTGGCAGTGGCCACCTCTTCCGCGCCCCACCCGCAGAACCAAGACATCGCGAACGTGGCGGCGCGTCGGCGATCCGAGGGCCGTCCCATGGCGTAGAGGAGCCACCGGATCTGCTCGGCAGCCGGTGACTGCAGCACGCTGCCCCCCCTGGCCACCACCGCGGGAACGCCCTGGGCCACGAGTGCAGCCTGGACCGAGGCGGCCTGGTCATGCTTGTTCACGAGTACGGCGATCTCCGACGGCCGAACCCTGTCCGGTTCGGCCGTGGCCTCCGAGGCCGGAATCCGAGCATGGTCCAGAAGGTCGCGTATGCGTTCCACCAGGTCCGCCTCGATGGCTCGCTCTGCCGAGCCGCCGATCACCTCCGCAGGCTGGTTCTTCGCACGCGTGATACCGGCGCCCACTGCCAGGCGGAGGGACAGGGCCGGCAGCGGTTCGCCGTCGACAGTGCGCAGCCGACGCACTTCGTGCCGCGGAGCCGCACTGACCGGGACGAATCGGATGCTCTCGGCGCCGAACGTCGCCCCTCGGAAGAGCGCGTCGAGCGAGGCCACCACGGCGCCATCCGATCTCCAATTGGTGACCAGCGACCGGTGCTCGACGAGCGAATCGTCGCCCACCGCGGCCAGATAGGTATCGATGTCGGCACCCCTGAATCGGTAGATGGCCTGTTTGGGGTCGCCCACCACCACCAGCCTGGTTCCCTCGCCCTGCTCACCGCACAGGCGTCTGAAGATGTCCCACTGCACGGGGTCGGTGTCCTGGAACTCGTCGATCAGGGCCACCTTGAACCGGTTGCGCAGGGCGTCGACTGCCGCTGCCGACCCAGGGCCGGTCAACGCATCGCGCAACTCGACCACTACGTCGCTGAAGCTGCGCGTGCCCGCTCGCAGGCGGCGGTCGCCCACCTCCGCTGCCGATCGCTCCACCAGCTCTCGCAGGAGCAGCTGGCCTCGGGTCGCCCCGTGGCCGGGCATCGGGGCGAGCGCCAGATCCGGCCGTCCGACCAGAGTGGCGGTGGCCGACCGGAGGATTGCGAGCTCGGGGAGGTCTTCGGCCGAGGGCTCCGTCACTGCCGCACGGGCCAACACGTCCGCACAGGTCTGGGCGACCAGCTCCGCCGTGTCATCGACCAGCGTCGCGTCCGGATCGGTGCCCACCGCAGCGCCGAGCGCCGAGCGGGCCTGGGTCGCGAACCCATGGATGGTGGCGATCGTTGCCGAGTCGAATTCCGTCACCGCCTTCCGAAGCCGCTCAAGTCGGAGCGGACGGTGGTCGGATGCCAGACGAACGAGGAGCGCATCGTCGGTCGGAACCCCCTCGTCTCGCTCGAGGTGATCGGCCGCCTCGATGAGGCGCTCACGGACCTTGGCCCGGAGTTCGTTGGTGGCGGCCCGGGTGAAGGTGACGATCAGCAGCTCCGAGGCCGAGACGTCCTCCTCGGCGATGAACCGGGTGGCCAGTGCGGCCAGGGCGTACGTCTTGCCGGTGCCGGCGCTGGCTTCGATGGCCAACGTTCCGGTCGGGAGCTCGTCGGCGAGGTCCAGAGGGATGTAGGCCCTGGCCGTCACGATGCATCCCCCAACGGGTCCCACTCGTCGGCCGAGCTGTCGACAGCACCGTAAAGATAGTTGGCGAACCTCTCGACCCTCCCGCCGGGGCCGGGCGGATCGCCAGGTCGAGCGGGCAGCGCCATGATCTCGTCGAACCGGAGTCTGCCGAAGGCCAGCACCACTGCGGCACCGTCCCCTTCCCCGGTCGACCGGTAGGGACTCCACCTGGCACCTTTGGGGTTGCCGCCATACACCTCGTAGGAGGAGTCGGGAAAGAGGGGGATCGGCTCGGACAGGCCACGTCGATAGCAGTCCACCGCCACCGCCAGCCCGCCGCGTGCGCTCTCCCTGCGGAGACCCGGCGCCGCTGAGGGGACGAGACTCATCGCCACGGCCCGGTGGCGGCGGCCTTCGGACCTCCCCAGCACGAGGGACCGCCAGGCAGTCGAGGGATCGGTCCCCACCAGCGCCATGAGATCGATCCAGGCGGCCAACCGATGCTCCGGCTTGATCCTCGACAAGCTGATGCGGGCCGGCCCTGGGCCTGGGGCCTGCAGGCGAAGCGCGACGGAGCCCACGACCCGGGTGCCGTCGGGCAACACCACCTCCACCTCGTGGGGATCGGCCGGCCCTCCCCGCGCTCCCAGGCGGCGGGCTGCTTCCACTAGCTCGCCGGTGATGCCGTCCAGCTTTTCCACAACGTCTGCTTCGAGCCACCCGGGAGGCAGTGTGCCCCGCCCTCGTTCGGCCTCACGCCACGCTTCGAGATCCGCTCCGGCCAGACGGGCATCGAGCAGCCGCATTCCCACGTTCCAGCGCTCGAGTGGGTCGAGCTCGACAGGGAGGAGAGGCGACGGGTCATCGGCAGACGTGGGCAGGTGCGCCCCGAGCCGGTGGGTGAGGAAGTACTCCGTGGGCTTCGTGAAGAACGCCCGGAGCTCCGCCAACTCGATGACGTCGGAATCGACTGCCGCCAATGGACCCGCTAGGAAAGGCGGCGCTTCCACATCACGGGCGCGTCGGGCGAGAGCCCCTGCCAGGTTCCCTTGTTCGAAGCCCCACGCGGTGCCCGGGACCAGCCTGCCGACCTCGAAGCACGGATCGTCGAAGGCCTGGCGGGGATGATCGATTTCGAGGGGCCGTGGGAACTCCGGCCGGCATGGACCCACCACGGCGGTCACCGAGTCGAACAGCTCGGCTGCCACCACCGCACGCGGGACTTCCTGGTTCGTCCGCACATCGTGGCCGTCACGCACCACCACGAGGCGGTCCTCGGCGACGAGCACCGCCTCGAGCAGTGCCTGGCGGGACTCGGCCCTCGGATCGCGATCCCCGACCTGTGGCGCCACGGACGCCAGATCGTCACCGGCCGCAGTCACGGCGCCGAACGCCGACTGGTCCATCCCGAGCAGACAGACCACTCGGAACGGGATCCATCGAAGGGGGGTCATCGAGCTGATGGTGATGCCACCACGGAAGAAGTCGGGGCGTCCGGGCATGGCGTCGAGACGCTCACCCAGCAACCTCCTGAGGTCGATGAACTCCAAGGGGACCGTCGATGGCGCGCCATCGACGGTGGAAGCCTGGACCACCTCGTCGAGGACACGCTGGAGCGCTTCGATCTGCCACTCCGTGTCGCGGTCGGTGGTGAACAGGGCCGCACTCGCCTCCCGCAGTGTGCGGACCCATTCGGCAAACGGGCGGGCACGGGAGGATTCGGCTGCCAGGTTGCCCAGATGCCACAGGGCCTCGGCCAGGCATCCGGCCAGTTCCACATCCGACCCTTCTATCCCGCACGGGACCACGTCGCCCACCGCAAGGGCGAGGACCTCGTCGTGCACCGCGGACCCGACCAGGAGCCGGTCGAGACCGGCCTGCCATGTATTGGTGGTGACCGATTCGGGCACACCGAACGGCACGCGATGCACGGGATCGATTCCCCACCGGACATTGGTCTCCGTCACCCAACGCGTGACAGTGGCCAGGGCATCGTCGTCGAAACCGAAGCGCTCACGCACCGGCCCGAGGGCGAGGAACTCGAGCACCGGGGAGACCTCGAAACGGCCGGCCACCAGCTCCAGCAACGCCATCGTGGCACTCAGGACCGGATTCGTGGTGCGGATCGATTGGTCGACGATGCGGTAGCGGAGCGCAGGGGCGCCTGCTCGACCAGCCGTCGCATCTGGACGGGGAGACTCTGTCGACGGAGCCGCCGGCGGTCCGAACGCTGCCTCGATCAGCGGGGCGAATCGATCGAGTGTCGGGCACACCACCAGGATGTCGTCCTCGCTCAGGTTCGATCCGGGCTCGTTGAGCAGATGGAGGATCGCGTCGCGCAGGACCTCGACCTGGCGGGTAGGTCCGAAACAGGCATGGAATTGCACGGAGCGGTCGGTCGGGTCGCCAACCAGCGGTGTGCCGGGGCCGGCGTTGGTCCGAATGTCGCGCTGCAGTCGGGCAAGTACGGTCGCCGGCGACACCGTTTCCTCCGGTACGTCGACCCATTGGGGCACGGGGAACCCGTTGGCCTCGGCGTCAGCCAGCAGGATCGCCGTCTCCCGGTGCAGCCGTCCCCACGAACGCAGTAACGGCTGGTGCACGAGGCCTGCTGTCGGGTCGGCGGAGCGAAGCCTCGGCTTGGCGTTACCCGGGGGCGGGCTCAACCGGTGGAGCTGGCCGACATCGAAGTGGAACGGCTCGAGGAGGAACAGGTGCACCTCGCGGTGCACCGCGACAGCCTCCGCCAGCTCGAGGAACCCGTGGCCCGGCAGCAGGGTGAAGCCGAACAGCAGGAGACGGTCGGGGAGGTCGAGGTGCAGGTCGCCGCTCCGCAGGCGGTCCAGCAGCCCGGGAAGGCACTCGGGTGGGCTGGGCTCCCCGATCTGCTCCCGGACCAACCGCCAGAGGTGGGGCTGCCAGATCGCATGGTCGGCGATGCGCTTCCCGATTCCGTCGACGTAGTTGCCGGCGGACCAGGCCCTGATCATGTCGGGGCGGTGCTGGTGGTAGCGGTCGAAGTGGTCGGCCACACGGCGGGCGCGTGCATAGCGGGATGCGCCGGCCGGAACGGCGACGATCGCTTCGAGCACGGGGTCGTCGGCGTGGCCGTCGGCGACGGCCAGCACCGACCACACCAGACGCTCGATGCCCCAGGGATCGGAACCGGGCGCGGGATCGTCGCGGTCCGCGGCGAGCACGCAACTCCGCAGTGTTCCGGGGTAGGCCCTCTGGATGTTGGCCGCCACCCCGTCGGTGGCGTCCGGACCCGAGGCTCCCAGGTGGCCCGCCAATGCCAGCGTGAGCCAGCGGCGCATGCCATCCGAGGGCACCGCCAGCCACTCGGGGGTCATCGGATCCGACGGACGGTCGCCCAGCACCTCGGCCAGGCGGGCGGCCAGTGGCCTGGCCCGCCCGGCCGAGTACAGGTGCATCATGGTGAGGGACCCTACTCACCGCCTGTGACAATTCGTCGGCCGACGACCGGCCCGGACCGCCTTCGGGGCCGGCATCGACCCGTTCCCAGCTCGGGAGTGCTAACAAGGAGGTCAGCACATTCGCGTGCGGTCAGTCACTGGAGGAACAATGGGACATCTGTTGGCGGCCTACACCACTTCGAGCAGCGGGAGCTCCGTCGGGGTGTTCATCGTCATCTGGATCATCGCCTACGTGGTCTTCGCCCTCGGGGTGTACGGAACGTTCAAGAAGGCCGGGCAGCCCGGCTGGGCGGCCTTCGTCCCCGTCTACAACTTCATCATCATCCTGAAGATGGTGGGCCGGCCGGTCTGGTGGGCCTGGTCCCTGCTGTTGCCGATCATCCCCTTCCTCGGGTCCATCGCCTTCCTCGTCATCTACATCTTCGTCCTGCACGACGTCTCGAAGAGCTTCGGCCACGGCGGCGGGTTCACGGTCGGGCTGGTCCTCCTCAATGTGATCTTCTGGTACATCCTGTGGCTCGGCAAGAGCCAGTACCGGGGCCCGGCCGCCCTGGCCGCCGCGGGCGGCTACCCCGGAGCGGGCGGCTACGGCGCGGGCGGCTACCCGGGCCAGTACCCACCGGCGGGCGGCTACCCGCCGCCACAACCGGGCTACCCCCAGCAGAGCGCCCAGCCCCCGTCCGGCCAGGCCCCGCCCGCTCCCCTGCCGAACTTCCCGCAGCAGCCGGGGCAGGCACCGCCTCCCCCGGGTCAGGCCCCACCGCCACCCCCTCCTGGCCAGATGCCGCCGGCGGCTCCGCCCCCTGGGCAGGTGCCACCTCTGCAGTAGGCCTCCTCGCCCGAGAGAAGCACGTTCGCATCCGATCCCCCCGCCGGCGGTGCGGACTGCCAGCGGAGCTGGTCCATGCGTCGGGTCACCCGGGCGGGGTGGCCGCCTCCAGGAGCTCGTGGGGGGCAATCTCGAGGGCGTGGACGGGGTGGTCGAAGTACACCGTGGCGTCGGTGACCGCGAACCAACCCTGGGTGCCCTCGCCACCGCCCTGCAAGGTCAGCGTGACGGACCGGTACGTGCACGTGGCGATATCCCGTCAGGCGGTGGCGAGGTCCTCGGCACCGTGCCGCAGCCGCCGCGTCGTCGGGGCTGGCGGGGCTGACGGGGCTGACGGGGCGCCTCGCGGGAGTACAGGTCGGGGCAGATGGCCAGGTAGCCGTGGGCGGCAAGTCGTCCGGTGATCTCCTTGGTCGCCTCGTCGGCCCGGGCATGTGACGGATCACCACGAACCCACCCGTCGGCACCCTGCCCAGGCGCTAGGCCAGTTAGGCCCCGATGAGGTCGTCCTCGTACCCGAGGATCTGTACCGTTTCCGCTGTCATCGCGTCGTTGATCATCGGTGGGCTCCGCTCCGTCGTAGTGGTCCGGTCTGCAGGGTGCGCGATCGCTGCCTGCTACTGGTCGGCGTCACGGTCCAGCGCACTCCGCGACTCCCGCAGCCGGATCGATGTGGCTGCCCGCTCGTCCCGGAACGCGCCGATCCGGGCCAGTGCGACGTCGAGCCGGGCCAGCAGCTTGTCGTTGGCCTCGATGGCCTCATCGAGCAACTGGCGACGTCTGACCACCGGGACGTTCCCGGCTCGGTACTCGGATCGGACGCGGTCGAGAACATCGATGTCCTCGCTCTCCAGCACCACCCTGACCTCGGCCAGCGAGAAGCCCAGCAATTCCTGGAGATCGCGGATGCGGGTCACCCGTGCCATGTCGGTTGCCGAGTAGAGGCGCTCGCCCCTCCCCCGGTAGCTGCTCGGGCTGATCAGGCCCTGCTCCTCCCAGTAGCGCAAGGTCCTGGTGGTCAGCCCGGTCAGTTTGGCCACCTCCCCGATGCGCAGGACCACCGGCGGCGGCTCGACGGCGGCGTTTCGTGTGATCACCTCGCAAACTCCTCGGCAGCTGCGTCCTTCGGAGGGTCGACGGAGACGTCGACGGACTCGGTCCCGTCCGGCTCGGAGTAGACGTAGCGCCCGCCCCGGAGCCACGAAGCCCCTGCTGCCAACAGGCTGGCGAAGATGGCGAAGTCGAAGGCGGCATGCAGCCCGGCCCGGAACGGAGCGCTGATCAGCCCGGGGAAGAAGCTCCGGCCCGTGAGTGCCGCCTGCTGGACCGCCGGCAGCTGGGCCAACTGGTGGGCACCGATCAGGTGTTGTATCGGGTCGTAGCCGAGGAAGGCGGCGAACAGTGTGGAGACCGCTGGCAGGTGGGCGGCCTGCTCGGCTGCCGCCGGCGGGACCCCGTGCGCCACCAGGCCCTGGAAGAGGTTCTGGGTAAGCGATGAGGTCAGGCCGATGATCATCAGCGAGAAGAAGATGCCGATGGACAGGACCTGGGCGGAGTTCTGGAAGGTGGTGTTCATACCGGAGCCTGCGCCGCGGTGCTGCGGGGGCAGGCTGTTCATGACCCCGGCCCGGTTGGGCGATCCGAACGACGCCATGGTCATCCCGGTGAGCAGGAGCAGGATGGCGAACGCCCAGTAGGGGAAGTCGATCGGCAGGTACTCGAGCAGGAAGAAGCAGAGCGCCGACCCGAGCATCCCGCCGGTGGCGAAGGGACGCGCCCCGTAGCGGTCGGAGAGCACGCCGGATACCGGTCCGGCGACCAGGAACCCGAGGGTCAGCGGGAGCATGGCGATGCCCGCCCACAGGGGGGTGACGCTGAAGGCGTAGCCGTGCAGGGGCAGCCAGATCCCCTGGAGCCAGATGATGAGCATGAACATCAGCCCGCCGCGGCTGAGAGCGGCCAGGAAGCTGGCCAGCACCCCGCTGGTGAAGGCCCTGATCTTGAACAGCTGCAGCCGGAACATCGGCTGGGGGACCTTGGTCTCGATGATGCAGAACACGACGAGGAACGCGACCCCGAGGATGAGTTCGCCGATCACGGTGGGGTTGGTCCATCCCATGGCCTTGTGGCCGTAGGGCTCGATCCCGTAGGTGATGCCGATCATGACCAGGACGAGGCCGACGGCGAAGGTGATATTGCCCGGCCAGTCGATCCGCGCCGGGCGGCGCGGGGAGACCTCCCGCAGCCGGAGGTAGCCGAAGACGGTGGCGAACAGCCCGATGGGGACCGACACCAGGAAGATCAGCCGCCAGTTGATCGGCGCCAGGACGCCCCCGAGGACAAGGCCGATGAACGACCCGCTGAAGGCGGCCGCCTGGTTGATCCCGAGTGCCAACCCCCGTTGATGGTCGGGGAACACGTCGGTCAGGATGGCCGCGGCGTTGGCCATCAGCATGGCGGCGCCCACTCCCTGGAAGATGCGCATGACGATCAGATAGATGCCGGCGGCGTGGCCGGTCATCCAGGTGATGCTGAGCATCAGCGAGAAGAAGGTGAACACGGCGAAGCCGAGGTTGTAGGTACGCACCCGGCCGTAGATGTCGCCCATCCGGCCGAGGCTCACCACCAGGACGCTGGTGACGACCAGGAAGCCCAGGATCATCCAGAGCAGGTAGAAGGTGTTGCCGGGCTCGAGCGGGTCGATGCCGATGCCACGGAAGACGTCCGGTAGGGCGATCAACACGATGGAGCTGTCGATGGTGGCCATCAACATGCCGAGGGTGGAGATGAACAGTGCGATCCACTTGTAGCCGTCGGGGACGGCCGACGGGCCAGTCACACGCTCGTGACCGGGTACGCCGACACCAGGGGCGGTGGCGGCCCCCGGTGATGTCAATCGCTGCAGGCCTGCCATGGCACTCCGGGATTGCGGTCTATTTCGCGAACGTCAACTAATATTAACGTGCGCGTCAATCCCTACACCTCGGGCCGTCGGGGTTCGCGCCGCCCTCTCCGATCCCGGTGCGGCCGACCCGGCTGCTCGCGACGGCACCGGTTCGGTCCGGGGGTGGCTTATCGTCTGGGACTGTGACGACGGAACATCGAGCAGACCGGCCGCACCGGCACGGGTTCGGAGCGGCGCTGTCGAGGCTGGGCGGGTTCGGCGTGATGGTGGTGGCCGGTGCTGCTGCCCTGACCGGTTGCGGGAGCTCCCTTCTCGGGGCCACGTCGACGACCGTCGCCCCATCGGCTTCGACCACTCCTGCGTCCACGTCGGCATCCACCGCACCGCTCAACGGCGAGGTGGCGGTGGCGTTCCCGGTCGTCGGGTGCACGACCGCCTCCGCTGCCACCAGCGGGGGCGGCGGCGGGAGCGGGAGCGGGAGCGGGAGCGGGAGCGGGAGCGGGAGCGGGAGCGGGAGCGGCACCTCCCAGAGCGCCCAGGGCTGGAACCCGACGATCCTGTTGGCACCGATCCCGACGGCGCTGGTGGGCAAGGTCGAGTTCTACTCCGATGGGGCCCACACCGTGTTGGGGCCTATCGGTTGGACGTGCTCGGTGGTCCGTTCGGACAAAGGGGCGATCGGTCTGGTGGTCTACCCGGCCAATGACCCCAATCCCCCTCTCAGCGGCATCCCGCCTGCCGGGTCCGAGGGCGTCTTCGCCACCTTCGACAGCACCGGCCACGCCCAGGGCGTGGCGCTGGTCTGCCCGTTCTTCACGATCCCCTCCTGGCAGCAGCAGGAGGCCGACTGCTCGGGGTCCAAGCCGGCCGGCGAGCAGGCGTCGATGTCCACGCCGGACGTCGTCTCCGTCACCGACCCCGCCGGGGTGGTGGGGAGCCTCGAGGGGTCGGGAGGGGTCAGCCCGGTCATCGGAGCGGTGATCTTTCCCCAAGTGGCGCCGGCCGTGACCAACGGCAGCAGCGTCAACATCGCCGAGGAGTCGTGCTCCCTTGCCGTGACCGCCCTGTGCCCGACCATCCTCTCCGACTTCGAGGTGCGCGAGTTCCCGGTACCCGCCTCCACCGGTCGATAGTCCTCGTCACACCGGCGCTCCCCGCTGTCAACGGTCGCCGTTCGCGCAGCACCGGAGGCTCCCGGCGACGCGACACTCATTGCCAGACAATGGCTTCGCCCACTCCCGGGGGGCCTGCGAACACTCTCCGCGAAACGAGTTGACGGGGCCCCGGATCCACCATACGTTCAGCCGTGACCGTCGCTGTCTGAGGGGTCGGCGACGGTTACTTTCGACAGAGGGACACTCAGTCGATGCCGAAGGTTTCGCCGGTGATCTGCGGCGTAGGGGCGCCGCAAGGCTTGTTGTGGGGCGCACCTGGAGGCAGGCAATGGCGATCGATCAAGCAGAGCACACGGGAGAAGCAGTGGTTCCCGGGTCCGAGGGAAGCGGTTCGGGGCACGCATCGCCGCCAGGCAGTGCCAGGGCGCGTCGACGGGCCCCTCGTGACTCGGCGGGCATGCTGTCGGCACTGGGGACCGCGGGTGTGGCCCAGGTCGCGACCACCGACGTCGGCGCCCACCGAGAGCGCGCCAGAAGCACCCGGCTGCAGCGGGTGGCCACGGTGCTGGCACCGGTGGCCGTGCTCCTGATCCTCCGGGACGTCTTCGACCCGGGTGCGTCGCTTCCGGTCCCCCACTTCCCGGCGTCGCTCCAGCCCCTCCTCCCGGCGATGGCCCTGATCACCGTGCTGGCCCTGGTCATGGTGGTGCCGCTGCTGGCGGCCGGTCGGTCGCCCCACATCCTCTACCGTCCCGACGAGTTGAAGATGACCTTCGACGACGTCCGGGGGTCGGAGACCCTGGTCGAGGAGGTCACCAAGACACTCAACCTGTTTCTGGCCCACAGGACCTTCGCCGAGCAGATGGGTGGTTCGCCGCGCAAGGCAATCCTGTTCGAAGGCCCTCCGGGTACCGGCAAGACCTACATGGCCAAGGCCATGTCCGCCGAGGCCGGGGTGCCGTTCCTCTTCGTCTCCTCATCGGCCTTCCAGTCGATGTTCTACGGCCAGACCAACCGCAAGATCCGGGCCTACTTCAAGGCGCTGCGCAAGCATGCCCGACGCGAGGGCGGAGCGATCGGCTTCATCGAGGAGCTCGACGCCATCGGCGGCGCCCGTGGGAGTGGGCAGCGCCAAGGCGAGGGCATCCCCGGCGTGGTCAACGAGCTGCTCATCCAACTCCAGTCCTTCGAGCAGACACCGTTGTCCCTGCGCCTGAAGGGCATGCTCATCGACGCGGTCAATACCTGGTTGCCCGGCCATCGCCGCCTCGACAAGCCGACGCACGTCCCGGCCAACATCTTGGTGATCGGCGCCACCAACCGGGCGAGCGACCTCGACCCGGCCCTGCTCCGCCCCGGCCGTTTCGACCGGAACATCTACTTCGGGCTGCCCAGCCGGTCGGGTCGTCGGGACATCATCGACTACTACCTGGGCAAGAAGGCCCACGACGCCGCGCTGGACGATCCGTCCCGGCGCGAGACCCTGGCCGCCATGACGTCGGGGTACTCGCCGGTGATGATCGAGCACCTGATGGACGAGGCGCTGGTGTGGGCCCTGCGTCGGGGAGCAGGCAAGCTCTCGTGGGACGACCTCCAGCACGCCAAGATGACCGAGGAGATCGGCCTGGCCCAGCCCGTCGAGTACACCGAGGCCGAGCGTCGGACCATCGCCACCCACGAGGCCGGGCACGCCACCGTGGCCTGGCTGGTGGGCAAGGGTCGCAAGCTCGAGGTGCTCACCATCATCAAGCGCAAGGACGCCCTCGGACTGCTCGCCCACTCCGAGGAAGAGGAGCGGTTCACCCAGACGAAGTCCGAGGTCAAGGCCCTGATCGACATCGCCTTCGGGGGCATGGTGGCAGAGGAGCTGTTCTTCGGTGAAGCCTCCACCGGGGTGGCCGGCGACCTGCAGGCGGCCACGGTCAACGCCTGTCAGATGGTCGGCCTCCTGGGCATGGGCAAGACACTGGTGTCCTCAGCAGCCCTGGAGTACCCGTCCGGCGGCATCGTCTCCAAGGTGCTCTCCACCGACGGCGGCCGCTCCGAGGTCGAAGGCGTCCTGGCGGCCGCCAAGGAGTCGGTGGCCCACATGCTCGAGGAGCATCGCAACGTGGTGGAGGCCCTCCGTGACGCCCTGCTCGACAGGGAGGAGCTGATCGGGGACGACATCCTCGAGGTGATCAGGGGCTCGAACGGTCCGCCCTCCCCGGTGGATGAGCGGGCCCGGACCACAAGCGGCGGAGGCGCCAAGGTCGGATCGATAGGCACACAGCCTCGCAGTTGAACTGCAGTCCGGGCCCCTGGGCTCGGTGACGCCCCAGCGGCCGACCGGCAGCATTCTCTCCGGCGCGACCCGCACGGCACGGGCGGCCACCGAGTGCTACCAGAGGGCATTCCAGTCCTCCGGTGACAACCGGCCCACCGGCGAGGACTCCGG
>DAIMIK010000014.1:0-35466 GCA_036722795.1 Acidimicrobiales bacterium | reverse complement strand
CGACACGTCGAGCCCGTCGGTGTCGATGGCACCTGCGGCCGGGATGAATCCGATCGGCGTCTCGGTGGCGTCTCCGGTACCACTCACCCGCTCGAACACCCACTCGAGCACCCGGGAATTCTCCCCGTAGCCCGGCCACAGCCAGCGTCCGTCCTCGTCCTTGCGGAACCAGTTGACGTAGAAGATCTTCGGGAGCTTCTCCGGGTCGGCGGAGGCTCCGATCTTCAGCCAGTGGGCGAAGTAGTCGGCCATGTTGTACCCGCAGAAGGGGAGCATGGCGAAGGGGTCGCGCCGCAGTTTGCCGACGGCGCCGGCGGCGGCTGCCGTGGTCTCCGAGGCCATGATCGAGCCGAGGAACACGCCGTGGTCCCAGTCGCGGGACTGGAACACCAGTGGGACCACCGAGGCCCGACGGCCGCCGAAGAGGATGGCGTCGATGGGAACGCCGGCCGGGTCCTCCCACTCCGAGGCGATGGCCGGGTCCTGGGCGGCAGGGACGGTGAACCGGGCGTTGGGATGCGCGGCCGGTGTGCCCGACTCGGGCGTCCAGTCCTCACCCTTCCACGACGTCGCATGGGCCGGCGCCTGATCGGTCATCCCTTCCCACCACACGTCGCCGTCGTCGGTCAGGGCGGTGTTGGTGAAGATGGTGTTGGTGTCGAGGGTGAGCATGGCGTTGGGGTTGGTGTGGACGTTGGTGCCCGGGGCGACCCCGAAGAACCCGGCCTCCGGATTGATGGCGTAGAGGCGGCCGTCGGGACCGAACTTCATCCAGCAGATGTCGTCGCCCACCGTCTCCACCTTCCAGTCGGCGAGGGTGGGGATGAGCATGGCCAGGTTGGTCTTGCCGCAGGCGGAGGGGAAGGCGCCGGTGACGTACCGGGTCTCACCCGCCGGCGAGGTGAGCTTCAAGATGAGCATGTGCTCGGCCAGCCAGTTGTCGTCCCGGGCCATGACCGAGGCGATGCGCAGGGCGAAGCACTTCTTGCCGAGCAGGGCGTTGCCTCCGTAGCCGGATCCGTAAGACCAGATCTCCCGGGTCTCGGGGAAGTGGACGATGTACTTGCTCTCCGCGTCGCACGGCCAGGAGGAGTCGGCCTCGCCATCGGCCAGTGGCGCGCCCACCGAGTGCAGGCAGGGCACGAACACGCCGTCGGATCCCAGCACCTCGAGTGCGCCCCGGCCCATCCGGGTCATGATCCGCATGGAAACGGCAACGTAGGCCGAGTCGGTGATCTCCACGCCGACGTGGGCGATGTGCGAGCCGAGGGGCCCCATGGAGAACGGGACCACGTACATGGTCCGTCCCCGCATCGAGCCCTTGAACAGGCCGGTGAGGAGGTCGCGCATCTCGGCGGGGTCCCGCCAGTTGTTGGTGGGGCCGGCGTCGGACTCGTCCGCCGAGCAGATGAAGGTGCGGTCCTCGACGCGGGCCACGTCACCCGGGTCGGAGTGGGCCCAGTAGCTGTTGGGGCGCTTGGCCTCGGAGAGCTTGGTGAACGTCCCGTTGTCCACCAGAAGCTGGCACAGCCGGTCGTACTCCTCGGCAGAGCCGTCGCACCACTCGACGGCTTCCGGCTCGGTCAAAGCGGCGATCTCGTCCACCCATGCAATGAGTTTCTTGTGGTCGGTGGGGGGCATGGGCTGGTGTTTCCTCCTTGGATTCTCCGGTGACCGGCGCTGCTGCGGACCCGTCCTGTCCGGGTCCATTGCTCGGTGGGCCGGCAAATTGTAGTGGGTGTGCCTCGTCCCAATGCTAGGCAAGACGGGTGGACAGTCCCAACTCCGGAGATCCCGTGGCGCCCGAGGCCGGCCCGGGCGACGAGTTTGCCGTCATCGGGCGGCTCCGGGCCCTCTTCGAGGCTGCGGCCGGCGCCGGATCCGCCGAGGGGCGGTCGCGGCCGCTCGGCGACATCGGGATCGGGGATGACGCTGCCGTGGTCACGTTTCCTACTTCCGGCCCGATCGTGGCGGCAACCGACCTCGTGGTCGCGGGCGTCCACGTCGACCTCGGGCTGTGCGCCCTCGACGACGTCGGGTACAAGGCGCTGATGGTGTCGCTCTCCGACTTGGCGGCGATGGGGGCGCGGCCCGAGTACGCGTTGGTCTCGATCGCGGCACCGCCGGGCACCGATCTCGTGCTCCTGGGCGCCGGGGCGGCCCAGGCCGCTGCGGAGGTGGGCTGCGTCGTCGTGGGGGGGGACCTCTCGGGATCACCGGTCCTCACCGTGTGCACCGCTGTCTTCGGGTCCCTCGCCGGCGCTCCCGGGTCGGGAGCGCTGCTCCGCTCCGGTGCGGAGCCGGGCGACCGGCTGTTCGTCACCGGGGCGTTGGGCGGATCGGCCGCCGGGCTGCGCCTGCTGCGCGAAGGGGGTCCCACCGACCCGTCGTCGCTGGGGCTGGCACACCGCCACCGCCGACCCGTGGCCCGGATCGCCGAGGGTGAGGTGGCCCGGGCGTCAGGTGCCTCCGCGGCCATCGACATCTCCGACGGGTTGGGTGCCGACGTGCGGCATCTCGCTGAGGCCTCGGGCGTGGGCGTCGCCCTCGACCGGGTACCGGTGGCGGGAGGTGCGACCACGGAGGAGGCCCTCGACGGGGGGGAGGACTACGAGTTGATCATCGCCACCAGGGGGCCCGAGCGGCTGGTGGCGGCCTTCGCCGCCGCCGGGTTGCGTCCACTGCTGGCCGTGGGCCACTGCACCGATCGAACGGGCGAGCACACCCTTGCAGGGCGCCCGCTTCCCCTCGGGGGATGGAGGCACACGTTCTGACCTGGGGCGGACCTCGAGTGTGCGGCCCCGGGCCGGCCCCGATCGGGGCCCTCGGCGGTCAGTGGCGGGCGATCAGGTGGGGATGTTGCGGACCGGCCGCTTGACGACCTTTCCGGAGCGGATGCACGAGGTGCAGGCGTTGAGGCGCCTGGGCGAACCGTCGACCAGGGCACGCACCCGTTGGATGTTGGGATCCCAGCGCCGCTTGGTCCTCCGATGGGAGTGACTGATGTTCATACCGAACGACGGCTTCTTGCCGCAGACCTCGCACACCGCTGCCATGACGCTCCGACTTCCTCTTCGAATCCTCTGGGTAAGGCGCAAAGGTTAGCATCCTGGCCATGGTGGTCCTCGACAGGCTGGGTGCAGCGGAGCTCTGCCAGGTCATCACCACGTTCCGTGACGGGATACGGGCTCATCAGGAGCTGATCAACCGCCTCAACGTCTATCCGGTGCCCGACGGCGACACGGGAACCAACATGGCCCTGACCCTCGAGTCGGTCACCACCGAACTCGAGGGCCTCGAGTCGCCCGACATGGAGGCGACCTGCAAGGCGATCACCCACGGGTCGCTGATGGGCGCTCGCGGGAATTCGGGGGTCATCCTGTCCCAGCTCCTCCGCGGCCTCTCCGAGGGCCTGAATACCGGGGACGGCCCTCCCGGGGCCACCGATCTGTCCCAGGCCCTGAACATCGCCGACAAGCTGGCGCGGGAGGCGGTGATGCGGCCGGTGGAGGGCACCATCCTGACCGTGGCGCGGGGCGCAGCCGAGAGCGCCCGGGCCATCGCCGCCGAGGGCGGATCGTTGTTGGGTGTGGCGGAGGCCTCTAGGGCCGGGGCGGCGGACGCGCTGGCCCGGACGCCGTCGCTCCTGCCGGTGTTGGAGCAGGCCGGCGTGGTCGACGCCGGCGGCACCGGTTACCTGCTCCTGTTCGACGCGCTGCTCTCGGTCCTCGACGGCCGGGCCATGCCCACGCCCCCGGCGCTTCCGGCCGGCCCCCCCGGCTCCCTGTCCTTCGATGGTGCCCCGCTGCCCGGCCACGAAGCCGACGCCGCACTGGCCGGTCTGCGCTACGAGGTGATGTACCTGCTCGAGGCGCCCGACGAGACCATCCCCATGTTCAAGGAGGTGTGGGCGGGCCTCGGTGACTCCATCGTGGTGGTCGGCGGTGACGGCCTGTGGAACTGCCACATCCACACGGACGAGATCGGTGCGGCCGTCGAGGCGTCCCTCGACGCGGGACGGCCGAGGGCCATCCGGGTCACCGACCTGCTCGAGGAGGTCGAGGAGGAGCGCTGGGTGCGGGAAGGGGCGGGCTCCGCCGGCAGCGGACCGTCGCCGAACCCACCGGGACCGGTGCCGGTCAGCGGCGTGGTGGCCGTGGCCAGCGGCGACGGGATCGGTCGCATCTTCCGCTCCCTCGGTGTCGAGGGGCTCATCGCCGGCGGGCAGTCCATGAACCCGTCCATCGCCGAACTGGTCGCCGCGGTCGACGCGCAGCGGTCGGACGAGGTGATCGTCCTCCCCAACAACAGCAACATCCGCCCGGTGGCCGACCGGGTCAACGAGCTCACCGTCAAGACGGTCTGGGTCGTTCCCACCGACACCATCGCCGAGGGATTCGCCGCCCTGCTCGCCTACGACCCCGAGGCCCACGGCGAGAGCAACGCCCGGGCCATGGAGGCCTCGGCCCGCAAGGTGGTGGCCGGAGAGGTCACCCGGGCCGTGCGCGCCTCGGTCAGCGACGCAGGGCCGATCGCCACCGGCGACTGGCTGGGGCTGTCACGCCAGGGCATCGAAGTGGTGGGGGACTCGCTGGCCGGTGTCGCCTGCTCCCTCCTCGACGTCCTGGTGACCGACGATCACGACCTGGTGACCATCATCGAGGGCGAGGGATCTGGCCCGGCACATACCCGCCGGATCACAGAGTGGCTCAGGGACCACCGGCCCAATGTGGAGACCGAGGAGCACCACGGCGGCCAGCCCCTGTATCCGTACCTGTTCTCCATCGAGTGAGCGGCACGCCTCCGAGCGACCGGGGGCCGGCCGGCGGGAACGGCCGCCGGCTCGGCCAGCTTGCAGCTCTGCCAGTGTCGGTCCTCAACGGCGTGGGGTCTGCGGCTGCCCGCGATCTGGCCGAGCTCGGCATCGGGTCGGTGCTCGATCTGCTGACCCACTACCCCCGTCGCTACATCGACGGCACCCGGCTGGTGCCCATCACCGAGCTGGCCGAGGGGGACAAGGCATCGGTGTTGGCCGAGGTGGTGCGGGTCAACCGGCCGCCGGTCCGCAGTGGCCGGGGCCGGGGCCGGGCCCCCTCGCGGGTCGAGGTGGAGATCTCCGACGGCGGAGGCCGGCTGCAGGTGGTGTTCTTCAACCAGGCCTGGCGGGCGAAGCAGCTGCCGGCGGGGACCCTCGCGTTGTTCTACGGGACCATCGGCTCCTTCCGGGACGCTCTGCAGCTGGGCAGCCCCACCGTGGAGGTGCTCCGCAAGCCGGGCGACGAGAACGGACCCGACGAGGACGCCCGATCCGGTCGCGTGTTCCCGGTCTACCCCCTGAGCGACAAGGCCAATCTCACCTCGACGCGGATCAGCCGATTCGTGCAGGAGGCCCTCGACCGGGCGGGCGGGTTCGCCGATCCCCTTCCCACCGCGTGGCTACGGCGCCTGGGCCTGCTCGACCGCACGACCGCGTTCAACCACATCCACCGGCCGACCTCGCTGTCCCAGCGCGAGCCGGCCCGGCGGCGGCTGGCCTTCGACGAGCTCTTCCGGCTGCAGCTGGCCCTGGTGCTGCGCCAGCAGCGGCTGGCCGAGGATGCCCGGGGGATCCGCCATGTGGTCGCCCGGGCCGACGGGGAGCCGACCCTGGTGGACCGCTTCGTCCAGCAGTTACCCTTTGCCCTCACCGGCGCCCAGCAGGCCGCCATCGCCTCCATCTCCGAGGATCTGGCCGGTGCCCTGCCCATGCACCGGCTGCTGCAGGGTGACGTCGGCTCCGGCAAGACGGTGGTTGCCCTCGCCGCCATGCTGGTGGCGGTCGATGGAGGGCACCAGAGCGCGCTGATGGCCCCGACCGAGGTCCTCGCCGAGCAGCATGCGACAGAGGTGGGGACCCTGGTGGGGGGACTGTCCGTCCCCGACCCCGGAACCCTGGAGGGCCGGCGTCCGCTGCGGGTCGCCCTGCTCACCTCCAAGACCCCCGCCGGCGAGCGGGCCGCCATCCACGCCGGGCTCGGGGAGGGGACCGTCGACATGCTCATCGGCACCCATGCACTGTTGACCGAGCAGGTGGGGTTCCGGTCCCTCGGCGTGGTGGTCATCGACGAACAGCACCGCTTCGGCGTCGAACAGCGCGCCGCGCTCAGGGCCAAGGGTCGGGGGGAGGACGGAAAGGGAAGGGATCCCGACCTGCTGGTGATGACGGCCACGCCCATTCCCCGGACCGCCGCCATGGTGGTCTTCGGCGACCTCGACATGACCATCATCGACGAGATGCCGCCCGGTCGGCTGCCGGTCACCACCAGGTGGCTCCGGAGCCCCCTCGAGGCCGAGGAGGCCTGGTCGAGGGTGCGCGCAGAGGTCGCCGCGGGCCATCGGGCCTTTGTGGTCTGCCCCCTGGTCGAGGGTTCGGACCGGGTGCAGGCCTCCTCGGTCGTCGCCGAGGAGGAACGACTGTCGGGGGCCGAGCTCTCCGGCCTGCGGGTGGGGCTGCTCCACGGCCAGATGCGGCCCTCGGACAAGGAGGCGGCCATGGCGGACTTCCGCTCCGGTCGGCTCGACGTGCTGGTGGCCACGACGGTCATCGAGGTGGGCGTGGACGTCCCCGAGGCCACGGTCATGGTCATCGAGGACGCCGACCGGTTCGGCATCGCCCAGCTCCACCAGCTGCGCGGTCGGGTGGGGCGGGCAGGGGACCCGGCCTGGTGCTACCTGCTCTCGGAGAGCGATGCCCCCGAGGCTTCCGCCCGACTGTCGGCGATGGAGCGGACCGGCGACGGGTTCGAACTGGCCGACGTCGACCTCGAACTGCGCGGCGAGGGAACCATCCTCGGGGCACGGCAGAAGGGCAAGAGCGATCTCAAAGCCGCCAAGCTCCTGACCGATCGGGACCTGGTGGTCGAGGCGCGTGCCGTGGCCGTGGCCCTGGTGGAGGAGGACCCGGGACTCGAGGAACACCGCCCGTTGGTCGACGAACTGCGGATCTTCATCGAGGACAGCGAGGCCGAGTTCCTGTTCAAGAGCTGACGGTCCTCCCGGCCTGCCCGAGGGAGAGGAAGGCCCGCCGGTAGGCTGCACGAGTGCGAGTGATCGGAGGAGAGTTCCGCGGGCGGCGTCTGGCCGGCCCGTCCGGATCGACCGTGCGGCCGACCTCGGACCGTGTCCGTGAGGCTGTGTTCGACATCCTCTACAGCCTGGGGGGAGTGGACGGGCTGCAGGTGGCCGACCTGTTCGCCGGCACCGGCGCTCTGGGGATCGAAGCCCTGTCGCGCGGAGCCGGGTCGGTCACCTTCGTCGAGCGTGATGCGGTCGCCCTCGGCTTGGTGCGCACCAATCTCGCCTCGGTGGGCCTGGGCGACGCGGAGAAGGACGGGGATGCCACGGTGGTGCGTGCCGACGTCGACGCCTGGGCGGCAACCACCGCGTCGCGCTACGACCTCGTCCTCTGCGATCCCCCCTACGACTACGAGGGATGGGAGACGCTGATCGCACGACTGCCCGCCGATCTGGCCATCCTCGAATCGGGCGCCGAACTCGCGCTTCCCCGGGGATGGGGGATGATCAAATCGCGGCGGTATGGGGGTACGATCGTGACGGTGGCCCGTCCGGAACGGATCACCCAGAAAGGTGTCCTGTGAGGATTGCGCTCATACCCGGGTCCTTCGACCCGGTCCACAACGGGCACCTCGAAGTCATCGAGCGTGCGGCCCGCCTGTTCGACGAGGTGGTCGTGGCCGCCCTGCGCAACCCGCAGAAGAGCGAGGCGCTGTTCGACCTCGACGAGCGCCAGGAGATGCTCGAGGAATCGCTCGCCCACCTGGTCAACGTGCGGATCGTGTCCGTGTCCACCCTGGTGGTCAACGTGGCCCACGACGTCGGGGCCAGCGCCATCGTGAAGGGCCTCCGTGCCGTGTCGGACTTCGAGAACGAGCTGCAGATGGCCCAGATGAACAAGCAGCTCTCCGGGGTGGAGACCCTGTTCATCCCCACCAGCTCCGCGCACTCGTTCATCGCCTCGAGGCTGCTGAGGGAGGTCGCCCGCTTCGGTGGTGACGTGACGTCCTTCGTGCCCAAGGTGGTCGCCCTCCGGCTCCAGGAGAAATTCGCCGATGAGTGACGTGTTCGAGGACCTCGACCAGGAGCGGGCCGCCGGAGCGCGGCAGGACGCCGAAGCCTTCGTCCGCAGCGCGCTCGAGCTGGTGCACACCGCAAAGGCCATGCCCCTGTCGGCGTCGGTGCTGGTCTCCCGCGAAGAGTTGGCCGAACTGCTGCAGGCGGCCCTCGATCGGATGCCCGACGAACTGCGCCAGGCGCGTTGGCTCCTGAAGGAGCGCGACGAGTTCCTGGCCGAAAAGGCGAGGGAGGCCGATGCCCTGTTGGAGGAGGTGCGGGTCCAGGCCGAGCGCATGGTCCAGCGCACGGAGATCGTGCGCCAGGCCAATCACGTCGCCCAGCGCATCCTCGACGACGCCAACGAAGAGGCCCGGCGGCTCCGGCACGAGGTCGAGGACTACGCCGACCAGAAGCTGGCCAGCTTCGAGATCGTGCTCGACCGCACGATGAAGACCGTGCAGGCCGGCCGCAAGAAGCTGCAGGTCACCCCACTGCCGGCGGTGGAGATCGGAGACCAGGGCGACACCACGCTGGCGGCCGCCGGCTCGGTACTCGGGGGAGGCTCGGACGTCGACGAGCCGGAGGGCTTCTTCGACCAGGACCTCGACTGAGCGGGCAGATCCGGTGACGTCCGAATCCGAACGCCTCGACCTCGCACCCACCCCGGACCCACGAACCGAGAACGCGCCACGGGTGAGGCGACCGTTCGTCGTCCAGGTGGCCGCCCTGCGCAAGGTGGCCGGCACCACCCGGCACGAGGTGCGCCAGGGAGTCATCGACGGGCTGGCCGCGGTGTCGGTGACGGTGCCCGGGGGGGCACCGGTGGTGGCCGACCTGACCCTGTCGTCCTACCCGGGCGGGATCACGGCCACCGGCACGGTCAGCGCGCCCTGGCGCGGCGAGTGCCGGCGTTGCGGCGGTCCGGTGACCGGCCAGGTGGTGGCGCCCGTGCGGGAGCGCTTCGCCCCGGCGGGTGGCGCCGACCGGGACGAGGACGCCTACCTGTTCGCCGGCGACGAGGTGGATCTCGAGCCGTTGGCCCGCGACGCGGTCCTGCTCGAACTCCCCCTGGCCCCGCTGTGCTCGGAGGACTGCCGGGGGCTCTGCCCCGAGTGTGGGATCAATCGGAACGTGGCCGACTGCGAGTGCGTTCCGACGGGTGACCCCCGTTGGTCGGTGCTGGACGCCCTGCGAGAACCCCAGGGGCGCGTCTTGCCCTAGGATGTCACCCCTATGGCCGTTCCCAAGAAGAAGACCTCCAAGTCGAAGAGCCGCAGTCGCCGGGCATCCAACTGGGTGCTGAAGGCGCCGGCACGCTCGGTGTGCCCCCAGTGCACCACCGCCAAGCTTCCCCACATTGTCTGCCCCAACTGCGGGTGGTACAAAGGCCGGCAGGCGATCGAAGTCGACTAGTGGCACGAGGCGGCGGCCGGCCGACGGGTGAGTCGTTTGCCGCGCTTCCCGTAGCCGTCGATGCCATGGGCGGTGACAAGGCTCCCGGTGAGATCGTGGCCGGGGCCCGCCAGGTGGTGGAGCAGGGGGACATCGCAGTGGTCCTGGTGGGGCGCCCGGGCGAGCTGGGTGACACCGGCGATCTGCCCGTGATGGCGGCCAGCGAGGTCATCGGCATGGAGGACGACCCCGCCCAGGGTGTCCGGCGGAAGAAGGACTCCTCCCTCGTCCGGGCCGCCGAGGCGGTGCGGGACGGCAAGGCAATGGCCATGGTGTCGGCGGGCAACACCGGGGCGACCATGGCGTCGGCCCTGCTGCGGATGGGACGGCTGCCCGGGGTGATCCGTCCCGCCATCGCCACACCGATCCCCGACCCCAATCGGGCCTGGCCCACGGTTCTGCTCGACTCCGGCGCCAACGCCGAGTGCTCGCCCCAGATGCTGGTGCAGTTCGCCGAGATGGGGGCGACCTACGCCCACAGGCGCTACGGAGTGGAGCGGCCCAGAGTCGCCCTCCTCTCCATCGGCGAGGAGAAGTCCAAGGGAACCCCGCTGGTGAAGGAGACCCACGCCCTGCTGGCCGAGGGTGCGGGGGGGGCCGGCCTCGAGTTCGTCGGCAACGTCGAGGGCCGGGACTTCTTCGAGGGGCAGACCGATGTCATCGTCACCGACGGGTTCACCGGCAACGTGGCCCTCAAGACGCTGGAGGGTTCCCTCCGGTTCCTGATGGGCGCCCTCACCGAGATCCTCGTCCGCCCGGAGGTCCGGGAGTCCGCCGAGGCACTGTTCCCGCACCTGATGCCGCTCGCCACCGCCCTCGACCCCGAGACCACCGGCGGGGCGATGCTGCTCGGGGTGAACGGCGTCTGCGTGATCAGCCACGGCTCCTCCACGTCGGTGGCCGTGGTCAACGCCATCACCGTGGCCCACGACCTGGCGGTGGCGGGCCTGGTGGCGGACGTGGCCGCCTCCGTCAGCCAGGCTCCGGCGGACTGATAGCCGGCCGGACGGAGCGCGTCCGACGAGAGCCCGGGGAGCGGCCCGGGCACCGTCCCCCGTGCCGGTTCAGCCCCAGAACGTGTTGAGTGTCCCGAGGTCGGAGTATGCCTGTCGGCCTCCCATGGCCAACGCCCCGGGTATGGCGGCAGGAGTCATCAACTCGAGCATGTCCACCCGGTCGGGCACCCGGAACAGTACCGAGGTGCCGGTGGCCTCGAGATCGGCCAGCTCCTGGCGGCTCCCTCCGGGGTGGTTGGTCATCATGCCCTCGGTCATCTCGCTTCCGTCGGTGAGCGCGAGGACGAGCACGCGCTTGGCCCCGGCCATCAGGTCGAGATGCGTCCCGGTGCCGCTGACGCCGCCGTCCATGCATCGGCGGTCGCCGATCGGCTGCGGGGGGAACAGGCCGGGGACGGCGCTGCTGGCCGCCACCGCCCGGGGGATCGAGGTGCAGGTGGAGCGGGTCACGACGCAGCGCTCGCCGGTGTAGGCGTCGGCACAGGTGATCCGTAACGCCTCGGAGGTCCAGCCGATCCGCCCGAGGGCCACGGAGATGTTGCGCCGCATGATCCGCGGATTGGGCGTGACGGCGGCCAGGGCGGCGTGCCCGATGGCGCGCAGGGTGGACGGGGCGGAATCGCCGGCGGAGGAGAACAGGTCCGCTGCCCGCTGCTGGGAGGGATGCAGCTCCGATGCCGGTGCCAGTGCCGACAGGAGTGCGGGTACCTTTGCCAGCAGCGAAACCTCGGAGTGCAGACGGTTGAGCTTCCCTCCGGCGACGGCTGCCGCCACCACCGAGCCGGCAGAGGTGCCGACCAATCGGTCGGCGGCCTCGAATCGGATCCCGTGAGAGGCCAGCGTATGGAGGTAGGCAGCCTGCCAGGCCACGAAAAACAGGCCCCCGCCGCCCAGGCTCACGCCACGGTCGAGGCCCTCGCCGTAGCCGCCATCGAAGCTCCGCTGGACTGCCGACGGCCCGGCGGGGAGCTCGGCGGTGGGACGGCGGGTGGTCACCGGGGCACTCTAGTGGGGCGACGGGCCGCCGCCCCCTTCGAGGAGAACCGATGCCGCCGGGCCGCCGGCAGCCGTCGTGCCGGCGACGGAGGCACTGCGCCCGTTCCGGCCGGGGGTCGGCCGACCTCCGGATCGAGGCACCGCAGCGGGCTAAGTTGCACGGATGCCACCTGCCCGACAGCCCCGTGAGGAGGGCGGCGCCCGCCCGATGGGCGACGCAGCCACCCCGGAGGTGCGGTTGCGCCACCGGGGACTGACCGATGGTGTCCCGTGCGTCAGGATCGCTGGTGCCGGCGTTCACCGCATCATCGCCCGGGTGAGGGACTGAGCGGGTTCGGGTGGAAGCGCACCACGACCACGATGCAGACCCCACGGTGTCGTCGGCGCGCCTGGAGGAGATCGTCGACGGCGTCCATGCATGGGTCCAACCGGACGGCTCGTGGTGGCTCAACAACGCCGGCGCCATCACCGGCGGGGACGGGACGCTGGTCGTCGACACGTGCGCGACCGAGGAGCGGACGCGCCGATTCCTCGATGCACTCGCCGTCGCCACCGGCGGCGAGCCCGTGCGATTCGCGGTGAACACCCACGAGCACGGCGACCACACCTACGGCAACTGCCTCCTGCCGCCGGAGGCCTCGCTCATCGGCCACGAGAACATGCGCGCCGCACTGCTCGTCGATCCGGTGATCGACGGCTGCCCACCCGCATGGGAGCCGGTGCCGGAGTGGGGAAATGTGACCAGACGGGTGCCCAGCATCGTCGTGCGTGCCGACCTGACCGTGTTCACCGGCACACGGCGGGTCGACCTCCTGCACCCCGGATACGATGCCCACACGACGGGAGACCTGATCGCGTGGCTGCCGGAAGAGAGAGTGCTCTTCTCCGGCGACCTGGTATTCCACGGGCTGACCCCCCTGGTGAGTGGCGGCTCCGTCGACGGGGCGCTACGGGTCCTCGACTGGCTGGCGGACTTCGAACCCGACCACCTCGTGCCCGGCCACGGACCGATCGTGGGCTCCACCGGCCTCTCGACGGTGCTGGGCGACCACGAGCGCTACTACCGGTTCGTCCTCTCGCTGGCCGAGGAGGGGCGGCGCGAAGGGCGCAGCCCTCTCGAGGCGGCCCGACGGGCCGAGCTCGGAGAGTTCGCGGGCTGGGCGGACGGGGAGCGCCTGGTCCTCAACCTCCATCGCGCCTACGCAGATGCGGCCGGTGGGGAGTTCGACCTGTTCGGGGCGTTCAGCGACGCCATCACCTGGAACGGCGGGCCCCTGACCACCCACGTGTGCTGTCGCTGATGAGGTTCCTGACCTTCGACGACGGCGGGATGCCACGGGTGGGCGTACTCCGCGACGGCGCGGTGCACCCCTTGCCGGCGGGCGTTCGGCTCATCGACCTTCTCGGCGACGACGGCACGACGCTGCGGGAAGCGGGCCGCGCCGCGCTCGGCTCGGGTGAGGGGGCGCGTTCCTACGACACCGTCAGACTCCTGGCGCCCATCCCCGACCCGCCGACCGTGCGGGACTTCATGACCTTCGAGGAGCACTTCGCGGGGGCACGAGGGCTCGACAACCCGATCCCGGCCCAGTGGTACGAGGCACCGGCGTTCTACTTCACCAATCCCTATGCCGTCATCGGTGCCGGAGATGCCGTGCCCATCGCGCCGGGCAGCTCCCTCTTCGACCTCGAGCTCGAGGTTGCGGCCGTGGTCGGACGTGCGGGCCGTGACCTGTCGCCCGACGAGGCAGAGGCGCACATCGCCGGCTACACGATGCTCGTCGACTGGTCGGCCCGGGATCTCCAATTCGACGAGATGCAGGTGGGACTGGGCCCCGCCAAGGCGAAGGACACGGCAACGACGTTGGGGCCGGTGCTCGTGACACCCGACGAGCTCGAGCCCTTCCGATCGGGGACGTCGTTCGCTCTGGCGATGACCCCGGCCATCAATGGCAGGCCACTCGGCGAGGATCGCATGGACAGCATGGCGTGGTCCTTCGGCGAGCTGCTGGCCTACGCCTCCCGGGGCACGGAGGTTCGACCGGGTGACATCCTCGGATCGGGAACCTGCGGCGGCGGGTGCCTGGTCGAGATGTGGGGCCGTCACGGCATCGACGGCTACCCGTCGCTGCAATCCGGTGACGAGGTCACGGTGTCGGTGCAGGAGATCGGCACCATGACCATGCGCATCACCGAGGGCACCGCCCCCATGGCCATTCCCCGGGCGAGGTAGCGGGCCGGAAGCCCGGGACCCCCGCCACGGCCTGGCCCGGCCTCGTCGCCCGCACCGCCGACCGCACGGTGGCCTGCGTCCCGGCCTGGTGCAAGGATCGGCCCATGGCGATCGGGTACCGGAACAACGAGCGGGGGATCCCCAGCGTGCTCGACGCCGTGGGCCGGCCGGGGTCACGAGCGCAGATCGCCACGCCGGCGCTTCTCTGCGACCTCGATCTCCTGTCGGACAACATCCGGGCGATGGGGGATGTCGCCGCGGGAGGTGGACTGGGTCTTCGCCCGCACGCGAAATCCCACAAGTCGGCATTCATCGCCCGGCTCCAGCTCGAACACGGCGCGGTCGGCCTGTCGTGCGCCAAACTCGCGGAGGCCGAGGTCCTGGTCGACCGGCTGATCGAGGATGGCTTCGCCCGCCAGGTCCCGGTGCTGCTCACCTCTCCGATCGTCGGACCTGCGGCGGCGGAGCGGGCCGCGATGCTGGCCACACGGTGCGACCTGGCCGTCGTCGTGGACCATCCGACGGGTGTTGGCGAACTGGCGGCCGCGGCCCGGGGAGCCGGCGTGGTGATCACCGTGCTCTGCGACGTCGACGTGGGGCTCGGGCGCACAGGGGTGCTCGGCCCGACCGAGGCGACGTCCATCGCCGGGCTCATCGCAGGCTGCGCCGGCCTGCGCTTCGGCGGCGTCCAAGGCTACGCCGGCCACGTCCAGCATGTGTCGGGACGCGGGGAGCGGCTGGCGGCGGCCCGGTCAGCGGCTGATCGGCTGGCTTTGGTGATCGACGCCCTCGAGGCGGCCGGTCACGAGGTGTCCCTCCGCACCGGCGGCGGCACGGGGACGTCGATGCTCGACGCCGAGCTCGGCGTGCTGAACGAGCTCCAGCCCGGGAGCTACGTCTTCATGGATCGCGAGTACCGCGAGGCGCTTGGGGGTGACCCCGAGGGAAGGTTCCACCAGAGCCTGACCATTGCCACCACGGTCGTCTCGGCCAATCAGACCGGCTTCGTGACCGTCGACGCCGGCCTCAAGGCCATGGCGACGGATGCCGGCGTGCCGCTCGTCGTGGGCCGGGGTGCAGGGACCGAGTACCTCTTCTTCGGTGACGAACACGGCCTCGTCACGACGGGCGGGCAGTCGCGGTTCGAGCGTGGGGACGTCATCGAACTGGTTCCTCCCCACTGCGACCCGACCGTCGACCGCTACGACCTGTTGTGGCGGGTCCGTGGCGGCGTGGTGGTCGGGACCGCCGACATCGACGCGCGGGGCTGCTCGCAGTAGCCCGGGCGTCCCGTCGCCCCCGCGGGATTCGTCGTCCCCGTCGTGCCCGGCTCAATCAGCGGCCGAGAGGCGGTCCAACAGCCCGTCGGCCCAACGGCGGGCCCGGTCGGCCTCGCCTTCGAGGAGGTGGCTGCCCTTGTCGACGAGGAAGCTCTCGGGCTCGGCGACCTCGCTGAATCCGTGGTGACGGAGCCGCCGGCCGATTCCCTTCGAGGCGCGCCCGGTGAACTCGGCCGGCCCGTCGAAACGGGTGTCGAATGACGCTGCCGGGGTCCCGTCCACCTGGCCGAGGCCGTGGAACCAGGTGCGCAGGCCCGGTCCCTCTGCATCGGGGTCGAGCGCGCGGTCGTCGTGCTTGGCAGCGTCGGTCTCGGCGGCATGCCGTGTGGCCGACCATGTCAGCCCGTGGATGTGGGTCGGCCCTCCGACCACGAGGAGGTCCGCGCCCCTGATCACCTCGGGCGTTGCCTGGCCCACCGGGACGAGGGCGACGTCACCGCGCAGGCCCGCCGCCTCGGCCACCCGTTCCGCGACCAGATGCGTGTTGCCGTACAGGGACTCGTAGATCACCACGGTCTTCATGGCACCCACCTCCTGACGACATGGTGCCTGCGGCGGGCCCGGAGCGGTAGGGGAGAAGGTCCTGCCCCTGCCCCTGCCCTGTGCACCGCCCGACCAGGGCACCCGGGCGCTCCGACCGGTGCCGACCGCAGTCCCTGGCCCCGCGGTGCCGGCGCAGGACGCATGGAACTCTCCTTCGAACAAGCAGAAGGGAGGCTCCGGGTGGCCGAGTTGACAGTCTTCGTCGACGACGCCGTACTGGGTCACCTTCCGGCGGTCTGCGTGAAGGACGGGGTCCGGACCGACGATCGGCTGACCCTCACCCAGGAGGTCGCCGGGGGGTCTGGTGCCGGGCTCGGGTTGGCGGGGTGGCGTGGCTGCTCGTCCTGGCGGGCCCCCTCGGCTGGCCGGAGCTGCTGGTGATCGGCGCCGTGCGCCAGGGTGAGGAACGGATCACGGTGACCGTGCCGTTCCGCGGATCCGCCTACATGCGGATGAGACAACGATCGCCGCCGTAGTCGGAGCGTTCCTCGCCCTGCTCCCTCGAACCCCCGACCTCCGGCTGGTGGCCTACGGACTGGCAGCACTTGCCTGTGTCGCCGCGATTAGGGCGATCTTCGAATGGATCCGGTTCCGTCGGTCGGGGGCCCGGGTGCGGCTCGACGCGTCCCGCCGGTGGGTCACACTCTCGGGGGTGCACCCAGGCTTCGTGGCGGCCGTCGAGCGTGGGCGGAACGATGGGCGCCCCGCCCCCCCCGCCTGGGCCGCCCCGCCTGGGCCGCCCCGCCTGAGCCACCCAGCGCGAGCCACGCTGACCGACCGACGTCGCCTGCCCGGGCAACGGAGCGTACCGGCCCCTGCGCCCGGCAGGGTCACCTGCGTTCCAGCATCCCCCGGACGTAGGCGGCCTGCCCGGCGTGCTCCAGGTCGTCGTCGATGACGCTGACCAGTCGGACGCCCAGGCTCACCGGCGGATCCCATCGCTCGTCCACGATCCGATCGAGGTCGACGTCGGACACCGTCCGGACGAATCGGAGCGTCGCCTGGTGGACTTCGTCGTGGTAGCCGCCGAGCAGCTCGGCATCGACGGTGACTGCTGCGACCTGGTGGGAGCCGTGGCCGTATCCGGTGTCGGAGGCGCCCAACGGCAGGGCGAACCGATCTGCCCACCCCGATGACGTCCAGACCTGCTCGGTTCCGGCGACGTCCGCCATGTGGTCGTCCTGGACGCGGGTCAGGTGCCACACCAGCCAGGCGATCGAGTTGCCCGTGCCCTCGGGCCGGAAGCCCAGGTCCTCCGACGTCAACCCGTCGACGGCACGGTGGACGGTGTCGCGTATCCTCTCGAACGCATCGACAAGCAGGTCAGCGCTTTCCATGACTGTTCCCCCTTCGGGTCGGTGGTCGATCGGCCGCCTCGTCCTCGCCCGCCGGGCCGTCAGTGCCCGGCGGGCGCATGGCAAACTGCCTCGACGTTGTTGCCGTCGGGATCGCGTACGAAGGCGCCGAAGTAGTCAGGGTGGTACTCCGTCCACACCCGGGGCTCGTGCAGCACCTCTGCGCCCGTGGCCACCGCCGCATCGAAGAAGGCCTGCACGGCGGCACGATCGGGTGCCGCGAACGCGAGGTGGGCCTCACGGAACCCCTCCCCGGTCGCTCGTGGCCCGATCCAGAACTCAGGTTTGGGAGGGGTTCCGAAGCCGACCACCTCTCCGAAGTCCATGACCCGCTCCCCGCCCAGTGGAGCAAGGACGGCATCGTAGAACGCGGCGCTGGCGGCGACGTCGGCGCACTGGATCGCGAGATGGTCGAGCATGCCCCCATTGTGCCACCGGGGCCCGGCGACGGGAGGCCGTCCCCGTCGGGACGCCGTCCCCGTCGGGACGCCGTGGACCGCCTACCGGCTGAGCAGGTCCTTGGCGATGTGGGTGACCTGGATCTCGTCGGTCCCGGCATAGATCTGGAACACCTTGGCGTCGCGGGCGAGCTGCTCGACCCGGAACTCGGCCATGTAGCCGTTGCCCCCGAAGAGCTGCACCGCCTCCATGGCCACTTCGGACGCGGCCTGGGCGGAGTAGAGCTTCATGGCCGACGCCTCGGCCAGCGACAGGCTCTTGCCGGCGGCCGAGAGCTCGATGTGGCGGAAGACCAGGTTCTGCACGTTGAGCCGGGCGACCTCCATCTTGGCCAGTTTGAGCTGGATCAGCTGGCGGTCGCCGATCGGCTTCCCCCACAGCATCCGGTCCTTGGCATACCGCACCGACAGCTTGAGGCACTCCTCGATCAGGCCCAGGGACATGGCCGCCAGGCCGGCCCGTTCGGTCACGAAGTTGCCCTTGGCCGAGTCGCGGCCGCTCCCTCCCTGCTCGTCCTCCGTCTCCCCGAGGAGGTGCTCCCTTCCGACTCGGACGTCCGACAGGAACAGTTCGCCGGTGGGGGAGGAGTGGAGCCCCATCTTGCGGAAGGGCTTCGACTGGTCGAGGCCCGGCATCCCCTTCTCCAGGACGAAGGTGAGGACCTGGCGATCGCGGATGGGGGTGTCGGATCCGTCGTCGAGTTTTGCGTAGAAGACGATGGTATCGGCGTAGGGCCCGTTGGTGATGAAGGTCTTGTTCCCGTTGAGGATGTACTCGTCGCCGTCGCGGCGGGACGTCGCCGTCATCCCACCGAGGGCGTCGGAGCCCGAATCGGGTTCGGTGATCGCCCACGCACCGACCTTCTCGCCGGTGAGCAGGCTGAGTCCCCACCGTTCCATCTGGGCCGGGGTGCCCTGCTTCATGATGGTGCCACCGGCCAGGCCCACGCTCACGCCCATGGCGGTGACGATGCCCGGGCAGTAGTGGCACAGCTCGATGATCGGGATGAGTGTCATCGCCGCCGCGCCACGGTCGCCCTGGCGCTCGGCCGGATCTGTCGGGGCCTCGGCCCCGGCCCCGGCCACCTTGCGGTCGAGCTGCTTCTTGAACCGGTCGCGGGCCATCTGGTCCATGCCGAAGGTGGCGTACATCTTGCGGATGATGTCGTAGGGGGGAAGGTCGCCGTGCTCCAGCGCCTCGATGTTGGGCACGACCTCCGCCTCGATGAAACGCCGGATGGCGTCGCGGACCATCAGCTGCTCCTCGGACCATTCGAACACGGTGAACCTCCTGAAGTCCCCTCGGCGACGGGTGTGCGCAGTGGGTTCGAGGCTAGTTGACCTCGGCCTACAGTCGGGACGTGCGATTCATGCGCGTGCCGGAGCAGACCGCCTACGAGCGGTGGGGCGGACAGCCCTTCTTCACCGCCCTGGTGGACCGGTTCTACGAGGGCGTGGCCACCGACCCGGTGCTGCGGCCCATGTACCCCGAGGACCTCACCGAGTCCAAGGCCCATCTGGCCCTGTTCCTGGCGCAGTACTGGGGAGGGCCCCGGGACTACAGCGAGCAACGTGGGCATCCCCGGTTGCGGATGCGCCACGCGCCCTTCCCCATCGGCTCGGTGGCGGCCGATGCCTGGCTCCGTCACATGACCGATGCGGTGGTGGCCGCCGGGCTGGCGCCGGCCGACGAGGAGGAGCTCCTCGGCTACCTCACCATGGCGGCCCGCAGCTTGATCAACGACCCGTCGTGAGGGCCGGCGACCCGCCCGGTCACGGGCCGCACCCGGCAGCCGGGAGGCGCTTCCGTCAGGAAGGGATCACCAGGTCAGGTCCAACGTCTGGCGCATGACGGCCTCGAAGGAGGCATCGTCGAGCTGCGACCGCGCCGTGAGCACCATGGTCGCATCCTCGCCGACGGGCACCCGCAGGGGGGTGGTGGGGTCCTCGATGGCCCGCCGGACGGCGGCCACCACCACCTCGGGCCCCGGGCGGCCGCCGCGTCCGGTCACCTTGGCGTCGATTCCGGACCACTGGTCCCACAGGGCCCGGTACTCGTCGGCGCCGGGTGCCTCGTGGCCGGCCTTCATCCCCGGGGCGATGTAGCCCGGCTCGATGATCACCACCCGGATCCCGAAGTGCCCCAGCTCGTGGTGGAGCGTCTCCGACAGTGCCTCCAGGGCGAAGTTGGTGCTGGCGTACGGGCCGTCGAGCGGCGAGGCCACCCGGCCCTGCATCGAGCTCATGTTCACGACCACGCCACTGCCGCGTCGCCTCCACTGGGCAGGACCTCTTGGAGCAGGGCCAAGGGCCCCAGGGTGTTGGTCTCGTACATGGCCCGCAGATGGTCGATCGGGAATGCCTCCAACGGGCCTTTGCCGTTGACGGCCGCGTTGTTGACGATGGCGTCGAGCGGCCCGGCCCGGTCCAGGGCGGCCCGGATCGACCCGGCGTCGGTGACGTCGAGGGTGAGTCGATCGGCGACGCCGAGCCCGGCGAGCAGGGTCGCGTCGCGGGCGGTGGCGATCACCTGGTGGCCCGCTCCGGCGAGCTCGACGGCCGTTGCCGCACCGATGGCCCGGGCTGCCCCGGTGATGAGGATCCGCATGGTGCGGAGCGTAGGCGGGCCCGGCCCGCACGCGCCCCGCGGGCGCCGCCACCGTTGGGGGATACGCTTCGGCCATGACGACCGATGAGCTGATGGACCAGGCGTGCCCGTTGATCCGCGACCACGGGTGGGCCTACTTCTTCGTGCCCGAGACCGAGGCGAAGGGCAAGGAGCTCGGACTCGACGTGTTCCAGTTCTACGTCCTCGGCCGGGGCGGGGTGCTCGGCAATGTCGAGGCCAGTGTGGTGGCCAGCGCCTTCGGCTACTTCAATCCCTCGATGATCCAGCAGCTGTGGGACTCGGGGAGGAAACTGATCGAACCGAGGGATGCCGCCCGGGCCTACTTCGAGTGCGCGGCGGAGCTCGGCCGTCTCCGGTTCGCCGGACTCGGGGGCCTTGAGGGATTCTGTGCTGCAGCCGGGGCGGTCAACGATGCGGCCGACCCCACCGGCCTCCCCCTCTACGCGGGGTTCCGGGCGGAGCCGCTGGTCGACGACGCGGCGGGTCGGGTCATGCAGCTGCTGTCCGTCCTGCGCGAGTTCCGTGGCAGCGCCCATCTGCTGGCGGTCCGGGCCGAAGGGATCGACTCCAGGACTGCCCACCTGATCAAGCGACCGAACGACGCCGAGCTGTTCGGCTGGTCGGCCGACGACCTCCTCGAGATCACACCGGAGGACCGGGAGGCCCTCGACAGGGCAGAAGTGCTCACCGACAGCATCGTTCGCTCCGCCTACGCCGTGCTCGACGACGCCGGAGCCGAGGCCCTGCTCGCAGGCCTCGACGAGATCGTGGCTGCCCTGAACCCGTAGTCGGTGCATCGGATCGGCCCGATCGCCTCCGGTGCCGCTACGGCTCGGGTGCGGTCGACCGGGTCACGTCCACCGCGACCTCGAGGGTGTGGGAGCCCCCCCCGCCGAACACGATCCCCTTCAGCGGGGAGACATCGGAGTAGTCGCGCCCCCAGGCTGTGGTGACGTAGGTCGGCCCCACGATCTTGTTGTTGGTCGGATCGACGTCCAGCCAGCCCCACTTCGGCACGAACACCGACGGCCACGCATGGGAGGCATCGGCCCCGACCAGGCGCTCCTCCCCGGGCGGCGGTTTTGTCTCGAGGTAGCCGCTGACGTAGCGGGCCGCCAGGCCCAGTGAACGGAGGCATCCCACGGCCAGGTGGGCGAAGTCCTGGCACACGCCTCGCCGATGAACCAGGACCTCCTCGAGGGGGGTGGTCACCGTGGTGAAGCCAGGGTCGTAGACGAAGTCCTGGAAGATTCGCTCGGTGAGGTCGGCGACCGCGTCGATCAATGGTCTGCCGGTGGCAAACGAGGGTTCCGCGTAGGCCCGGACGGCCGACGACGTGACGACGAGCGGCGAGTCGAAGCAGAACTCGCGCGCGGCGAGCAGTTCGGGCGCCAGATCGTCGGCCAGCTGGTCACGGGCCCCGTCCCAGGTCGGCCCGCTCGTCGGCAGCGATCGACGACCGGCCACCGACACCGCGCTGGTCGAGGTGACCGTCAACTCCCGGAACGGCCCGTCGACCGCGAACGAGACGACCGGATTGCCGAAGAAGTCGGTGCGCTCGGACCAGCTGGTGGGAGACGGATCGACGACCAGCTCGCTGGACAGGCAGTGCTGGCGATCGGTGTCACGCGGGCGGAGGTGGGCCTCGTTCCGGCACCGGGCGACCGGCGCGTCGTACCGGTAGACGGTCCGGTGGACGATCCGGAAGTTCATGATCCGTGTCCGGTGCTGCTGTCGTCCTCGGTGTTGCGCCCGGCGAGGACGGAGAGCCTCTCGTGGGCGAAGTAGGTGTTCCGCAGTGAGTCCAACAGCTCGGCCAGCAGCCCGTCGACGCGCCCGAAGACGGCATCCAGCTCCGTGCGCAGCCCGGTGGTCGGGTCGACTGCGGCCAGTCGTCCCGCGTCGGTGAGGCGCAGCATGGTGGTCGCCTCCAACACCAGGCGCTCCTCGTTTCCCAGGCGCTGGGCAGACGACTGCTTGGGCATGTCCGCCAGGTGGTCGAACATCCGGTCGAGCTGGAAGATCACGCTGCGGGGGTTGGCCGCGTCGTAGACGAGGAGATCCACCGCACCGGCCACGTGCATGATCGGCCCCGATCTGCGGCGGAAGATGATCAGGCTCTCCGACGTCTTCAGGAGCGATTCGAGGAGGAGGTCCTCGACCACGCCGGCCCGCTTGCGGACCAGCACCGCACGGGCCAGCCTGACCAGGGACTGGGCCCGATCCAGCCGCCTGCCGCCGTCGAGGAAGAGCCACGCCGAGTCCCGCTCCATGTTCTCGGCCGAGAGGCCGGACAGGGCGAGCAGCGCCTGGAGCAGGCGCTGCAGGCTCGACTGCACGCCGACCAGTTGGGTCGGCGGCCGATGGCGCAACCGGGCCAATTCCTCCTCGACATCGCCGATGAGCTGCCAGGTATCGCTCGAGAGCTGCTCCCGCACCGAGTAGGCCGCGTCGACCACGAGTTTGAGGGACGACACCAGACTGCCGTCGACCCCGGCATCGAGGAGCAGCGCCAGGGCCCGTCGGTCGGTCGGGACCTCCGGGTCGGGTTCCGGCGCCCGGACGTCTCCGCCGGGGCCGGTCGATTGCACCGGTTGCGCGGGGAGCGAGGGCCCCCCGGGCCGGAACCCAGGGTCATCGGGCTCGGACACCGCGTCGAAGCCCGAGACGGAGCGGAGGGCCGAGAGGAGGACCTGGAGGGACTCGGCGCCACCGTCCACCCCCATCCCGAGCGGCTGGTCGAGGCGGGTCAGGACCGTGCGGATCAGGCGGATGACCAGCTCGGCATGCTCCGCGCTGCGGCCCAGCATGAACAGTTGGGCGGCGACGCGGCCGGGCAGGGGGGTGGGCAGCTCGGGGATGGCGGCGGGCCGCCTGGGTGGGCGCGCCGAGCGGAGCCAGGTACTCTGCTGCAGGGCCGGTTCGGCCGATGCCACCCAGGTGTCCTTGCTGGTCCCCTCGCCCCGGCTCGAGATGATCGGTGCGTCGGTGCCTGCCCCGACCCGGGTCAGGCCGCCGGGCAACACGGTGAACCCATGGGACGCTCCGTCGCTCGCGGCGGCGTCGGCGACGCTGAACGTGCGGATCACCGCCGGTCTCGGCTGGAGGGTGCCGGTGCCGGTCACCGTCGGGACGGTGGACGGCTCGATGATCTCCTGGCCCACCCAGTCACCGGGCCGGCTGCGTATCCGGTCGCGCAGGTCTGCGAGGGCGTCGGCGGACAACGTGGCGCCCACCACCGGACGCAGCCCACCCGAGGCGCGCACCGGAAAGAGGACGAGCTCCTCGAGGGAGGCCACGACGTGGCTGAGGCCGTGGGGATGACCGCACCACCAGGTCTCGGGTCCGCGCAGGGCCAGCTCCTCGCCGAGCAGGGCGGGGGCCACCTTCCCCAGCAGGCCGGTCATGGCCGGGTGCTCGATGATCGCGCTGCCGATGGGATTGACCACGGCGACTCGCCCGCGCCGGGCCACTTCCAGGAGCCCGGGCACCCCGAGCAACGAGTCGGCCCGCAACTCGACGGGATCGCACCACTGGTCGTCCACCCTCCGGATCACGACGTCGACCGGGTCGAGGCCGGCCAGCGAACGCAGCCACACCCGGTTGTTGTTGACCACCAGGTCGCGGCCCTCGACCAGCGCGTATCCGAGGTAGGAGGCCAGGTAGGCGTGCTCGAAGTAGGTCTCGCTCAGCGGGCCCGGTGTCAGGATCACCACCCGGGGCTCGTCGACCCCCTCGGGAGCGACTCTGGCCACACCGGCCCGGATGGAGCGGAAGAAGCCGGCCAGGCGCTCGACGCCCGAGGCGCGGTGGAGATTGGGCAGCACCCTCGAGAGAGTCTTGCGGTTGACCAGGGCGTAGCCGAGGCCCGAGGGAGCCTGGGCCCGGTCACCGATGGATCGGAAGGCACCCTGACCGTCGCGCACGACGTCGACGGCGGTGAGGAACAGGTGGTGCGCGTCGGGGGTGGCCATTTCCGCGCAGGCCCGGAGGAAGGAGGGGCTCCCGAGGACCAGCTCGGCAGGGACGAGGCCCTCGGCCACCAGGCGGCGCTCGCCGTAGAGGTCGGCGAGGACCAGGTCGAGGAGGGTCACCCGCTGGGTCACGGCGCGCTCGAGGGCCGACCACTCGGTGTCGTCGAGCACCAGCGGGCACGGATCGAGCGACCACGGTCTCCGGCTGCTCCGTCCGTCCCGCGTGACGTTGTAGGTGGCGCCTTCGTTCCGGAGCAGCCGCGCCAGCTCGGCGCGACGGGCGAGGAGACCGCCGGGCCCCAGCCCGGCCATCTCCGCCGCGACCTGTTTCCATCGGGTGCGGACCCTGCCGTCGGGGCCGAGGTACTCGTCGACCCGCCCCGGGATCCCCGAGTACTCGGGCACTTCCGCCCCGTCGGCGGCTTGGCCCTCACTGCCTCCCAAGGGCCCGGCGGAGGTGGCCGTGGTCACGATGCCTCGGACTGGGACTGCCAGTCGACGAACGACGGTCGGAAGTAGGTCTCGTCGATCCGGAGGTGGATCGCGTCCAGTGCCACCTGGACCTCGTCGAGGAACTCCTCCAACCCGCCGAGGGCGAGTCGCGGCACGGCGGCCGACGCCACCACCATCGAGGCCGTCGCGCACGCATCCAGGGCGGCCTCCGAACGGGCCAGCTCCTTGAGGTGGGAGCGAGTCTCGGTCAGGCAGGCGCTGACCGCCCGGGGGAACCGGTCGTCCTGGAGGAGGAAGCGCAAGGTGGCTCCGCCCTGGGGCCGGGCGGGCATGGCACGTCGATAGGGCTGATAGGCGGCGAGCGAGCGGAGCACGGCCATCCAGTGGACCACATCGTAGGGGTCGTCGCCCTTCTGGGGGTGCAGGCTCTCCGAGCGGACGTCGAGCACCCTGGTGGTCAGGTCGGCGCGCTCCAGGTTCTGGCCGATGGTAAGGAAGCTCATGGCCTCGTCGCGGCTCATCGTGCCGAGCAAGATACCGTTGATCCGCTGGCATCCGGCGATGACACGGCGGAGCCACTGGACCCGTCCCTGTCGCGACTTGACCTCGTCCATGTGGTCGGAGCAGGCCAACCACAGGTTGTTGCAGGCCTCCCACGCCTCGCGGGGCACCACCGGGCGGGCGGTGCGGAGATTCTCCCGTCCCGCGGTGACGGCGGCCAGGATGGAGGACGCGTTGCCATCGCCGTGGAGGAGGAACTCGATCACGTCCTCCTCTGCGGCTGCCGTGTCGCCTGCCTCGGCGGCGGCCGAGTACCGCTCGGCGAACTCGCTGTTCACTCCGACGATGGCCAGCAGGGGCTCCCATCCGACGTCCTCGCCGAACGGAAGGTCGACGTGGGTGTCGGTGTGGACCTGGACGACTCGGGCGGTGCCCTCTGCGCGTTCGAGGTGGCGCCCGGCCCAGTAGACGGCCTCGGCCATACGTGCCAGCAGCATGGTTCGCTCCTTCGGTTCGGGTTCGGGTTCGGGTTCGGGGTCGGGGGAGCGGGCCCCCGGTGCCGCACCCGTCTGGTCGTTCATGCGATCGCGTCTCCCACGTGGCCTCCGGCCGGCGGTGCTCCAGGAGCCGGCCCCCGTGACGGAGCGGGGCCCGAGGTGTCGACGACCCACGTGTCCTTGCTCCCGCCGCCCTGGGAGGAGTTGACCACCAGCGAGCCCTCCCGGCGTGCGACCCGCGTCAGCCCGCCACGGGTCACGTAGGCGCGCTCGGGGCCGAGAAGGGTGAAGGGGCGGAGGTCGACGTGCCTCGGGGCGACCTCGCCCGCGCACAGCGTCGGGGCCGTGGACAGGGGGATCACCGGCTGGGCCACCCACCGCTTCGGGTCGTCCGCGATCTGCTGCGCCGCGTGGGCCAGTTGGTCGGCGGTGGCCTGGGGCCCGACCAGCACCCCGTATCCACCCGACTCGTTGGCCGGCTTGACGACCATGCGCCCGATGTTGGCCCGGACGTACTCGAGCGACTCCGGCTCGCTGCACCGCAGGGTGGGAACCGTGGCCAGGATGGGCTCCTCGCCGAGGAAGAACCGGATGATGTCGGGCACGAAGGAGTAGACCTTCTTGTCGTCGGCGATTCCGGCGCCCGGGGCGTTGACCAGGGCAACCCGACCGGAGCGCCACGCTCTGATCAGCCCCGGGACGCCCAGGAGCGAGTCGGGTCGGAAGACCTCCGGGTCGAGGAAGAGGTCGTCGATGCGGCGGTAGATGACGTCGACCCGCTCCAGCCCGTCGATGGTCCGGGCGTACACGCAGTCGTCGTCGAGCACCACCAGGTCGCTGCCCTCGACCAGTTCCACGCCCAGCTGCTGGGCCAGGAAGGCGTGCTCGAAGTAGGCAGAGTTGTAGATGCCGGGCGTCAGTACGACGATGGTCGGATCCCCCGTGGCGGGCGAGACGGAGGCCAGCAGGTCGGCCAGCCGACCGACATAGGGATCGACCGGCTCGATGCTGTAGTGCAGGAACATCTCTGGGAAGACGTGCTTGGCCACCATCCGGTTCTCGAGCAGGTAGGAGACACCCGACGGGACCCGCAGGTTGTCCTCGAGGACGTAGACGGTGCCGTCGCCGTCACGGATCAGGTCGCTCCCGCAGATGTGGGCCCAGATGCCACCGGGAGGATCGACGCCCACGCACTCCCTGCGGAAGTTGGGGGAGCCCGCCACCAGCTCGGAGGGCACCACGCCCGAGCTCACCGAGCGCTGGTCGTGGTAGACGTCGTCGATGAACAGGTTGAGGGCATTGAGGCGCTGGACCAGGCCCGACTCGATGACGTGCCACTCGTCCGCCGACACCACCCGGGGGATGATGTCGAAGGGCCACGGCCGGTCCACCCCGGCGGTCCCCTCGTAGACCGTGAAGGTCACCCCGATGGCGCGCATCTCGCGGTCGGCGGCCCGCTGGCGCTCGGCCAGTGCCTCGGGCCCGAGGTCGGCGAAGTGGCGCCACAGGATCTCCGCCGCCGGACGGGGCGCACCGTCAGGGCCCACCATCTCGTCGTAGAACTGCCCCGGGTCGTAGGACGGCCATGGTGCGAGACCCGGATCCGGGCCGTCCTCGGGCGCGACTCGATGGTCGGGGAGTTCCACACCCGCAGTGATAGGTCGGCCATGGGTCGGCGAGGTTGCCATCGTGTTGCGACTCCGTGAATGTCCCGGTCGGATATCATCGGTCTACACCGAGGGGGACCAGGCCAGGGCGCACGCCCAGACCGTAAGACACAGGAGACGCCGTGCCCGCAGAGACCCATGTGGAAAAGGGTCCGCTCGATCGCCAGCAGGTACTCGAGCTCATCCGCGACCTGCTCGCCGACATCTTGGAGATCGAGCCGTCGGCCATCAGCGAGTCCTCGTCCTTTGCCGAGGACCTCGATGCGGACTCGCTGGCACTGATCGAGCTGGTGGAAGGACTCGAGGAGGAGCTCGGCGAGCGATCGGTAGGCTTCCGCATCGACGACGAGGACCTGGAGGAGCTCCGAACCGTGCGGGACGCAGTCGACTATGTCCACGCCAAACTCGGAGGGGCCTGAGGCGCCCGATGGCGCCGTCTCCCGCCTCGGGGGCACCTGCGGGTGGGAGCCGACTGGATCGCCGGATCGACTACCGGTTCGTCGACCCGGGACTGCTGGACCAGGCCTTCGCCCATCGGTCGTGGTGCGCCGAGCAGGGCGGTCTGACGTCCAACGAGCGCCTCGAGTTCCTGGGGGACGCCGTACTGGGCCTGGTGGTGGCCGAGTACGCCTACCGGACCCGCCCGGAGCTCTCCGACGGCCTGATGTCCAAGGTCAGGGCGTCGGTGGTCAACACCCGGGTACTGGCCGAAGTGGCCCTCGACCTGGGGATCGCCGAGCATCTCCGCCTGGGTCGGGGTGAGGACCAGTCCGGGGGCCGGGCCAAGGGGTCCATCCTGGCCGACGCCACCGAGGCGTTGATCGGTGCGGTCTACCTCGACGGCGGTCTGGCCGAGGCGGAGCGCCTGATCCTCTCGCTGCTCAGGGACCGGATCACCGCCGCGGTAGGTGAGCCCGGCGAGTCCGACCACAAGAGCCGCCTGCAGGAGGAGTCGGTGCGCCTCGGCAGTGGGGTTCCCCACTACGAGGTCGAGGGCTTCGGCCCCGACCATGCCCGGAGGTACCTGGCCACGGTGTACGTTGCTGGCCAGCGCCTCGGCACAGGGGAGGGGCGATCCAAGAAAGACGCCGAGCAGGTGGCCGCCCAGGCGGCCTGCGGATCGTTGGAGGTTGAGAGAGGCGGAGGGGATGCCTGAGCTTCCCGAAGTTGAGACCATCCGGCGCGACCTCCAGGGCGAGGTTGTGGGCAGGAAGATCAAGTCGGTCGAGGTGCGGAACGGCCGCACCGTCCGGCGCCATGCGAGCGCCAAGCAGTTCCGCGCCCAGCTCGAGGGCCACACCATCAAGTCCATCGAACGGGCGGGCAAGTACCTGCTGCTGGGCCTGGATGACGGGCAGACACTGGTCGTGCACCTGGGGATGAGCGGTCAGCTCCAACGGGTGAAGAGCGCCAAGGAGCCCAAGGCGCCCCACACCCACGCGGTCATCACGTTCACCCAGGGTGGGCAGCTCCGCTTCGTGGACCCCCGCACCTTCGGCGAGCTCTTCGTCTCGGCGGCCCCGGTCGACGGCCAGACTGCCCTGCCCGAGCTCGCCCACCTCGGTTTCGACCCCCTCGAGAACGTCATGAGCTGGGAGAAGTTCTGGGTGCTGCTGGCCTCCCACAAGGCCGGGCTGAAGGCCCTCCTGATGGACCAGGAGTTCGTGGCCGGCATCGGCAACATGTATGCCGACGAGATCCTCTTTGCCGCCGGGCTGCGCTATGACCGCCTCTCCAACTCGCTCTCCTCCCAGGAAGTGCGCCGCCTCTACCGCTCGATGGTCGAGACACTGACCGAGGCGGTGAAGCGCCGGGGCTCCTCGTTGGCGGACGAGCAGTACCGGGACCTCTTCGGCGAGGTGGGCGACTATCAGGGCCAGCACCAGGCCTACGACCGCGAGGGCCAGGCCTGCCGGCGGTGCCGGGCCACCATCGTCCGGGTGAGGTCGGGCGGCCGGTCGACCTTCTTCTGCGACCATTGCCAGGTGTGAGCTGGGATTCCTGCGCCATCCAGCGGGTACCGATAGGGTGAGCGCGCGGTGTTCCTGAAGTCACTCACCCTCAAGGGATTCAAGTCCTTCGCGGACCCCGCGGTGCTCGAATTCGAGCCCGGCATCACCGTGGTGGTCGGTCCCAACGGGAGCGGCAAGTCCAACGTGGTGGATGCGGTGGCCTGGGTGCTAGGCGCCCAGGGCCCCCGGACGGTGCGCTCGTCGAAGATGGAGGACGTCATCTTCATGGGTACGGCCAGCCGCCCGGCGCTGGGGCGGGCCGAGGTGTCGCTGACCATCGACAACAGCGCCGGCAAGCTGGGCACCGACCTGGCCGAGGTCACCATCACCCGGACGTTGTTCCGGTCGGGCGACAGCGAGTACTCGATCAACGGGGCACCGTGTCGGCTCCTCGACATCCAGGAGCTGCTGTCCGACACCGGGGTCGGGCGCCAGCAGCATGTCATCGTCAGCCAGGGCCATCTCGACGCCATCCTGGAGGCCCGGCCCGAGGACCGGCGTGCCGTCATCGAAGAGGCGGCCGGTGTGCTCAAGTACCGCCGGCGCCGCGAGCGATCCGAGCGACGCCTGGCATCGACCGAGGAGAACCTCGAGCGCCTGTTCGACCTGGTCCGGGAGGTCAAACGCCAGATCCGCCCCCTGGAGCGCCAAGCTGCGGCCGCTCGTTCCCATGCCGGCCTGTCCGACGAGCTGCGGGCGGTCCGCCTCCACGTGGCCGGATCGGAGCTGCGATCGCTCGACGAACGCCACGACGCGGGCCGGAAGCTCCAAGAGGAGCTGAGGGCCACCGAGGCGAGGCTCCACCGGGCGTTGGAGCAGCTCGAGGCCGACTCCGAGCGGACGGTGGACGAGCTCTCCGCCGAGCGCGAGTCGGACCTCGCCGCCTCCCTCGGGCGGTCCGAGGGCATGGTGGAGCGGGCACGCGGGCTGTCGGGCGTGCTCCGTGAGCGGCAGCGGTCCCTGGCCCGGGCCCTCGACGCCGCCGCCGACGCCGACGTGGTGTCCACCCTGGAGGCAGAAGGGGCGCATCTGGGCCAGGAGCTCGAGGCGGCAGAGGCCGACACCCAGGCGCTCGCTCCCGAGCTGCAGGCCCTGGTCAGCGTCGAGGCGGCGATGGCCGCCGAGCTCAACGCCCACCTCGAGGCGTGGGGCGACGGCACCGAGCTACGCCAGGCGGACGAGGCGGTGACCGTGGCCCGGGGGCAGGTGGCCTCCCTGGAGCACGCCCTGGACCGCGACCGGCGGTCACTGGACCAGCTGATGGCACGGTTGGCCTCCACCGAGCGCCGGGCGGCGGTCCTCGAGGGCGAGGACCACGAGCTCGGCGAACGCCTGGCCGAGACGGAGCAGGCCCGCCACCGGCTGCAGGCCGTAGTGGCCGAGACCGAGGCAGCCCACGGTCGCTCCACCCGCCGGCTGGAGGTGGCCGAGGAGGCGCTCCGGCAGGCCGAGCAGGAACAGGCCCGGGCCATCGCCCGGGCCGACGCCCTCGAGCGGGCCCTCGACGAGGCGCGGGGCGCAGCCGGCGCCGAGCTGCTGGCCGGGGTGGACGGTGTGGTGGGGACCCTGCTCGACCTGGTGGAGGTGGACCGGGGCTGGGAGGATGCCTTCGAGGCCGCTGCCGGGGCGTCCCTGGCCGCCGTGGTGGTCTCGGGAAGCGAGCCGGCCCGGGCCGCTCTGTCGAGGCTCCGCCAGGGCGGGGCCACCGGGGCGGTCCTGGCCCTCACCGAGGCCTCGGCCTCGGTGTTCTCCGTTGCCGGAGGGCCATCCGGGGGGGCCGACACCCCCTTGGGGACCGAGTCGATCCGCCGGCACGTGCGCCCCCGGTCCGGCGGGGGCGGACTCCGGGGGCTCGATGGCCTCCTGAACACGCTGCTGGCCGGCTCCTGCTGCGCCCAGAACGGCTGGTCGGAGGCGATCGACCTGGCCCTGGCCCGACCCGACCTGGTGGTGGTCACCCGCGACGGTGACCGGTTCTCGTCCACCGGGTGGAGGGTGCGGGCCGCCGGAGGTGTGGTCACCGCCGTGGTGGTGGACGAGGCCCGGGCCAGGGCGGAGGTGGCCAAGGTGGCCGCGGCCGGGGCCGCGGTGGAGCGGGCCACGGCGCGCGCCGAGGTGGAGGCGACCCGGGAGGCCACCGCCGAGGCGGTCCGGTCCGACGACCGCAACGAAGTCGCCCACCAGACGGCCCGCGCCGGTCGCCAGCGGGTGGCCAACGAGCGGTCGCCGCTGAGCGTCGAGCTCGAGGAGATCAACCGCAACCACGCCGAACTCGAGGAACGGATCGCCCGCGACAACGCCCGCCTGTCCGAGCTCCTCTCTGGGCTGCCTGCGCTCGAGGAGGCGCGGGCACGAGCGGCCGAGCGGGTGGCCGCGGCGCGCCAGGAGCGCCGCCGCATCGACGAGCGGATCGCCGAGGCGGCTGCCCGTCGCAGCGAGTGGGAGGTGCGGTCGGCCGGGCTGGTCGAGCGCCGCCGCGTCCTGGCCGAGCGGTTGTCCGAGGTCGAGCGCCGCCTGACCGGGCACGCCGAGGAGCGCCATCAGGCAGCAGAGCGGCGCCGGCGGTTGGAGGCGGACGCCACCGCCGTTGAGCGTCTGCTCATCGTGGTCGGAGCGGCCCAGGCCACGTTGGACTCGGCGCTGGCCGAACTGCGCGAGCGCCACCGGCGCCAATTGGAGGCGCTGCGGGCGGGGGGTGCCCGGCTCGAGGACCTCCGCCGCCGCCGGTCCGCCGGCGAGCACGAGCTGGCCGCGGCACGGAGCAGGTTGCAAAAAGCCGAACTGGACCTGGTCGAGATCACGATCCGCCGCGAGTCGGTGGTGGAGGCCCTGCGCCGAGAGCTGGCGTGCAGCCCCGAGGAGGCGGTCGTGGCGCCGCGGCCCGAGCTTCCCGACGGCGTCGGCCCGGTCTCCCGGGTGGAGCAGCTCGAGGCAGAGCTGGCCGCCCTCGGGCCGGTCAATCCCCTGGCGCTCGAGGAGCTCTCCGAACTGGGGGAGCGTCACCAGTTCCTCGAGGCCCAGGTGGACGACGTCCGCAGGGCGCGTCGCGAGCTGCACCACGTGATCCGGACCCTCGATGAGGAGATCATGCACGTGTTCGACGCAGCCTTCACCGACGTCAAGGAGCACTTTTCGGCCCTCGTCACGACACTCTTCCCCGGCGGCACTGGGCGCCTCTCGCTCACCGACCCCGAGAACCTGCTGGACACCGGGGTGGAGGTCGAGGTCCGTCCGGCCGGCCGCAACGTGCGGCGGCTGTCGCTGCTGTCGGGCGGCGAGCGGTCGCTGGTGGCCCTGGCCTACCTGTTCGCCGTGTTCCGGAGCCGTCCGTCCCCCTTCTACCTCATGGACGAGGTGGAGGCTGCGCTCGACGACGTCAACCTCCTGCGGTTCCTCTCCCTCGTCCACGAGTTCCGCGAGGAGGCGCAGTTGATCATCGTGAGCCACCAGAAGCGCACGATGGAAGCCGCCGACGCGCTCTACGGGGTCACAATGGCCCCCGGGGGCTCGTCCAAGGTCGTCAGCCAGAAGGTCCCGCGCGATCGGGTGGAGGGCCCCGGCCCGGGCGGGTCCGCCCATGGGCCGGGCGACCGTCCCGACCTCGGCTCGGAGCCGCGGGGCGAGGGGGGGTCCCCGGTGGCCGCCGTCGGCCCCGCGCCGGCCGTCCCGGCCCCGGCCTTCGGCGACCAATGGGCCAACGCAGAGCCGGTGGGGGGCGCAGAGCCTTGATCGATGCCCAGCTGGTGGCGGCCACGTCCGACGTGGTGATCGGACTGGCAATCGCCATCCCGGTGGCGATGGTGGCCGGCGGTGTCGCGGTGGGCATGCGGCTGCGGGGGCGGGGGACCAAGGGCCACGTGCCCTCCGGCGAGGTGGCGAGTGACGCTCCTACCGATCTCGAACTGGCCCGCAGCGCCGATGTCACCCGGATCGCCGAGGAGGAGCGGGGGGAGGCTCCCCTCCTCGAGGCTGGAGCAGCCCCCCCGACCGAGGCCGAACCGGCCCCGCCGGCCGAGCCTGCGTCCTATCGGAGCCGCCTGGGCAAGGCCCGGGGCCTCCTGTCCGGCTACCTGGGGGCGGTGCGTTCCAAGGGGAGGATCGACGCTGCCACCTGGGACGACCTCGAAGAGGCGCTCATCCGGGCCGATGTCGGGATGGGCGCCGCTGACGCCCTTGTGGGCGACCTGCGGGCCCGGGTCAAGAGCGGCGACATCGTAGGCCCCGACGCCCTGGTCGATGCGTTGAAGGGCGATCTGGTGGCCATGCTGTCGACCGCGGACGCCGAACTGGCCCCGCCCGGCTCCGGGCGGCATCACGGCACCGAGGCCCCCTCGGTGGATGTATGGCTCTTCGTCGGGGTCAACGGGGTGGGGAAGACGACGACGGTGGGCAAGGTGGCCAGTCGGATGTCGGCCTCGGGGGCCAAGGTGCTGCTGGCCGCGGGCGACACGTTCCGGGCCGCCGCCGGCGAGCAGCTGTCGATGTGGGCGTCGCGGGCGGACGCCGACATCGTGCGGGGCTCGGAGGGTGGCGACCCGAGCTCGGTGGTCTTCGACGCCGTGCAGCGGGCGGCGTCCAAGGGGTACGCCGTGGTGCTGGTGGACACCGCAGGGCGCCTCCACAACAAGGTGAACCTCATCGAGGAGCTGAAGAAGATGCGGCGGGTCGCCGACCGACCGCCCGGCCGGGTGGTCGAGGTGCTGCTGGTGCTCGACGCCACCACCGGCCAGAACGGCCTGATCCAGGCCAAGGTGTTCCTCGAGGCGGTGGAGGTGTCCGGAGTCGTGCTGACCAAGCTCGACGGAACGGCCAAGGGCGGCATCGTGGTGGCCATCCAGCGCGAGCTCGGGCTTCCGGTCAAGCTGGTCGGACTGGGCGAAGGGGTGGGCGACCTCATCGAGTTCGACCCTGCCGCCTTCGTCGACGCGCTGTTCTGATCCCCGGCCCCGGGCCGTCCCTTCCGCCCGGCGGCGCCCTCGGGGCGGGACGCCGCCGCACCGACGGTCCTGTAGCCTGAGGAACCCATGTTCGAGAGCCTGACCGACCGATTCGAGGGCATCCTCACCCGACTCCGCGGCCGCGGGCGGTTGAGCGAGGCCGATGTCGACGAGGTCCTCCGTGAGATCCGCACCGCCCTGCTCGAGGCGGACGTCGAGATCGGCGTGGTGCGCACCTTCACCGAGGCGGTGCGGGCCCGCTGCGTCGGCCTCGAGCTCTCGCAGAACCTGAGCCCGGGCCAGCAGGTCATCAAGATCGTCAACGAGGAGCTGGTGGCGATCCTTGGGGGCGAGACGCTCAAGCTCACCTATGCCGGCCGACCGCCGACGGTGATCCTGCTGGCCGGCCTGCAGGGCTCGGGGAAGACGACCGCCTCGGCCAAGTTGGCCCGGTGGTTCAAGCAGCAGGGCCGCAACCCCCTGCTGGTCGGCGCCGACCTCCAACGGCCGGCGGCCGTCGAGCAGCTCCGCGTGCTCGGGGGGCAGGCGGGGATCACCGTCTTCAGCGAGCCGACCGACCCGGTGGCGGTGGCCGCGGCCGGGCTCGCGGAGGCCAGGCGCCTGGGCCGTGACGTCCTCATCGTCGACACCGCAGGCCGTCTGACCATCGACGCCGACCTGATGGACGAGATCCGGCACGTCGCCGGGGCGGTGGACCCGCACTACACGTTCCTGGTGATCGACGCCATGACCGGCCAGGACGCCGTGTCGACCGCTGTGGCGTTCGACGAGGCGGTGTCCCTCGACGGCGTCATCCTGACCAAGCTCGACGGCGACGCCCGCGGCGGCGCGGCCCTGTCGGTCAAGGAGGTGGTGGGGAAGCCCATCGCCTTCGCCTCCACCGGCGAGAAGCTTGACGACTTCGACCAGTTCCACCCGGACCGGATGGCCGACCGCATCCTCGGGATGGGGGACGTGCTCAGCCTGATCGAGCAGGCCGAGCGGACCATGGACAAGGACGTCGCCACCAAGGGCGCCGCTGCCATGATCGAGGGCCGGTTCACCCTCGAGGACTTCCTGGAGCAGCTCCAACAGGTCAAGAAGATGGGGTCGGTCTCCGGCATGCTCTCCCTCCTGCCCGGGGTTCCCAAGGACCTCAAGCAGGCGTCCTCGGCCGTGGACGACCGGCAGATCGGCCAGATCGAGGCCATCATCCGCTCGATGACGCCGGCCGAACGGGTGGACCCGGCCATCATCGACGGGGCCCGGAGGGTTCGGATCGCCAACGGCA